>JBAUJE010000222.1:0-10836 GCA_049683475.1 Coleofasciculaceae cyanobacterium | reverse complement strand
AACCAATAAGAACCCAGATGCTGTAGGAGAAGCCGTACAATTATGTTTGTTCGACTTATCCGAGAGCTGGGGAGAGTTGGATTAACTTATGGAACCCCCTGCCCTTCTAGGCATGGGGTGATCTCAGCTCTTGCAGACTAAAGGAAAATTATCCTCGCTTACCTAATCTTCAATCCGAATTTATGTATGGGGGTTCCAACATTTGTACTAGCCTCAGCCTCACCCGCACGCAAACGCTTGTTGGAAAAGGCTGGGATTAAACCAGTAATCTGCAAAAGTGACTTTGATGAATCTCAAGTTAAACTTGATGACCCAGTAGATTTGGTGCAAACACTGGCTGAGTGTAAAGCCAAGACAGTAGCTAGTCAATTTAGTAATGCCTTGATACTAGGGTGTGATTCAGTCCTGAGTGTCAAAGGAGAAATTCACGGTAAACCTGCTAACCCAGCAGAAGCGATCGCTCGTTGGCGAAAAATGCGAGGCTCTACGGGCATGCTTTACACAGGTCATGCCCTAATCGACCTAGCTCAGAACAAAACCATAACACGCTGCGGCATGACACGGGTTTACTTCGCCCAAGTGAGCGATCGCGCCGTGCAAGCTTATGTAGCGACAGGTGAACCACTTCTCTGTGCTGGCTGCTTTGCCTTAGAGGGTCAAGGAGGTCTGTTTATAGAGAAAATAGAAGGTTGTCACAGTAACGTTATTGGTCTAAGCTTGCCCCTCCTGCGCCAGATGCTAGCTAACTTAAAATATGAGGTAACAGATTTTTGGTAGTGGACAATGTAAATTGTCTAAAGGATTGCTCAACCATCCTCCTCATCTCCCCCAACTCCCATTACTTCAGACAAAGGTTTAGGGAATATCATAAATTTATTAAGGTTAGATCTAAAGAAGCTACATTCAAAGCACTTTTGGTCTAATCTTGAGCTAACTGCACAGATTGAGGCAATTTTAAACTTTATGGCAACCAGCGATGACTTCAAGGAAAAACTCAGGGCAGGCAAAATTGTTGATGCCCTCACCCTAGCGTTGGGTGAAGTCGTTGAGTTAGAAATTACCACCTGGGTGTCCGAGTCTAGTTCAGAGAAAGAGAATCTGCTTTCAGTCAAAGCAGATCAGCCACGTCCTGATTGCCGAATGCGCACCCGTATTAATATCGTTGACGGTGACATTGAAAACGAAGTTGGCTCTCAGTTTATTGGAAATGGTCGTTATACGGAACTGCGCCAATTTCACCTGAGTCAAGTTCAAGAAGGACGACAGATTATTCAACAAAATCTTGATTCCTTGCAACAGCTTTTTAATGTTCTGACTAATACCGTTAGCCAGATGCCACAGGTATCACGCCTTCGTGGTGAGGAAAATTCTGCCCTACCTCCTTCTAGTCAAGACAATTTGCCCTAATGCTTTCAAAAAGTGCAAAATTTTTGGCACTTTCACGCTTCTTTGGTCAGCAAACCGCCTGAATTTAAGGGGAAGATTATTATGGGGTTGAGCGACGAATTTAGAAAAGAACTTAAGGCAGGCAACCTTTCTAAGGCTTTTAGTCTGGCAGTTACTGAAGCTGTTGATTTGAGAATTACTACTCGGGTAGCTTCAGACTCAGAAGGGAGAGAGGCAAATCAGGTCAGGCCTGGTCATTGCCTACGTACTCATATCAATATAATTGATGGTGATATCGAGAATGAGATAGGTGACCAGTTTATTGGCAATGGACCCTATCGGGAACTACAACAATTCCACCTAGAGCAAGTTGTCCAAGGCAGTCAGATTATTAATAGTAACCTCAAGAGTTTGCAAAAGTTGTTTGAGGTTTGGCTAAATACGAGTCAAAAAGTAGCAAATACTCCCGTCCTTGAGTCAGGAAATAGTGGTTTTGAGAAACAGCTATTGCCCACAGCTAGGGAAATACCAATAGATGAATGGGAAGTCATTCCTGAGAGTTCAGTGATACCTGATTCAGTTATTAGTTCTGAACTGGTGGTTGAAGAGGGAATGACTTCTGTAACACCACCGGAAAATATTCCCCTTAATTGGTCTGAACTACCACCGACAGATAAACAAGAATATTCAGAATGGGAGGCGGCTCAGGAATATTATGAAGATGAGTCTGTCTGGGATGACCTACTAGATTCTTTGCCGCCCCTAGAAGCAGAATCTAGTCAACAGATTGCTCAATCAGCAAAGACTGAGGATTGGCACCAAAGAGCAGAAAGGGAGCCATCCCCTGAGTTAGAAAACTCCGACAAAGAACTCAAATACACAGAAATATCCTCTGATCAAGAAGAGGGAGAAGGTAAGCAAGAGTATCTGGATTTACTGGCAGATGAGGAGGGCTGGGATGATTGGGATATTGATGATACAGAACCTTTACTAGATCGACCCGTTAACACTAACTCATCTTCGGCTGTGACACAGGATGAGGACTGGGATAATTTAAATAAGGAATCAGATCCTTTCGCGACAACCCCAGCTTTTGATCAGTCAGTCTCAGAGTTAGAAACAGAAGAAGACTGGGATAGCTTTGATATAGAAGAACTGGAACCTTATCAAGAGATCCAAGACCGAGATAATCTTGATAGGGGATTTGAGCAGTCTGATTCACTAGGAGAATTTACTCTACTGAAGTCATCCCAGGAAAAAGATGATAATTCGGAGTTAAGCAACCATCCGAAGACAGATGCTCAGTTAGAACAGCCATCAAAAACTGGTATTAGTGAGCAACTCGAAGATGAGTCTCGTGACTTGCTAGAAGATTGGTTTGAAGAAACTGATTCCTCCGATGAGCTGGTAAACTCAACAATAACTGATGACGAGGAGCTATTTGCTGACATGCAATTTGAGGACTTTTCCTCTTCTCCCCCCGGCTCAGAATACGTAATTTCATCGCAAGATACTCAAGAGACAGTTTTGCCAGAAAACGAGGGCAAGTCTAGGGAGGAGACTGGTGAGAAAACGCAGACACCACCGCCGTCGTCGAGTCCTTTTCCTGACCAGAACAAAAATTAATAGAGAGGTTTGACCGTTGTGGTTAATACAAGAAACCGCCCGATAAAGGAACTTAGAGAAGGAGAAACCAACAGAGGTTCTCTTACCTCTGGTCTAGGTCAAACCCTGAGTTACTTTTTGCAATCATTAGGAGAAGTACTTACCGATGTCACCGCCTTGGAAGTCAACACAATGGTTGTCCAAGACATTGATGGTGATAAGTTCATTGCTTGGGAAGCTTACCGAGATATCTATCCCATTTCAGAAGAATATCTCGAACAACTTGATATTCACGAGTCTCTACGCGATCGCTACCTTGAAATACGCAAGAACCTCGAACTAGAGTACACCTTACTTTTAACCGATCCAAAATCGGCGCTTTATGAGCCAACTGTCCTAGAGGCGGTCAGCGGGGATAACAAAATAATGACCGAGCCAACAGTAGAATTAGATGAAATTCAAACTCGACTACCTGATCCTCTGCGACCCACCAACCCAGAAGAAATTCTCAAAGCAAAAAGACTCCTCAGTAACAGCCGTTTCTTACGCAGCTTGCGTAAGATGAGTGAGCTGAAAGCTGCTCTAGACAATCGCAGTAAGGCGCTGCACAAAAAGCAGGGAGAACAACCAGTCCATACTAGTTCCGAGGTTCTCCGCAAGGCGGTCAAAACTGATATGATTTATGCCCAAACCATAATTCAGCTCGATGGTGATGTGATCAACCGCTACTGTGAGGATCTTTTCGACCATCCTCACCGAGAACTGATTCTACAAATTCATCGAGAGGGGGTTACCTCTGGCGAAAGGCAGTGGCGCGGACTGTTAAAGTTTGTTATTGGTCTAGTGCAATCTTCACTAACAGGGCGTTCTGTCAGTGATATTTTTCCCTGGAATAGAGCGACAGAAGAAGAGTAAAGGTTGGGTTTTCCTCCAGTGCAATATCGTCTTTCCCAGGATAATTTACCAAAGGATTCTGTAGAAAAAGCTCTCAATTTAGAGCGCTACATTGAAGTTGAAAAAGAAAGGGTGACTCGCTCTATTATCCTCTTTCACGGTGTTCGCTTCACCTTAGATACAGAAGCTCTCAGTAAAATTAAACAAGCTCAAGAAACTGGTGAGAGGTTGGAAATTTCGCGCCAGTTGCTAGCTGATTTGCGTTATTATGCCCTCATCGATCAGGTTACTCATTTACAGTCTGGGTTGACATTTTGCACTTACTACAAATCTGCCGGAAGCCAGCAGGCCTTAATGCGTAGTCTAGTTGCTACTGATGGAGATATAATTCACCAGATTAAAAGCGACTGTTTAGAAAATTCTGACTTTTGTTACCAACTTGCTTCTGCTCACTACTGGCTAATTGACCAACTGCTAGGTAAGTTAAATCTAAGATTATTGGTAAAGCTGAATCTGATTTCCTGGTTACTATCTTTGCTGAGTGTAGCAGGAACAGTAATTCCTAATTTAGAGAGGATGCAGGAGAATCCTTGGATGTGGTTAGGAACGGCGTTAATGTCGTGGTTATTGCAGGTGGGAATCAAAAGATTATTATTATTGTTTCTACCTACTGTGCGCCGGTGGGTTTTGCGTCGGTTACTATCAAGCTTACTTTCGGACCAGTCAGTGCAAAGAAGAATGGCTAAAGGTGTTTTAGGTTGGTTGGGTTCTTAGGATAAAGAGGCTGGGGGGGTAACAAGCGACTTGGAAAGTAAGCAGTGTCTAGGAGTAAGGCATCAAGAACTTTGAGGGTAGAGAGGCTGCTTAGACAGATATGCCATTTAAATATTCTTTAGCCTTTTGCTTATAAAAATTATCCTGGGGGCAGGATGCGGTAATTTTAAAGTGTATCCTTGCCTGTTCAAGATCATTGAGGGCTTTATAATAGTAACCTAGGTAAAAATTTTCAGCTGCACTTGTATAAGCTTCGTCGTTACCGTAAATGAGCTCTAAAAAAGATGTCAGTAAACTTTTCTTAGGTTTTGATTGTTGACTTGCAATATATTCTTCTACTAAAGCTGTAGCTTTCTCCTGTTTGTTGACTAGTAGGCATAAATAACATTCTAAAAGCTTTAAGACCTTAGCAAAATAATGGTTAGGATAAATAAATAAGGCAATATTGATAAATTCTTCTGCTCTTTTGACATTGCGTTTGAATAATAATAAATTATTGGCATAGAGAGAGGAGTAGTACCATCTGACGGCTCTTGTTGCTGGCTTCTCCTCATTGATTTTTTCTAACCATTTCAGTGAAGATTCAAAGTTACCCTTTCTGCTATAGTTGATTGCTATGCCAATCATTATATTTTGTCTAAATACTTTGTCTATCTTTGCCAAAATACTTTTCTTCCAACCTCGGTAGTATAGATCGAGACTACCGTCGTAATTGCCTTGGAAAATAAGGCGTGTTGGTAGAACAATGTAAATAAAGTGTTCTACAAAACACAGGAAAGCTACCAACAGAAAAACCCCAAAAAACAAATTTTGATATAATATAGGTAAGCCAAGATAATTGAAAAATATCTTGGCACAAACAAGCAGCACAAAAAAGACCGTAGTTGGAGTAATTCCCATAGAGTTTTTCTTTGAAGAAATAAATAATTGATTGCTGTCAACCGCCATGCTAGCACGACTAAAAAAAGTGCCAAGCTGCTGAGAAAGTACTTGTTAGTCTGACCAATTGGACGAATAAATAGTAAGATTTGTTTCCGTAGGTCTTACAATAACTGAGGTAGGGGAATCAGAGAAACTCATGGCGCGTCTCCCCAAATTGACTTTTGATCGGGGAACACTGATTTTGCATCCGCCACCGAGGGGTAAAGCTTGGGTGGATTATGCTACTTGGGATGATCGTATAGAGAAATTCCGCATCCAAGGCATTCATTATCGTTCCCTAGTAGAAGCACTACAAGCAGAAGAGACTAATTTCATCGATGAAGCTAAGGAGTTTGCTCCACTAGAGTTAATCGCTAGCTTTGAGATGGAACCTTACCCCCACCAGCAGGAGGCACTTTTAGCCTGGAAACAGGCAGGACGCAAAGGTGTGGTAGTGCTACCAACAGCCGCAGGTAAGACCTATTTGGCTCAATTAGCAATGCAGGCAACACCTCGCAGCACTTTGATTATCGTACCAACCCTAGATTTAATGCATCAGTGGTACGCTCAGTTGGAAGCAGCTTTTCGAGATGTGGATGTGGGTTTACTGGGAGGAGGTTCACGCGATCGCACACCAATCCTCATTTCCACCTATGATAGTGCTGCTATCCATGCCGAAGCTTTAGGCAATCTTTATGGTCTGTTAATCTTCGACGAATGCCACCATTTGCCTACAGACTTTTATAAAGTGATTGCAGAATATGCCATTGCTCCCTACCGTCTCGGACTAACTGCTACCCCTGAACGTTCCGATGGACGCCACCAAGAACTTAATGCTCTAATTGGCTTAGAAGTATATCGTAAAAGTCCAGAGGAATTAGCTGGTTTTGCCCTAGCTGAACACAAAGTAGTTCAAATTAAGGTTAAGCTCTTAGCCAAAGAACGCGATCGCTACGATACTTGTATTAAACTGCGTAATCAGTTTTTAAGAGAGGCAAAGATTAATTTAGGTAGCCTTGATGGCTGGCAAAAATTTGTGATGACTTCTGCAAGATCACCAGCCGGACGCAGAGCAATGTTAGCACACCGAGAAGCCAAGGAAATTGCCCTATGCACAGATGGTAAATTACGGCTGTTGGTGGATTTGCTTAGTCAGCATTACCCGGAACGTATTCTTATCTTTACCAATGATAATGCTACTGTTTACCGTATTTCTCAAGGATTACTAATTCCCGCCATTACTCATCAGACAGCAGTTAAAGAACGTCATGACATTCTTACTCGTTTTCGTGAGGGAGAATATAAAAGTTTAGTGGCTTCTCATGTTCTGAATGAAGGTGTCGATGTCCCGGATGCTCGTGTGGCTATTATATTGTCTGGCACTGGTTCTTCTCGTGAATATATACAGCGTTTAGGTAGGGTTTTACGTAAGGGGAAAAGTAAAGATAAGTTGGCTATTCTCTATGAAGTAATAACTGAAGATACTAGTGAGGAAAGAACTTCTGAGCGTCGGCGTAGTAATAACCCACCAGCCAAAGCTAGAGAAAAGAAAAAGGCAAAGAAGCCTAAGTTGAAGCATCAGCAATTAGAGATTTTACCTTCTCCTTCCCTTTATGAAATAGATGAGACGAAAAAGTCGAAAAAATACAAAGCAGCTGAGTCAGATGCTAAGTGGGGAGAAGAAGATAGCTCAGAAAAAGGAGACTCTGATGTACCATTTTAAGAAGTGGCTACTTTCAATGTAGCTAAAACATTCTGGTTTAGTCAGCTTTGACTGTAAACATCAGCTACTTGCTGTTTAAACTCATCAAGCTCAATCTCGGTATTCATTTAGGTTAGCTCCTTTGTTTGATACACAGATTTAATCGCTGACTAAGTGGGAAGCTGGAAGAGAGTTTCTTTAATTTTCTCTCGCTCTTCTAGAGGAATATTAGAAGCAGCATGTAGACACTCAATCAAAAGCTTATTTTTTTCATAGTACTTCTTTAGTGATTCTTTCTGTTGTTTGCTAAATTGCAAATCATGACCGAGTGCGGCTTTAAATTTTTCAAGCCAAGCTAGACCATTAGCTTGTCTCCATGCCTCGAAACTTTCTCTATCTGTCTGCGGTTTAGGCAATTCAATTCGTAGTTCTTGCATTAGTTCTTTCACTTCTGGCTCAAGATTAAGGACAAAAATAGGTATGAGGACATTGGCTGGATCAATATTAGGGTTAGCAGAAAAGGCAAGGCTAAGTGCGGTGTTATCAGCACGATTAAAACTAGAGAAAAACTGACGAGCTTTGGCGCTTCCTTTGCTAGGGTCACAGTTACGAACCAAGGCTAAGCCAAGAAGACGGATAAGTGCAAGATAAAAAGCTCTAACTTTTACTGGCTTGTAAAAATCTTCAACTGCGAGAGATTTCTGATTTATCCAGCTCAGTATCTGCTGCAATTTTTCATCGCCAGTAACCAGCAAATTTGCCTGTTGTTGCATTTGCTTAAGTTCCTGGATAGCTTCGGCATAGTCCATATTACTAATCTTTTGCAAGCTATCTTCCGGTAATGGATTTTCAGTGAAACTTCTCTCAGTTAACAAGTCTTGAATAGCTCTCTCAAGGAAGTGTTCACAAAGCCAATCACGAGTGCGGGAAAAGTCACTCTCCCATTCTAGATAGATTGCACCTACTAAAGCCTCAAACATTTCATCAAAGGTGCCTTTAGTTTTATTTTCTCCTTGGTTGCGTTCACTACCTCCCAATAAACAGAGAGAAGGTAAGTTAATTTTTTTTGCAAACTCGTAGGCTTTGTTTCGACTGACAAGACAACTTTTCCACTCAGTAATTTCACCTTTATTAAGGCTAGGAGAATACTGATACAGGTAGTCAACAACCGCAGTATTGAAAATTGAGTCTCCCAAGATTGCTAACCTTCTGTACTGGCGTTCCTGTAGTTCTTGTTGCTGTCTATTTAGTCTTGAATCTTCGTAAACGTAAGAGGGATGAGTTAAAGCAATTTTAAGTAAATCTGTATTACAGAACTCAGGGATACTGATTGCTTCTTTAATAGCTTCAAAATTTAAGCTCATTTTTATTTAGGTTGACGCTGAAATTTTACCAGAGCAATTTATATAAGGATGATTTCTCTATCGAAACTGTGGTGTCAAAATTCACCCTAGCTGAGACTCTATATACTGACTAACTTCCTGTACAGACAAACCTAAAGCTGCTGCAACTTGCTCCAAACTTAATCCCATCTCCATTAAACGAGGAATCGCCTCACGTCGCGATCGCGCTTCAGCTTCCCGTTCTTGTTCAGCTTGCTGACGTGCTGATTCAGCTTGCTGACGCGCCAACTCAATCTCTTTGTAACTCAAAAGTTTTTTTCCCGTCTGCGGTTCGTAGAATCGTAACTTACCTTCTACTAAGCGTAAATCTAATCCCAAAACCTGAGAATGGATTGAGAGAATACCTTCTTCTCTAACCTCAGCTTGCATTGGCTGATATTTACCTTCAACCAAGTGAGAACCTTTTAGTTGGGGTTGTAGATAATCCCCTGATGGATCATATTGGAAATACTCTGCTACTCTCATTCTCGCATACTTCTGAGGCTTCTCTACCTGATCTTGATTGCGGGTACTGCTAGAAGTTATTTCTAGGATGAAATCTGGCATTTTACCTCCTTCCTCCCAGACTTTATAACTCATTCTTTGGCGATTACTTACCCCAAAAATAACAAATGCGTCAGGCGCGACAACCGCATCAGGAACACCTTTCTCGTTGTAGATAAAAAGATTACCAGAAACATAAACATCCTTTCGCTCTTGAAAATAGAGACTGAGAGTTTCGACACTATAGATGAGATAATCGCGAGCTATGTCACTCTCTGCCATAGGTGCTCCATCAGTATCTGGGTAAACAATGGATGTTTTGAGTCGAGTAGAAGTCATAGTCAATTAGTTTGAGAAACAGCTACTTTCAAGGTAACTCAAAAATTATGGTTTATGCGTCTTTTCCCTTACGACCGAAGACAAAGAAAGTTGTAATATCATTCCAAATTCCTTTGTCTGTTACCAACGCCTCAAGTTCTGCCTCATACTCTGCTTTTGCTTGCTCCAATTGCTGGGAGGATAGTTGCTTTAAAGGACGACAGAGAGGATACTCTAAAATGTTTTCCCATGGCCATTTAATTTGATTTAAGCTGGCATATTTGCCAAACTGCTCCGTTTTAAATTCAATATCTTGAAAACCTGCTTCTTGTAGAAGTACATGACACTTCTCTTCTGTTCCCGTTAAATCACTAAATACTAAAGAAACACCATATCTTTGAGCAACTTTCTTAAGTACAACACCAGCAATAAAAGCAGTGTCAGCAAAAACACACAAGCCAATTAATCCATTTGGTTTAAGGAAACTACGCCATAAACGCAAATCTGCTGGAACATTGGTGAAAAGAGGTAGTGCTGAACAACATAGAACTCTGTCGAAAGTATTGTTGGGAAAATCCAGAGTTTCTGCATCAGCAAGCATCAGTTCAATATTATTTAAACCTGCTGCTGAAATTTTGTGTTCAGCTTGTTCTAAAAGACCAGTGGAAATATCCACTCCTACGACTTGACCATCTTTACCTACTAATTCTGCTACTTCGATTGCAACGAGTCCTGTTCCGGTGGCGATATCTAAAACTTTTTGACCAGATTCTATGGCCGCATATTCTATCAGACAGTGGGCAATTTTTGGGTGAAAATCTCCTTGGTCGTAGGTTTCACTTCTTTGACTGTAAATATCGGCTACTTGTTGTTTAAAGTCATCAAGTTCAATTTTGGTATTCATTTAGGTTGAAGCCTTGGTTTTATATACAAGTTTAATTACTACGTTACGGAGAATTGGTTTAGTCAGTTGAAGGTTTTGGTGGTTTAGCTTTTATTAGATCTCTCCGTGTCTCCCCTCATCGTGATCGGTTCTAGCAAAGGTATTACCAACATTATCCAAACCCTTTACCGCATGCGTTTCGCCCATATTAATGAATGGAGTCCTTTAATGCCTGCTCCTATTCCCGGTAAACTAATGCGTGCCATTACTCGTTATATCCCAGGAGAATAAACCCAACCCAAGTGCGATCGCCTCGCCTTCCTGTGCGATCGCACCAAACTTAAAACTAAATTGTCCTAACTTAACTTACAGATGAGTATAAAAAAATCGCCCAACACCCAGAAGCTATAGCCTTCTATCCTGTTGCGGCGAAAGTAAGAAATTATTTGTAAAATCCTTCTTTATTT
>JBAUJE010000221.1:0-15380 GCA_049683475.1 Coleofasciculaceae cyanobacterium | reverse complement strand
TTGGCTTACCTTTGGTCGTTTTAGGAAGTTTTTTGGCTTGTCCAAACAGTTTGGATTGCCTTACTAATCTAACTCGACGTATTGCTTCGCCTAAGCAGGCATTGTAGAGTTGGCGACCTGCCTCTAGTCGTGACAGCAACACCTTCTCCTCGGACGGGTTAACCGTCAAAGGGATTTCGGTAATAAATGTAGATGTTGACTTACGCGACACAGTGATAGGCTAAGTAAACCTATCTGACATTAGCATGAATGAGTCAAAGGAACTATAAAAGTAATAAAAACATAGTATTTAGTTGCAAATACCATGTT
Source organism: Coleofasciculaceae cyanobacterium (assembly GCA_049683475.1). GTDB lineage: Bacteria > Cyanobacteriota > Cyanobacteriia > Cyanobacteriales > Coleofasciculaceae > JBAUJE01. The sequence goes on along the minus strand of JBAUJE010000221.1, from coordinate 15,071 downwards.
GTATTTTGTCCAAAATATCGTCGTCCAGTCTTAGTAGATAGTGTTGATGAGCGGTTCAAGCAAATTGCCTTGGAGATGGCAAAGGAATTTAACTTCGATATCCTTGAGCAGGAAGTTATGCCTGACCACGTTCATTTACTCATTGACTGCGACCCTCAGTTTGGGATTCACCGAGTTGTTAAGCATTTGAAAGGTCGCTCATCTAGACTCTTGCGAAGTGAGTTCCCTTGGCTCAAACGAAGATTACCTAGCCTTTGGACAAATAGCTATTTTGTTGTCACGGTTGGGGGTGCGCCTATCAATACCGTCAAGCAGTACATTGAAAACCAGAAATGGGTTGCAGATAGCAAATGACTCGCTGTTAGGCTCGGTTGTCTATGCAAGGGGGAGTCGTTCCCCCTCATGTCTTAAAGCCAGAGGCTCCCCGACTCCCCCTTCCGAACCCCGATTTCCGGTGGTTCTGAGTGATGGTTCATTCCTAACAGCCCGTGTTTTTGGTTCAGGAACTGGAGGAAACGTAACGATTGACACCGAACGCTTACTGGTACGCGATGGAGGACAGGTATCAGTTAGTAATAGAGGTACGGGGAATGGGGGAGATGTGACCATCAAAACCCAGGAGTTGCGAATTCTTGACGGTGCTAGTTTATCCGCCTCGACATTTGGAGAAGGGAATGCAGGAAACTTAAGTGTAACTGCCACTGAGGCCATTGAAGTGAGCGGGTCTGACCCCGAAGGAAATTCCAGTAGTATCGCGGCGCAAGTTGGCCCAGATGCCACAGGTGATGGTGGGAATTTGACCATCGAGACAGCGCAACTATCTCTCAGCCAGGGGGGGTTCATCGCCGTGTCCACCTTCGGCACAGGAAATGGGGGTGAGTTAACCGTCAATGCGACCCAAATTGACTTAATTGGCAATGACCCCATTGATGGGAATCCCAGTGGTTTGTTTGCTGATGTCAATGAAGATGCCACAGGCAATGGGGGAGATGTAATCATCGAAACCCAAGGCTTACGCATTCTTGACGGTGCTAGTTTATCCGCCTCCACATTTGGAAAAGGGAATGCGGGAAACTTAACTATAACTGCTGCTGAGCGTATTGAAGTGAGGGGGTCTGACAAAGAAGGAAATTCCAGTGGTATCGATGCGCAAGTTAACTCAGGTGCCACAGGCAATGGGGGAGATGTAATCATCAAAACCCAGGAGTTGCGAATTCTTGATGGTGCTAGTTTATCCGCCTCGACATCTGGAGAAGGGAATGCAGGAAACTTAACTGTAACTGCCACTGAGGCCATTGAAGTGAGCGGGTCTGACCCCGAAGGAAATTCCAGTAGTATCGCGGCGCAAGTTAACTCAGGTGCCACAGGTGATGGTGGGAATTTGACCATCGAGACAGCGCAACTATCTCTCAGCCAGGGGGGGTTCATCGCCGTGTCCACCTTCGGCACAGGAAATGGGGGTAACTTAAAGGTCAATGCTACTGAAATTGAGTTGATTGGCGATAACCCTGTTGATGGAAGTCCCAGTGGTTTGTTTGCCGATGTTGATGATGAGGCCACAGGCAATGGGGGAGATATTTTCATAGAAACCCAGGGCTTGCGCATTCTTGACGGTGCTATTTTGGGAGCATCCACATTTGGAGAAGGGAATGCAGGAAACTTAACTGTCAATGCTACTGAGGCCATTGAAGTGAGCGGGTCCGACTCCGAAGGGAATTCCAGTAGTATCGATGCGCAAGTTGGCCCAGATGCCACAGGCAATGGGGGAGACATTACAGTTCAAACCCGGAACTTACTGCTACAGGATGGGGCATTCATATCCAGCGCTAGCAGGGGAGATGGAACCGCAGGTAAGCTCAACATTACAGTCTTCGACACCCTAGAAGCTAACAATGGCACCATCGCAACTTCCACTACTAAATCTACCGGAGGTTCCCTTACCATCACCGCCGGAGATATCCGCCTATGGGGTGACTCTGACATCACTACCAGTGTTTTTAGTGGTGCAGGTGGCGGTGGCAACATTATTCTAACGGCTGACTCCATCCTCGCTTTCGATGATAGTGATATCCTTGCCTTTGCTCGCGATGGTCAAGGCGGTGACATTTTCCTTGATACTCCTGCTTTCTTCGGTGAAGACTATCAACCTGCCCCCAAAGGTACTGACCCAGCCACTCTCGAAAATAATGCTCAAGTCGATATCAATGCTTCTGGCGCGGTTAGCGGAGTTATCACTCTACCCGATACCACCTTTATTCAAAATAGCCTGACCGAATTACCAAATAACCAGATTGATACTGAAAGCCTTCTGGCTAATAGCTGTATTGTTCGCCGCCATCAACCCCAACAGGGAAGCTTTACTGTTGTAGGTACTGGTAGTTTACCCCAGCGTCCTGGAGATGCTCATATGTCCAGCTTTCCTACAGTAGACATCGAAACTCTACCTGATGAAGAGGCACCCTCAACTACGAATCCCAATCGTCCTTGGCAAAAAGGCGACCCAATTGTTGAACCAACTGGGGTGTATCGATTACCCAACGGGAAACTCGTCTTGAGTCGGGAATGTCCTTAATCCAATAACATCAATATGTACCCAATCCTCAAAAGGGTTGCCATCTCCGGTTCTTGCATGGCGACCTCAACTTGCTTTGCCCTGAGCGCAGTCGCTCAGTCTACACCACCACCAGGGGTTACTATTCCCCCAACTGCACCTGACGCGGTTGAGCAAACTATCCCTAAACCCCCTCAATCACCCCCTCCTCTCCCTGATGAAACACCGACATTACCACCTCAACCAGAACTGCAACCTCCCCCAACCCAAGACTCACCTGAAGTAACTTTCCCCTCTGGAGAACGCTTCTTGATTAAAAAAGTAGAAGTACTGGGAAATACCGTCTTGCATGAAGAAATAGAAGCAGAAACCCAGACTTACGAGAACCGCGAAGTCACCTTTGAAGACTTACTGCAACTACGCTCTGCAATTATCCAACTCTATATTGAAAACGGCTACATTACCTCTGGAGCTTTTCTACTCGATTCTCAAGACCTTAGCACTGGTACAGTCCAAGTCCAAGTGGTAGAAGGTGAACTCGAACAGATTGAAATTGGTGGGTTAAATCAATTACGAGAAGGATATGTGCGATCGCGCCTAGAACAGGCCACCTCTTCTCCTTTAAACCAACCACGCCTAGAAGAAGCCTTGCAACTTCTGCAACTCAATCCCCTTATTGAGCAGGTAAATGCTGAGTTAGCTCCTAGCACAACTGTAGGCAAAAATATTTTACGAGTTAGCCTCAAGGAAGCACCAGCCTTTCACGCTGCAATCACTACAGAAAATGACCAGTCTCCTAGTGTTGGTTCCCTTCAAGGTAACCTAGAAGTCAGCCATGATAACCTGTTGGGATTTGGCGATCGCTTCAGTGTTAACTACGGTCGTACTGAAGGACTCGACCTCTACGACGTTAGTTATACCATCCCCGTTAATTCTCGTAGCGGTACTCTCAGCTTCCGCTATAACAATGGTGATAGTGACGTTATTGAAGATGATTTCCGAGATATCGGTATTAGAAGCAAAACTCAAACCTATTCCCTAGGTTTCCGTCAACCCCTGACCAGAAAACCAACCAGTGAATTTGCTCTAAGCTTATCCTTCGACCTACGTCGCAGCCAAACCTTTATCCTCGAAGATAGACCCTTTTCCTTCACAGAGGGCCCAGAAGACGGGGAGTCCAAAGTTACCGTGATTCGCTTTTCTCAAGATTGGGTCAATCGCGACGCGAGACGAGTCTTGGCTGCTCGCTCTCAATTCAGTCTAGGGATAGATGCCTTTGATGCAACCGTCAATGATACAGGGACAGATGGACAATTCTTTTCCTGGTTGGGACAATTTCAGTGGGTGCAGCAGTTGTCACCCAGAAACTTGCTAGTAGCACGAATTAACGCCCAACTTACCCCAGACTCCTTACTATCCTTGGAACGTTTCAGTCTTGGTGGAGTCGATACCATTCGAGGCTACCGACAAAACCAACTAATTGCCGATAATGGCATTATGGGTTCAGTCGAAGTTCGCATTCCCCTCACCAAAGACCCTAGAGTACTACAGTTAGAGCCTTTTTTTGAAATCGGTACAGTCTGGAATAATGGAGATATTGACCCTGACCCAGCGACAATTGCTGGATTAGGATTAGGTTTGCAGTGGCTCATAAATCCAGATTTATCTTTGCGCCTAGACTATGGCATCCCCTTAATTTCAGTTAGCGATCGGGACAACTCACTGCAAGAAAACGGTCTTTACTTTTCAGTGCGTTATCAGCCATTTTGATCTGCTTCAACTTGCTCTAATCCCTCTTTTGTCACTTTGGGGAGAGTACAATATAGAACCAGCCCTTTCAAGGAGTGAATGTATGAAACGTCGCGACTTTATGAGCTGGGTAGGAGTAGGGTTTCTTGCCAGTTCCCTGCCTATGGCTTTAGCTGCCTGTACCCCCCAAGACTCTCCAGAGAAGGCTGAGCCAACTGCTAAGACCCCTGCCAGCGCTGATGGCTTTGCCCCCCTAGGCTCGGTAGCAGATTTGGATACAAAAGGGGCGTTAGTGGATAAAGGCTTTGCCGCTGGCCCCGTGATTGCCATTCGAGATCCCGCCAACGCAGACAATGTAATTGCCTTAGATCTTCGCTGTCCGCACCAAGGGTGCAGTGTTGAGTGGCAAGCGAAGGAAGCCGCCTTCGCCTGTCCCTGCCACAGCTCAAAATTTGCTCCAGATGGTAGTGTAACTAATGGTCCAGCAACCACTGCTTTGAAGAACTACAACGCCAAAATTGAGGACGAACAGGTGTTGGTAAAAGCCACTTAGTAGTTGTTCTAGCCTATTCACGCCCCTTGAAGCAAACACTCCTTCTGCTTCTTTACGCTTCGAGAACATCAATAGTTGCTGCTTTTTGCAATCACTCTTGATCTAATACTAATCTAAGAAGATTTGGGGTAGAAAAGCTGGGAATTTAAGTCAAAATTTGTAACCCTATTCAAGTAAAATTAGCTGAGAAACTGTGAACGCTCTAAATTAGCTTTCTCTAATCTTTTTTCTAAACTTTGCCAGTCTTCTTGCTCGACAAACTCAATTATTTGGTTAAGACTGTCGCGGTAAACATGGAGAGAATCTAAAAGAGATTGGCGATTATAACGGGCCATCATTACTCCTAGCTCAGGATTACCACCACCGACACGACTAGTATCACGAAAACCAGAGCTTGTTAAATTTCTTGCCAACTCTAAAATGATAGAGTCAGATTCATTAGTACAGGCATCAATTAAACTGGCGCTAACCATCACGGGTAAGTGAGAAATCCAAGCTACTGCACGGTCATGGTCTTCTGGTTTACAAATATAAACTTTGGTGGTGAGCGATCGCACCAAAGCCTCAACAATTTTCACCGCAGCAGGTGGTGTTGTCTCAATTGGTGTCAGGACGTAGGGGTTACCAGCAAATAATTTAAACTGAGCAGCTTCAATACCAGTTTCAGTGGTTCCGGCCATGGGATGTCCACCAACGAAGTTATGCCAGAGGGGAGAAATGGTTTCAACCACTACTGCTTTGACAGAACCCACATCAGTGATGATTGTCTCTGGCGCAAGATGGGGAACTAACTGCTTCAAGGTAGGTGCGATCGCGGCGATGGGGGTACAGAGAAAAACTAGATCTGTCTCTCTGAGCAGAGAAAAATCAATACTGGCATTATCGACAGCACCCCGTTCAATTGCCCGCTGACAGGTTTGTGCTTGTCGGGATACCCCTAGTACTTGGTGACCAAACTTTCTTAAGTCTAACCCTAGTGAGCCACCAATTAATCCCAAGCCAACGATGCCAATCCTCATTTTTTCTTTCTATCAAAGAAGTTCAGTATGACTTGATAGTACAGGTATTGAATGCAGCGTGGTGGTTAATTGAATTGATTCCAATTGCGACTTTCCCTACTTCCCGGCCCTACTGAGGGTATTAACTTGACAGCTCAGTAGGGCTTCTAGCAGGTTAGATAAATATTTGCTTAAGCTGTAGAGACTTTGTTTGTCAGCTACAATTGATCGCTTAACCCATAATCTACTGACAAAAGAAAATCTTAGTGTTGCCCAACATCTGAGAAAAATCCGGAATGTTACAGCTTCAGTTAGTAGTTCAGTTTATTCCTTAAAAAGATTAGAGGTACACCAAGCTAACTAGCGACCCTTCGCTGCTCAATAGCATTGGGTCTAAAACTTTTTTCCCTATGGTTAGATCATGATAGCTGCAATGAAGGTTACAGAAATTCTTAGAAAATATGCAGCAGGAGTTAGAGATTTTTCTGCTGCTAACCTTGTCGAAATGAATTTGAGTGAGGCTTATTTATCTGGTGCAGATTTAAGTGAGGCAGATTTAAGTGTGGCTAATTTGAGTGGTGCTAATCTGAGTGGGACAAACCTATACCGAGCAAAACTCAACGTAGCCAGACTAAGTAGAGCCAATCTTTGTCAAGCTAATTTACGTCAAGCTAATCTCAATGTTGCTAATTTGATTCAAGCAGATTTAAGAAAAGCTAATTTATTTCAAGCTTCACTAATTCGGGCTGAGCTAATTCGGGCTAATTTAAACGGGGCTGATCTAACAGAGGCTAACCTCAGTGAAGCTGATTTAAGAGAGGCAATGCTTAAACAAGCGTTACTCAGTCACGCTAATTTAAGTAAAGCTAAAATGCGAGGAGCTATCCTAACTGCTGCAATTCTAGAAGAAGCATATTTGAATGGCACAGACTTGAGTCGCGCCGATCTCAGGAGTTGCAACCTCAGAGAAGCTGAGCTGAGGAAAACAAATCTTAGTTGTGCCAATCTTAGTGGGGCAAACCTGTCTGGAGCTAATCTTCGCTGGGCCGATTTGTCCGGGGCAAATTTAGCCTGGGCCGATTTGAGTAATGCCAAATTAAGTGGGGCTAACTTAATGGGAGCTGACTTGAGCAATGCCCATTTACTTAATGCCAGTTTAGTACATGCCGATTTAACCCATGCTCGACTGATTAAGGCTAACTGGATTGGGGCAGATTTAACTGGGGCCACACTCACTGGAGCAAAACTCTATGCTGTTTCTCGTTTTGGTCTAAAAACAGAAGGTATTACCTGTGATTGGGTTGATTTGAGTCCGGATGGTGACAAAAGCGAGATTTATAACTTCTCACAGGAAGCTCCCAATAGTTTTTTTAGCGATACTTTGCCTAAGGTGCGCATTATTGTGGATGCTCCCTTAGATTTACCAGCCAATTCGGCACTTATCTCAATTTATGAGCAAATTGCCAATGTTTTATCTGATTTTTCTCAAGCTCCTAGTATCGAAGTTGGTGTACGCAGAACCACTCTCACTTTTACAGCTAATAACCTGGAGCTTTTCACTCTTGCCTATTTAGCAATTCTACCCTTCCAAGATGCAGTAGCAACTCATCGTAATCTTATTGGCCTGATTAAAATTATTCAATCTCAAGAAGAAGAAAATCGAGAGGTGAGAGAGCAAAAGAGTATTAAGCAAATGATTAGAGCCGTTCGTCAAACTTTGACTAAAATTGAGAAGGCCCAGGATTTAAAGACAAGCATTGCTCAGAGAACATCATTGGAATTCTTCCAGGCTCCCACTCAAACAATAATTACCAACTCTGGGAACCAAAGCTTAAATATCTATAACCATCCCGCTTTTGGCAAGCACCTGATCAGCGAATCTGGTTTACCTGAAAACGTCCACAAAAAAACGCTCAAAGTACCAAAAGGCAGCCTACCGCAAACAACGGAAATTATTCGCTTTGTCAAAGCCTTCGATTAGCTGGTGTCTAAGTTGAATTTATAGGAGTTATTGGGATTGATTCACTTACCCTTCCCTTCTAGAATTAAACAATAGGTATAAGATTTTACATATTTAGCCTCAGCCTCAGAAAAACTATGACTCATCGTCCCATTATTCTTGGCATCGTCGGTGATAGTGCCGCTGGTAAAACAACCTTAACCAGAGGAATCGCTCAAGTATTGGGGGTTGATGATGTCACTATCATCTGTACAGACGATTACCATCGCTATGATCGAGAGCAGCGTGCCCAACTGAGTATTTCGGCGCTGCACCCTGATTGCAACTATCTCGACATCATTGAGCAGCATTTAACTTTATTGCGGGAAGGGAAGCCAATCCTCAAGCCGATTTATAGCCATAAAACTGGTACTTTTCAAGCTCCAGAATACATTAAGCCGAAAAAGTTTGTAATTGTTGAAGGGTTGCTGGGGTACTATACCCGTATAGCTCGTGAATGCTACGATGTCCAAGTCTACCTAGCACCACCAGAATCTTTACGCGCTCAGTGGAAAGTCAACAGAGACACTCGTAAGCGAGGCTATACTCCAGAACAAGTTCTCCAGCAACTAGATAGGCGTGAGCCAGATTCAGAAGAGTTTATCCGTCCTCAGCGCAAGTGGTCAGATATTGTTGTCAGTTTCTATCCACCAGACGATGAGTCTAAACAAAGCGATTTGCTCTTAAATGTGCGCTTAGTACTCAGACCGACTATACCTCACCCAGACTTCACTAGAATTCTCAACCCTGCCAAATCCCATCTCAGCTCGGCTATCCGCTTAGAATTAGACAGAGATATGGGTAAGCCAGTTGATGTCCTGGAAGTTGATGGTCATGCCACTAGTGAGCAGGTGAAGGAATTAGAGCGAATATTGTGCCATGACGTGCCTTTTTTGGGGCAATTTTGCTCTCTAGAAGGTAATCAAGATATTGGTAAGGTTGTGGGTACAACTGGTGAGACTCTTCGCAGTTATCCCTTAGCTATTACCCAACTGCTAATTACCTACCACATGCTCAAAGCTGCCAATATCTACCAGATAGTTCAACCCCCCGCCCTTACTTCCCCTTGAAGAGCAAACTAGACCTAAACCTCTACTGACATGTAGCGATTCCTTAAAGCTGTTCCTAGCTATTTTATTTAATCGGAGCGGCGGGATTTGAACCCACGACCCCCACTACCCCAAAGTGGTGCGCTACCAAGCTGCGCTACGCCCCGGTGAACCTATACTAGCATAGCATAGTATTTGGTCTTCTAGCATTAATGCGACTTAGCAAGTTGTGAATTGTTAAAGGGAAAAAACAATTTTCCCTTTATCCCTCTCCCTTAAAATACCTTCAAAGAACCTACCGCCTGAACAAAACTAGGCACAGCTTCAGCTTGCCAACCCCCTTCGCAACAGCGTCCAGAGTTTAAGATGAAACGCAGGCTGTAGGCGTGAGGATAGCCTTCTACTTCCATCCAGAGTAAGTCACTTTCCATCTCACAGCTAATTCTCTCTTGATCCATCAGCTCATCTGCCATTTTGCCCATTGTTTGGGCTAGCTGTTCCAACAAACGGCAAAATTCTTCTAACTCAGCTTCTGTTAGTTCAATAGCCCAATCATCTCCACCGACTAAACCTTTATAGGTACTAGCCTGAGGCTTCCAACCTAAACGCCAACCTGAACCGCTTTTAACCAGACGTTCCATTATGGTTGTAGCAATTGAGCATCCCCCGGTTCCGGTACGATTGGCTCCCTGGTGCGAGGATTAGGGTTAGTTGGAGGTGCTTGGGGCGATGCAGTTGGTGCTGTTTTCTCGGTTTGGGAGCGATTAGGATTGAATATGCTTACTAATTCTTCTACTAATGCATCTCTTTGAGAACGATTTAGGCTACCAATGGCTGCCATATCGCTCTCCATGGGATTTTCTCTTAGGGTATTATGACCTGGATATTCTGAGTCTAGGAGGTATTCGTGAGCCCCTAGATAGTCAGCTATGGTCAGTTTCCAATCTAAACGGAAACTAGGTGGACGGTTTTTGACGTAAATGTGATATCCAATTAAGCGTCCTATCAGGGTGTTATCTGCATCTACCTCACCTGTCTCAACACTGACGTACTGATTTTCTAAGGGTAAATTAGGCAGGCGCTCGTAAATTTTTTGTCCAACATCCCTTGGTCTAAGAAACTGAGCTTGGGCAGGTTGTGAGCCTATCAGCTGCAAGAAGGATACATCTCTCTCCTTTGCTGAAGGGAACAACATGTAGAGGCTAATTACTGTAGCTATAGTCAAATACCTTGCTCTGCCCATAGTCCTATCCTTAGAGTGGTATTTTGAACCTTGATAGTTTAATCGCCAATAATTTCTGGTTGTGTCAGTTCGTCGGACATTTCGATAATTGCCCGCAGTACTGGCTTCATGGTCGGATCATCAATGTTGTCAAAATCTTCATAACGGCGACGCTTGGCACGATTGGCAACTTGCACCGTAATCCGATAGCGGTTAGAGGCGGCGCTCACTAATTCCTCAGCTCTTTGCATAATTTGGCTTGAATCAAATTGGTAACGCTTGTGGAGCATAGGTTTCTCTGTTAGTGAGTAATCGTCTGATTATAACAATATCTGCCTGTTTCGACTGTGAACAGGGGATATTTTCACCAAGATTTTACCAATCTAGATTAAATTGTCGGTAAGTTTACCGATTACAACTGTCAGATGACCATAGAATCTGGTTTTTACTGGCGCAAAACTTCCTGATCCAGAGTGTGAAGGTAAGAATTTGGATACTACATAGCTGGCATCTTTGCAGTTAAATTTTTTTAAAAAGCAAATAATGACGTAACATAATGTAAATTCTTTTGAATTAAGTCGAGTTGTTTAGGTAATCAACTGACCAGGTACTATTGTCCATGCAAACACTAGCTAATCCTAGATTCCAGTCCTTACGCCAATCTCCGTCAATACCTTTAAATCTGATTTTCCTGGGAGATAGCCTCGTTTATGGGTTCGGTGACCCAGAGGGAGGTGGTTGGGTAGAACGCTTGCGACGACAGTGGATGTCGCCAGATAGTCCAGGTCATGTTGTTTATAACCTGGGCATTCGGGGCAACGGGGTCAAACAGGTGCAAGAGCGTTTTGAACATGAGTTTCATAGTCGCGGTGAACTCAAAAATCGCACACCGGATGCGATTATTTTTTCGGTAGGTGTTAATGATTCTGCACGTCTGGGGCGACCTGACGGCAAGAATTACACGAACCTCGATCATTTTCAAGCAGAACTTGCCACCCTGTTAGATAAGGCGCAGCAACTATGTCCAGTACTGTTTGTGGGAATGGTACCGGTAGATGAAACACAAATGCCCTTTCTTGGCTGCTTCCACTATAGCCATGCGGATCAGTACTGCTATAAAGAAGCGACGCGCACAGCTTGTTTAAAGCGCCAAATTCCCTACCTCGATATCTTTGATATGTGGCACTCTCGTGGGATCGATTGGTGTCTACAACAACTCTGCCAAGATGGTCTTCATCCCAACGTGGCAGGTTACAAGGCTTTATTACAAGATGTCCTCAACTGGGAACCCATTATTCAGCTGACTGGGTCCAACCTAGCGGCAGCCTAGACTATCTCGTGTGGCAACCTCAGTTACAGGGTTAACTCCGCTAGCACGCTTGCACATTAGTGAGGCTTGATAGCGGTCAATAATTGCATCAGTAAAATCAGCGCCTGTGATATCTGCGTCATAGAAGCGAGTGCTGGTCATGACTGCTTCAATCAAAATGGCATCCCTCAGGTTGGCACTGTCCAGGATTACCCTGTCTACCAAAGCACCACTGAGGTTGGCTCCTTGCAGATTTGCCTGTAACAGAACGCCTTTGGTAAAAATAGCGCCCTTGAGATTAGAGCCGTAGAAATTCGCTTCCCGCATATTAGCATCAGCGAAAACAGCCCCTACTAAATCTTTGTTGGCAAAGTCACGCCCAATTAAATTTGTACTGGTATAGTTAACGCTTTTGTCCTGGGCTTGGGCAGGAGTTGCGGCTAACAGAATCCATAGCCAAGCTAAACCAATGACTAAAACTAGTCTCAGTAAACGTACCAGAAGGGTTTTAGTTGCTTTAAAGGTCAAAAGCGACATTTCCCAATTTCTCGTTAATTATTTCTCATATACTAACTGTTAATGAGTAATATCTAACCTCTAAAACTCCTTCTCTAGCAAATCTTCACCTAGTCGAAGGGTTAACTCAGATCTTAAATCACCAATGGAGGACGGCTCAATGTGACCAAGTCCCAAGACTTTTTCTAGATTAGCTGCTGCCTCTAAATCTCCTTGTTGGACAATAATCTCAGTTTGCCGTAGGTGATCTGACCAATCCTGTACGATATAGACGTTATAAAATTCCTGCTCAGCCAGATATTGGACAACCCGGTAAGGAAGTTCAGGATTATCAGTGGCGTTTTGAATCGCAATTCGCACACGGTTGAGGGAACGGCGATCTTTTGAGGAACTTATCTCTGGTTTTTGCTCAAAATATTTCAGCATCACCTCATCTCGCTTAGCTTGATCCATAATCCAATAGCTGGCGAGATATTCATTAGCTCTACTGAAGCGACCAGGCAATAGTACCATTTGGAAGTCATCTTGTTCTAGATTTAGAGAAAAACCGACAAGGGCGAGAATTTCTTCTAAGCTGAGGTTGGTATCAATGTACTGCTGCATTACCCGGATCAGTTTTGGTAAACGAGGCAATACGGTGGGACTAACCAGACGTTTGCGCAGGGCCTTGAGCAGTATTTGCTGTCGCTGTACCCGTGCAATGTCTCCCCCTTGTTCATCCCGAAAACGGGCAAACTGTTCTGCTTGGTCTCCATTAAGAGTTTGCCAGCCTTCTTCTAAGTCAATCTCTAAGTTTTGAGTGAAATCTTGATATTGCATCGGCTGAGGTACAAAAACCTCGACACCGCCAACTAGGTCTACTAATTCTCGAAAAGCATCGGTTGTAACCCTCACATAGCGGTCAATTTGCACATTGTTTAGAGTTTTGCTAACAACTCGTGCCGTTAAAGCAGGGCCCCCTTCAACGTTAGCATCGTTGATTTTGGAAATTCCCACTCCGGGAATTTCCACTTGGGTATCTCGTGGAATCGAGAGTAATTTCACCGATTCGTCAGTGGGGTCACAGCGCAAGAGTAGCATTGTGTCACTACGACCAGATAAAACTTCTGGTGAATTTTTCGCCGTGTCTGGTACTTTGTCGATGCCTAGAACCAAAATGTTCACAGGTCTGGCTAAGTGGTATGGAAAGTTTTGAGACCACTTTTTGCCCTTAAACAGTACCCCTTGCTCAACAGATGTCACTAGTGGCGACAAAGGTGTAATCAGTGCTAAGGTTGCCCCTAAAGCAGCGGAAATCGTTGCTGTTAAGACAAAAGCCCCGCTCCAGAAAAACCATTTAAAATAGTTTCGACCTACCGATTTTGATCGGGAAACCCGCACTTTTTTGACTCCCTGTCTCGACGCAGAGAACTTAGGATCATCGTCTGTCTGAGAATAACTAGAACCTGTCGAAGATTTATGTCTGAAACCCCTAGGGGATTGTTGGACGCTTTCGTTCACCCTCACCTCACCAAAATCAACGCAATCCGCGTATCGAGTTTTACACTCTCAAATCTCAAGCAGGATTATAGCGTTAGCAACTCGATTTCTGCTCATAGCAATAAATATTTCTTTCCTTGAATTAACCTCTATCTCAGGAAAAATCAATTAGTAAAAGTGAGGCTAGGATGTAGCAGAAAATCAAATTAAATGGAAGCTGTAAGCAATGGAAAAATCCTTGATACCTGTCATTCTTGCCGGTGGGAAAGGAGAACGCTTTTGGCCTTTGAGCCGTAAGCACCGACCCAAGCAGTTTCTCTGTTTAGATGGTAGCGGTAAAAGCCTCCTACAGGGGACAGCCGAGAGGCTAATTCAGCTAGCTGGTAGTCCAGAAAAATTGTGGGTGGTGACTTCAGAAATGCTCTCGGAGGGAGTGCAACAGCAATTACCTCAGCTTCCCTCTTCTAATGTCTTAGCAGAACCAGAGGGACGTGATACTGCCCCAGCTGTTGCCTGGGCGGCCCTGGAAATTGCTAAAAAATATGGGGAAGATGCTGTAGTTGGCTTTTTTCCCTCTGATCATTGGATTGAAGACCAAGAGGCTTTTGAGCAAACTATCAATGCTGCTGTTGAATTAGCCCTTGCGAAGGATTCAATCGTTACCCTGGGTATCACTCCTAACACTCCTTCTACAGGTTATGGTTATATTGAACAAGGGGAAGAAGCGGGTCATTTTGGTGGACTGCCTACTTACAGAGTTAGTCGCTTTACGGAAAAACCTAACCGTGAGAAGGCTGAACAATTCCTTGCCACAGGTCGCTTTAGCTGGAATAGTGGTATGTTCATTTTCCGGGCTGGGGTGGTTTTAGAAGAACTCAAGGTTCATTCTCCAGAAATTATTGAGCCTTTGCAAGCCCAAGGTTCAGCAGCTTATTCCTCTCTAAGCAAGAAAAGTATTGACTATGCTTTGATGGAAAAGACCCAGTTAGCTTACGTTTTACCAGCTTCTTTCGGCTGGGATGATTTAGGTGATTGGAATGCCCTAGAACGGCTACATAAAGGGGATAACCTCAATGTAGAGCTGGCAAAGCATGTCGGGATGGATACTAAGGGGGCAATTGTTTATTCTGCCAATGAAGACGAGGTGATTGTCACCATTGGTTTAGAAGATGTCGTAATTGTGCGCGATCGCAACGCCACACTGATTGTCAGAAAAGATCGTACTCAAGATATTAAACAAACCCTCAAAACTTTGCAAGCTGACCCCAACCTCACAAATTTTCTCTAGTACTAAAGTCAACTACTCAGTTCTAATTATTTAAGGGCTGAGTGACTTCCTCCCCTCCCAAATCAAAGATTATGGAAGGGGCTTCCCAAAATCGCTTCTAGGAAATTCCTGCTTCTTTCGGTGCCACCTAGACTGATCGCCATCAGTCCCCGACGCATCCCGTCCACAGGCAATTTGAGCCACCGTCAGCCCGACGGCGGAGACACCCCGACTTCTAATTACTTGAGCTGATGCCACGTCTCTATCCGTCTTGTACCCACATTTTGGACACTCATGTACCCTGATTGACAGGTTCTTTGAAACATGAGCATCACACTCTGGGCAAGTTTGAGACGTGCCAGACGCTTCCACCTTGGCA
>JBAUJE010000220.1:0-11592 GCA_049683475.1 Coleofasciculaceae cyanobacterium | reverse complement strand
GATTTACCCTGGTATCGTAGTTATCTCAATAACTCAGATGTGGTATTTTGTGATGGATTTGGTGTTTCTTTGGGAGCTAAACTTTGTGGCTGTTCTATAGAATCTAAGCACCGTATGACCTGCCCTGACTATATCGAAGATTTGGTAATAGCCTGTGAAAAACAGGACACTTCCCTTTTTTTGTTGGCAGGTAAACCGGGCGTAGTTGAAACAGCGATCGCCAAATTCCAAGAAATTGCCCCTCAGCTAAGGGTTCAAGGACATCATGGCTACTTTGATAAGTCTGGTGCAGAGAATAATTTAATCATTGAAAAAATCAATCAGTTTAATCCAGACATTCTCTACATCGGTTTTGGTATGCCTTTACAAGAACGCTGGATTGTGGACAACATGAAACACATCAATGCTCGTGTATTTCTACCTTTAGGAGCATGTCTTGATTTCTACACGGGTACAGTATATAGAGGTCCTCGTTGGGCAACGGATCATGGCTTAGAATGGTTGACTAGGTTTTTCACCGAACCTCATCGTTTATGGGAACGCTATATTGTGGGTAACCCTTTATTTTTATATCGGGTTCTCAGACAGAGAATTTCTCAAAAAATGGTCAGAAAAACTTAGTCCTAGCAACGCTAATTTGTCAATTCGGCATCAAGGCTCTGTCAAAAATTTAGCTGTTTCCTAGTAGTCGATAATTAAGAAGGAACATGTATCGCATTAGAGCCATTTTTCGCGGGAAACTGCTTCAAATATCGTTATTACTGGTACTATTGCTGTCAATCACAACGACACTGCAAGCCCAGGATAATAGTAGTCTTATCTTCGAGGACAATTTCAATAGCTCTTTTGAGCCCTACAATAATGGCGCAGGTTGGAACCAAACCCAGTTTACCGACCAGAGCAGGGGTACAATTGTCGGTTCACCAACTAGGTCTGGCACAGGTGCAGCTAAGTTTACCTTAAACTATCCTGATAAAAGGGCCGAGAAAAATAAGTTCAGCGCTGGCCGTCCGGGTGAAGAGAGATGGTTTGGCTTCAGTACCTACATTCCTACTAACTGGCAAGATCACAACAATTTTACCATCGTGGCGCAAATTAAAGGGTCACCTGACACTGGTGAACAATACCGCAGTCCATTTGTTTCCTTTGAGGTGCGTAATGGTGTCTGGACACTTTTCAACCGTTGGGATCCCAACCCCATTAGCCAACCGGCGCGCAATGGTAGTGGTGGCACTATTCAGTCCAAGCGTCTTTATTCTGGACCATATAGCAAAGGCCAGTGGACTGACTGGGTAATCCATGCTGAGTGGTCTTACAACAGTGACGGACTACTTGAGCTGTGGAAAGATGGAGTCCAGTTGGCTAGCTGGGTTGCACCAAATTGCTACAACGACTCTGAGCATTCTTTTCACTTCAAAATTGGTATGTACAAGCCAGGGTATAACGAGAGCCATCCCTCTCCCTTGGTGATTTATCACGACGAGGTACGCATTGGCAATGGAAATGCTAGCTATGCTGATGTGGCACCGAGAAGGAGGTGAGGAAGATGAGGGAGTTGGGGAAGATGGGGGAGAAAGTTACTGTCTTTGATTACAAATTAGTACGAGAACTTGTTGATTGTAGAAGTTATTCTCTCACCAAAGGCAAATTAAACAGAAAATCCAATAAAACTTCCTAACCGAACCAACCAATAATCTGTATCACCCATTAAGTACCATCCAAACCAGAAAGCCCAAAATTTGCTCAACTGGTGGTAGCGGATAATCAGTAAGGTCAATTGCAACAGTCTGCCCTTCTAGTTTGAGAAACTTCCAAACTGTACCACTTGTAACCGTTCCGTAGATGGTGGAAATAGGCTGCTGCTTCTGTTGATTAAAGCGTTGAGCTGCCACCATCTCGGCTAAACATTGTCCAAGGGCTGGTTTAAGGTCTTCTTTCTTTGCTTCTACTAAAATCACCGCAGGTGCTCTAATAAACAACTGCTCTGGGGAACGACTAATCAGAAAATCGACATAGCCTGTTAAATCAACTTCCGGCTGTACACTGAACTCTTCACCAGAAAAGACACTAATTTGTCCTTTCAGCTGACGTTTAACTTCTAATAAGACTGGATTGATAATACCTTCAGAACGCGCTTTTTCAGTACTTACTGCAATTGCCCAAGGTATTGTTTCTTTGAGAGTATCTTTGAGCAAAGAAGTCGAATTAACTGGGGAAATCTCTGGCAGAAAGCGATCGCCTTCAATGATAGTGAGTTGAAAATCCTCTACAGCTTTACTGAGGGTAAATTTGCTATAAGGCATAAGGTTTTTCCTGATTCTTTACTCAATTTTTAATCCCACACCCGACGCAAATTCAGCATAAAATCAGGTAAAACCTCTTCACCAGACAACTCAGCAGGATTCTCCAACATCTCCACGGCCAAACCCTGTCGATAAATTTCTACCCGTCGATGCTGTGGATCGATTAACCAGCCTAGTCTCGCGCCATTGTCAATATACTCCCTCAATTTCTCTTGCAAAGACTTGAGGCTATCTGAACTAGAGCGTAATTCAACTACAAAGTCGGGGCAAATATTCGCAAAAGTTCCTTTTTGTTCTCGAGTAAGCATCTGCCAACGTTCTTGGCTAACCCAAGATGCATCAGGGGCGCGAGTCGCACCATTGGGTAAGATGAAGCCAGTCGAGGAGTCAAAGACTTTACCAGGTTCACCTGCATTACGCCACCATAAATACAACTCTCCAGAAATATTGCAATTGCGCTCTCCAGTTTGCCAGCCTGTCGGTGGGTTCACAATTAACTCTCCTTGTGCGGTTCTTTCCAGTCTCAAGTCTCGGTTAGCTGCTGCTAGGGCTGCAAACTGTTCCTGGGTGACGTACAGCCCAATTGTCTTAGGCAACTCAATCAATAGGGTTTCCGTTTCTCGACTGGCGGGTGTCTGTACCATCTTGATTTCTTACGCAGTAGGGATAATGCCTGTCCTATTAACTAACACATTCTAAACTTTGGAGAGCGATCGCACTTAAGAATAGGCAATTTATGGGAGTTTTGGTAAGGTTACTTAACCCCGATTTATCGCCATGAGCAATAAAAATTTGAGCAGTTACGGCAAAATTAGTTTTTGTAAGTAATTTATGCCATTACTTTTAGGAAATTTTCTCTCTAATTACTAGTCCCTATCAGCTCTAGTATATGCATGGGTCATTACTGCTCTTTTTTGCCGCGCTGAGGACATTGAGCAGAAATTTTTACTTTTTATTATGTGTTGGGCAAAGTGACCGATGTGTAGTCTATAAATATTTATGCCATGAAAGCTAAGTAGTTTTTTCTTTATGAAAACTAAGCAGTTTATTCTTTTAGGGCCTCCTGGGGTGGGTGTTAAGGCGCAGGCAAGCGCACTAGCCGAACGCTGGCATATTCCCCATGTTTCTATGGGAGAGCTTTTTCGTGAGGCGATCGCTAAAGAGTCTACAATCGGTGTCGAGGCACGCACATACGTCGAAGCAGATGAGCTAGTTCCTGACGCTCTAGTGATGAAGCTAGTAAAGAAGCGGTTCGAGCAACCCGATGTCATGTTAAATGGATGGGTTTTGGATGGGTTTCCGCGCACCCTCGCTCAGGCTGAGGCGTTTGACAAGTGGTTGTTAGCGGTAGGTGAGTCTGCTGCAATGGTTGTTTACCTTAAGGCGATGACGGGGCTCTTGATTAATCGGCTATCGGTTGAGAAAAATCAAAATGAGTCTATTTCAGCTATTCGTCACCGCTTAACGCTCCATCAGGACGAGATAACTCCTTTACTGGAGTATTATCGGCAGCACAATCAGTTAAAAACCGTCAACGGTAGCTTATCTTTTGCCGAAGTAGCCAGTAAATTAGCTCAGTTAGGCTACGAGGATACAGGGGCCGCTCGATTGATTCAAGATGAAGCAGAACTTGATTCACGTTTAGCAAAAGAGCGGCTGCTGGTGGTAGATTGTATGGCATCTTGGTGTGGCTCTTGCAAGCAGGTAACGCCGTTAATAGATAAACTGGCAAATGCCTATAGCGATCGCGTCACGGTTATGAAGATCGACTTTGATGTCAATCAACAGCTCACTAAGCGGTTTGGGCTTAAAGGGATACCCGCTGTCATGTTCTTTAAAGACGGTGAACTGCTAGAGACACTAACAGGTGTAAAATCTTACCAAGAATACAGCGCTGCAGTAGCACGCCTATTGGAGTAATGCTAGACTAATCCACTCCGCGATCTGCCACCGCTTATCTTGGTCGTCAGACTCAGCTTAATTGATATGTTGTGGCAGTAGTTTGAACAGCTAGCAATAGCCTAGATTATAGATGATTTCTATAAACTAGACACCATTGGCCAAGTGGTAAAGATAAAAACCACAACGGCAACAATTGCCAATAATCCATCAATCAAATTGCCAATAATTGAGCCAAACACAGTTCCTAAACTGGCTCTAAGGGAAGTCTTGAACTTAGATTCCCCATCAACTTTGCGTCGAGTCAAGTATTCCCCAATAAAAGCACCAATAAATGGTCCAATCAAAATTCCTAAAATTGGTCCTCCGAGGGGTAAGGCTGGCAAGAGTCCCAGCGTCCCAACTACAAGTCCGATAATGGCACCGAACTGCCCCCATTTGCTAGCCCCAAATTGCTTGGCTCCCCAGTAAGCCGCCAGAAACTCAATAGCAGCACTCAAGACTAGAATGCCAACGACTACAGCTATAGGCCAGCCAATACCAGCAAATCCGGTAGCAATAGACCAGATCAGAATCGCAACCAAAATTAAGCTAGAACCTGGTAGACCAGGAATCAGTTCACCAATTGCACCTGCCAACATGACAGCAACCAGTACCCAATAAAGAATAGTAAAGCTCACAAATTTTCCTCAACGGTTTTAGCGGAGTCGTCGTTGAACAGCTTGAGCAAAATCCTGTTCTCCTTCTTCTAAAGCTGGAGGAATACCGTTAGGATACTTCTGCTCAATTAATCCTTCTAGTCGTGCAACTCGGTTACCAGGGTTGGGATGGGTGCTCAAAAATTCCGGTGGCCGTCCCCCTGACTGGGCAGAATTAAGAATTTGCATTAGTTCAACGATACCTTCTGGATTGTAGTCGGCTGCCGTCATAAACTGAAATCCTAGGCGATCGCTTTCTAATTCGTCCTCACGACCATATTTGAGATTAACTACCTGATTCACGGCCTGAGCAATCACCGCAGCCTGCTGAGCATTACGAGGATCGTCACTAGCTGCAATACCAATGGCGTTAACTAAGGCTGAACCTAACTGTCGTCTCGCCAAGTGTTCTGCACCATGACGCGCTATAACATGTCCTACTTCATGACCTAGAACTCCTGCTAGTTGTGCTTCTGAGTTAAGGCGACTGAGTAAAGCAGAGGTAATAAAAATTTGTCCCCCTGGTAAAGCAAAAGCATTGACGGTTTTAGGGTCATTAAGCAGATGAAACTCAAAGGGATAGGGAGACTCAGAAGCCCCTGATTGCTGTACAACTTCTTGGCCGACCTGATCTATATAGTCTTGTAAGGCTTGATTAGGATAAAGTCCACCAAATTTAGTCGCAACCTCTTGGCGACCCTGTCGTCCTAGGGTAATCTCTTGTTGGGGAGATAGAGCAACTCGCTGCTTTTCACCCGTAACTGGGTTTTCAGCAACGTTACCAAAGTAGTTAAACAGCCCAAAGACGGCAAAGACGAGTCCTAAGGCTAGACGAATAAGTAGCTTACTCACTGGGGAATACTTATACAGTTTTGAGCAAACATTACCCTAAGCATCCCTAGATTGACATCTAACTGAAGAGGGATTTTTCTATAAAGGATGTGGTTTCTCAAGGAGTATCAAGGTAAGGGATTAGGAAAGAAGATGTCACAGCTATTGTTAGATTTTGCCAAGCAAGCTGGTTACAAAAAAGCCCGATTGGATACTATTGATATGCAAAAACAAGCACAGGCAATTAAGCTCTATCAACAACTTGGCTTTTAGCAAATTGAGCGCTATAACGACAGTCCTTGTAGTTTATTTATGGAAAAACTGCTTTGAATTAAGTAGCCATTTTAATCCAATCCAGCTTTTTGAATCAGCTTTTCTAGTTTAGGAGTAACATTACTTTCATAGCGAGGAAGAGAATCGTCTAAATTAAACCAACTTACTTGATCAGCAGCACAGATATGAGTCTGAGGTTTAACTAATTCAGGATTGTCTAAAGTTCCCAAATTGATCCAAAATATTTCTAATACCCCAATTAAACCAAATATTTGAGAACCACAGACTGGACAAAAGGAGCGAGTAGCCAGCTCAGAGGAAGCGTATTCAGTCGGATTACCTGTTAGCAATTGAAAATTTTCCTTTGTGGCTAACGCCCAAGTCAAAGCTGGCGCACCACTTAATTTTCGACAGATTGAGCAATGACAGTATCCCGTCTCAATTACTTGATTAACTTCGTAGCGTATGGCTTGGCAGTGACAGCCACCCGTCAACTTTTCTGTCATTTTACCTTGTCCTCAAATAGTCAGATCAAGCTAATATTTACAGACTATTGTATATAGGTCATGCAAAAAATGAAACCAGCCTTACCAGGTGACCCTTTGCTAATTGCTCATAAGTCCATGAAAAACTGCAAGTCAAAATGCAGGAATACATTGACTGTGGAGTTCATTTAGGTTGGCTAAGTGACCTCAAAAATAAACGAGTAAAAATTTAAGGAAAATAATTTTGTCTATTGTAGAGGGAATTAACAATACCAATGTCTTAATTTTGGGAGCAGGTCAAGGTATTGGTTTAGGTTTTGTCAAAAAACTACTGCAAGACGAAACTATTGCCAAGGTTCATGCTACTTACCGTTGTCGCGAATCAGCTAGCGAGTTAATTTCCCTAACTGTTCAATATCCTGATAAATTAGCATGTTTATCCCTAGATATTACCGATGAGTTGCAAATAGCTGAGGTTGTTAAGCAAATAAGTCTAGATGTAGACAAACTCCACTTAGTTATTAACTGTGTAGGATTACTACATGAGGGAGATTTGCAACCAGAGAAGAGCCTGAGACAGCTCAACTCAGAGAACTTGATTCGCTACTTTCAGGTTAATAGTATTGGTGCTGTACTACTTGCTAAACACCTTTTGCCTTTATTTCGTCATGGCGATCGCAGTATTTTTGCCACTATTTCTGCCAAGATTGGTAGTATTGGCGATAACCGTCTTGGGGGGTGGTACGGCTATAGGGCTTCTAAAGCAGCTTTGAATATGTTTCTGCGAACGGTGGCAATTGAGTATAGAAGAAAAAGTCCTCAGACTCTAGTGGTGATGTTGCATCCTGGTACAACTGATACGCGCCTTTCTCAACCTTTTCAGAGCAATGTACCTGAAGATAAATTATTCTCCGTTGAGCGTACTGTAGCTCAGTTGCTAACGGTGATAGGAAATTTAGATGAAAGTGATAGCGGGGAGTTTTTCTCCTGGGATGGTAGCCGTTTGCCTTGGTGACATCCTCCACGCCCACCTGTAAAATAGTGCAAGATAGGCTCTAAACCCTTGCTGTACCTAGGTTTTGCCTCTCAGTATTTTTGAATTATTCACTACATAGGAATCGCTCATGATTCGCCCCGCCACGCCGGATGACAAAAAAGCTCTAATGGCTATCGCTGACGCTATTGGTCTGTTTAAGCCGCAAGAGCTTGAGGAACTTGGCGGGATGCTGGCAGAATATTTCGACGGTAACCTCGGCAGCGATTGCTTCTGGATCACCTACGATGATGGCGGCCCGGTGGGGGTCGCGTACTATGCGCCAGAGCCGTATGCTGATGGGACGTGGAACTTGTACTTTATTGCCATCCACCCCGACCATCAGGGAAAAGGACTTGGTACAAAACTGCTGCATCACGTTGAACAAATGTTGACCGAACGAGGGGAACGCCTGTTACTGGTGGAAACTTCTGGACTACCAAACTTTGAGGGTACACGGGCGTTCTACCGTAAGCACGGTTACGAAGAGGAAGCGCGAATCCGCGAATTTTACAGAGCAGGTGATGATAAGATCATTTTTCGCAAGGCACTGACCGCTTCAAGAAGCATACCTCATCCGACCATAAAAAATTCCTGACCAAGTCAGCAAACAAAGCAGTATCTTCAACATGAATGTTATGACCACAATCTCTAACTATTTTTAACTGAGCATACTTACACAAGTTAGCCATCTCAGTATTAATAGCCACAAACTTCTGATCAAGTTCGCCAACTACCAGAAGAGTTGGCTTTTTCTGATCTTTAAGCTTCTCCCATAGGCAAGGCTGCAACCCCGTACTTAAATTACGCAAAGACTTTGCTAGCTCTAAAGGATTGTTTTCTAGTCTATTTGCTAAAAGTTGCTCAAATTTACTATCTTTCTTCAAAGAATCAAATAGAGGATTACTATACCACTTGGACAAAAATAAAGAAAAATCACCCGTTTCTAATTCTTCTGCCAGTTTCACATCACTTTCAACTCTTTTACCACGTTGTTCTGAAGTTTTTAGACCAGGCGAAGACGACTCAAGAACTATCTTAGAAAAGTATTGAGGGAAGTGTAGGGTTAGATATAAAGCTAATCTTCCTCCCATCGAGTATCCCATCAGGAAACACTGTTTTATTCCCAGACTATCTAACAGTTCAACTAATGCCTGGGCAGTATTTTGCATGTTATAGAACTTATCTCCACCCTTGACCTTAGTTTGACCATGACCAGGAAGGTCAATAGTGAGGCTACAAAAATGATCAGATAATAACGTGCTAAGATCATCAAATACATGACTATTTCCCATAAAGCCATGCAAAAGAAGAATAACTGGCTTGTCATTATCACCCCTCAACGAGTAATGAAATTTATATTTTCCCAGCATCTTGTTTAATTCTTAGTTGTCCTACCACCTTAGAAACTGTTCAGCATTTAATATAGTAATTGTAGGGTGGGCAAGATAAACAAAAGATAGTATAACTTTTCAAATTATATGACTCTTGCTCACCATAGCTAAAATAGGCTTGTTAAGAATGGTGCAAGATATGACTCAGCTAACTAATAACAAAATCACGGATATTGTAAGTCAACAACGACATTTTTTCAGTACGGGTAAAACTAAAGATGTCAATTTCCGCATTGAACAGCTCAAGCAGCTGAGACAAGTAATAGTAGATAACCAAGATATTATTGTTGAGGGTCTACAAGCTGACTTACATAAACCCCATTTAGAAGCTTACGCCTTTGAGATTGGGGTGGTCAAGGAAATTGATCATGCCCTCAAACATCTTAAATCTTGGGTCAAGCCGAAAAAAGTATCAGTTCCCTTAGAACAATTCCCAGCCAGTGCAACAATCTATCCAGAACCTTTGGGAGTTGTACTAATTATTAGTCCTTGGAACTATCCCTTTCAATTAGCCATTTCTCCCCTAGTGGGGGCAATGGCAGCTGGGAACTGTGCAGTAATTAAACCTTCAGAAATTGCCCCCCATACCTCCCAGGTTATTGCCAAAATAATTGAGCAAAATTTTGACCCAGCCTATCTTACTGCCATTGAAGGTGGAGTAGAAACCAGTCAACAACTACTAGCAGAAAAATTTGATCACATCTTTTTCACCGGGGGAACCCAAGTTGGCAAAATTATTATGGAAGCTGCGGCTAAGCAACTTACCCCCGTCACCTTAGAACTAGGAGGTAAAAGTCCTTGCATTGTTGATACAGATGTGCAAATTGAGTACACAGCTAGACGGATTGTTTGGGGTAAGTTTATCAATGCTGGACAGACTTGTATTGCCCCTGACTACTTATTGGTAAATAAAACTATTAAGCAAGACTTATTAGAAGCAATTAAAGCTTGTCTCCATGAATTTTACGGAGAAGAACCAGCCAAAAGTCCAGACTACGCTAGAATTGTCAGCCCCAAACACTATCAGCGTCTAACGGAATTACTTGGTGATGGCGAAACAATTATCGGGGGTCAAACTAATGCAGAAGAACTTTACATTGCTCCGACGGTAATTGACCAGGTTTCTCTCAATGATCAGGTGATGCAGGAAGAAATTTTTGGTCCCATCCTACCCGTAATTACCTATAACAATTTAAGTGAGGCAATTGCCATTATCAATCAGAACGCAAAACCATTGGCACTCTACTTATTTTCTGGTAGTAAGGAAAAACAACAGCGTATTTTGCAAGAGACTTCCGCCGGTGGTGTCTGTTTAAATGACACAATTATGCAAGTCGGTGTTTCCTCTCTACCTTTTGGCGGTGTAGGTGAGAGTGGTATGGGAGCATATCACGGTAAGACAAGTTTTGATACTTTCTCCCACAGCAAAAGCGTACTGAAGAAAAACTTCTGGTTTGACTTAAAGTGGCGATATGCTCCTTACGCAGGAAAGATGGATTTAATCAAAAAGATTATTGGTGGTTAAATCATTAAATGGTTAATGGAAAATTGAAGCTATAAGAGAAGGCAGAGGGCAGAAGACAAGAGTCAACTTTGCCCACCTCACAATTCCTCAATTTTCCATTTTCAATTCTCAGAAGTTCTCACATTTAGCGATCGCTTCTGCCATTTTTTCTAGCACTTCTGCTACTGGCATAGTTCCCAATTCCCCAGCAGCGCGGGTACGGATACTGAGACTATTAGATTCCACTTCTTTTGCCCCAACTACTGCCATAACTGGTATTTTTCCTTTTTCGGCATTACGAATGGACTTACCGAGTCGTTCCCGACTGCTATCTGCGACAGCACGAATACCTAGTGCTTGCATTTTCTCGGCTACTCCTTGGGCAAATGGCAACTGTTCCTCTGTTACAGGTATCAACCTAGCTTGTTCTGGTGCTAACCAAAAAGGGAAATCCCCGGCATACTCTTCAATCAGAATGCCAATTAACCGTTCTAAAGAACCGAAAGGTGCACGGTGAATCATCACTGGACGTTGGCGAGTACCATCTTCTGCTACGTATTCTAAGTCAAAGCGTTCTGGCAGGTTGTAGTCTACCTGCACCGTACCCAACTGCCATTCCCTATCTAAAGCATCCTGGAAAATGAAATCTAACTTCGGACCATAAAAGGCAGCTTCCCCAATGCCTTCAAAGTGTTCCATTCCCAGTTTTTCTACAGCGCGGCGGATGGCATTTTCTGCTTTGTTCCAAGCTTCATCTGAACCAATATATTTATCAGAACTTGGGTCACGGAAACTCAGTCGTGCTTTAAAGTTTTTCAGTTGCAGACTCCCGAAAACTGACAAAATTAAATCTACAACATTGATAAATTCCTCGTCTAGCTGTTCTGGCATAACAAACAGGTGGGAATCATCTACGGTGAAGCCGCGCACCCGTGTCAAACCCCCTAATTCACCTGATTGTTCATAGCGATAGACGGTGCCAAACTCAGCTAGACGCATGGGCAATTCCCGATAAGAGCGCAGTTGACTCTTATATATTTGAATATGGAAAGGGCAATTCATCGGCTTGAGAACAAAGCCGATTTCTTCGGCTGCGGCTTGCTCATCCTCGGCCATCATTGGGAACATATCTTCTTTATAGTTCTGCCAATGACCAGAGATTTTAAATAAAT
>JBAUJE010000219.1:0-4211 GCA_049683475.1 Coleofasciculaceae cyanobacterium | reverse complement strand
CTCCCCATCTCCCCATCTCCTAGTTGCATTCCCTCCATCTCTTCTGGTACAACTGTGAGTCCGTGGCGAACTGCAATGCGTTGCCAGAGGTGAAGGGGAACCCGTAGGGCAAAGAGTCCTGTGGGTGATTTAGGGGGATGTTCGTACTTAACCAGTTTTTGGTTTGAGGGAGAACGGCGTGGCTGTTGGGGTTTGAAACAGCCCCAGAGGTCATCAGAACCAGTGAGTAGATCAATTCCTGAACACCACCATCCACCTTCTTGAGTGTGTTCGTAACGCTTGAGGATATAGTTGCTCACTCTGCCATCATTACGTCTGGGGATGGCATCAGAGTAGAGCAAATATTCTGAGGGACAAAAGCCTTCTAGGGGGGTAACGTTCAGGCGAATCAGCTGGTCATCAACACAACTGGCTCTCCACTCAAGAAGATGGTTCATAGTTTCGAGGAAGACTCAGTGAAAAGTAACACTACATATAGTGGGTTAACACTAGATTATTAGTTATACACCACTATGGGTAGAGTCAACTAAAGTCTCATCCTATTTTCAGCAAGCCTATTTCAGGTAGGGTAAGCAAGAAACACTGACTCATTACTCCTTACTCATTACTCATTACTCCTTACTCATTGAAAATACTGGAGGCTAAAGCACGGTAATGGTAAACTCATCGAAGTTTCTTGCTTGAGCCTGCCATGTCACAACTCCTAGTAGATCTTCCCAGTTGGAATCTCCTCGCTGAGCGCTCTCTGGCTGGTAAACTACTCACCCATTCCGAAGCGTTGGCAGTGTTACGTGCTCCCGACGAAGTCCTGTTGGATCAACTTGCTGCTGCTTACCAAGTACGTCGCCACTATTGGGGCAATCGGGTGCGGCTGCACTTCTTGCTAAATGCCCAAAGTGGTCTTTGTCCAGAGGATTGCCATTACTGCTCTCAATCTAAAATCTCCACAGCTGAGATTGAGAAATATCCAATGCTTGCCCAGGAAGAAATCCTTAAGGCCGCCGAACGGGCCAAAGAACTGAAGGCGGGTACTTTCTGTTTCGTAATTTCTGGACGTTCTCCAACAGAGTCAACTTTTAACAAGGTTCTCGACACTGTGCGGGAGATTAAAACAAAGCATGATTTAAAAATTTGTGCCTGTCTGGGACTTTTGAACCAAGAGCAAACCTGTCGCTTAGCTGAAGCAGGGGTAGATCGAGTTAATCACAACCTCAATTCCTCAGAGGACTATCATGACCAAATTTGCAGTACCCACACTTTTGACGATCGCGTAACTACGGTCAATAATGTCAAAGCCGCAGGAATTACCACCTGTTCGGGGGGAATTTTTGGCATGGGAGAGTCTGATGAGGATATCATCAACTTGGCGCTTTCTTTGCGTGAGTTAGAAGTAACCAGTGTTCCTCTCAATTTCCTAATTCCTATTCCTGGCACTCCCTTTGCAGATAAGCAAGAACTAAATCCCCGCCGTTGCCTGCGTATTCTTTGTCTATTCCGCTTTCTGTTACCTAGTCAGGAAATTAGGATTGCTGGGGGTAGGGAGGTTCATTTGCGATCGCTTCAACCCCTAGGATTGTATGCCGCCAATTCTATTTTTATCGGCGATTATCTAACTACACCAGGGCAAGCAGCGCGTCAAGATTTAGAAATGATTCGTGATGCTGGCTTTGTCCTAGAAGCAGGAGACGGTTCTGTCCTAGAGGGAGATCCTTTTGCTGAGCTAGGGGAGTTATCGACAGCTATTTAAATATCTCTTTTTTCTCTTGCCTTGACTGAGCTTGTCAAAAAAAAAGGGGGAATATAAATTTATATTTCCCTCTTCAAACTGTAGGAAAGCAAAGATGATGGCAATAAGCAACTGAACAAAAATTACAAATTTAAAGGAGTATAGATATCTTCAGAATTGGCATTTAGGTAAGGGGTTTCTAAGTCAATACCCAACAAGTAAAATTGGTTAAAAATAGAGTTTATTCAGTTAGGCTACGACTATTTTATCTGAACGTCCTGAGAAGACCCTCGCTTTCAGCGACGGGATGAATTAGGACGTTCAGATAATCCCCAGATTAGTGAAAGTGAGAGGGAGTTGTGCGAATAATTGAGGAAATCCCGGTAGTGCGACCATCTTGGTCGCTACTTATCATCATGTCCATCTAATTACCCATAATAAAAACTTCTCTACGTCCCCGCGTCTCCGTGTCTGCGCGTCTTCCTCACTACACTATCCCCGATCCTTGCAAAACCCCAACTACCTTAACACCATACTCCTCCTCAAACACTACCTTTTTATAATCCAAATTCCACAATTCCAAAGCACAATCATCATCTTTATCAACAGGAAGCAACAGCAACTTTAGTTCCTTATCATCAGAGTTGTATTCACATTTAATCTCTTTTACTGCCCCAATTTGCCGTCTGTCTAAAGCAACCGCCAATCTTAAGATAGGGCTAAGTTGCTCAATCATCTGGCGATGCTCTCTACTGGGTAAATTGTCGTAGTTATCATGCTTTTTCTTGGGAGTACTCTTGCGATGGTAGCGAGCTAAATTAGCAATTACTTCAATTTCTGCTTCTGTAAAACCCAATAATTCAGCATGGCGAATCATGTAGTAAGAGTGTTTGTGGTGGGAGGAATGACTTATATACAAACCGCAGTTGTGTAGAATTGCTGCGGTCCAAAGTAATTCCCTTTGCTCACTACCCCAGTTATGTAACTTGCCTTGGGTTTGGTCAAATAAACTGAGGGCAAAATTAGCCACGCGCTGACTGTAATCGAGATTAACTTGATATTTGTGGGCAATTTTTAAGACACTACGCTGGCGTACTTCCCCCTGATAACGCATGCGGTTTTCAATCAAGCCATGGGAGAGCATCCAGTCTACAATTATCCCCTCCCGCAGTGCCCTTTCGGCTAAGGTTAAGGAATCTACCCCTAACAGCTTCATTGCTTCTAGTAAAATTAAGGCACCAGCAACGATAATCTCTGAGCGTTTCTCTGAGAGTCCTGGTAATCCGGCTCTTTCTTCAATAGTTAAAGAAGCCAGTTGGTTGACCATTTCTTGCAGGTCTTGGCGGGAAAACTCGTAGCCCCGCAGAGGACTAGGCACCTCGCCCAGCTTATCTTTAGCATGGATAGCCGCTAAAGTTTCGATCGTGCCAGAAGTCCCGATTAAACAAGGTTTCTCCCCAGATTCGAGGTGTTCTTGCAACTCTTCGATGGGCCGCTCTAACATGCCCCGAATATAGGCTTGCAGATACTTAAATTCAAGTTTGCTAACAGGATCAGTAGTTATATACTCAGCTGTCAGGCGTACTGCTCCCACCTTAGTACTACTCAGATTGCGGGGTTCATGACTATCCCCCAAAATTAATTCTGTTGAACCACCGCCAATATCAATAACAATATAGGGTTGATTATCAAATTCCATCCCCGACAGTACACCCAGATAAATCCGCCGTGCTTCTTCTTGACCAGAAATGAGGTTGATAAATAAGCCCAGTTCTGAGTTGACTTTCTCCAGGAACTTGCGCCCATTAGGTGCTTCCCTGACAGCACTAGTTGCCACAGCGACAATTTGCTCAGCCTGATAACTAATTGCTAAGTCTTGGCAACGTCGTAGAGTAGCCATTGCCCTAGCGATCGCTTCCTTGCTCAAATCTCCTGTTTTAGGGTCACGCTCACCCAGCCTTACTGTATCTTTTTCCTTAGCAATAATCGTAAACGCTGGTAGCACTGGGTCAATCTGCACCACCACCATATGAATAGAATTTGTACCAATATCAATAGCAGCGATAATGCGCTCAGTTTCAGAGGCAGAAGCAGCTACACTAAGGGAGTTTTCTTGTGCGAGAGAATCAACCATCCCAATTTAACTTAATTAAAAACGCCAACCCAGAACCTATTGATCCAAGATATCGCGAAAAGGGAACCGGAGAGGGGGTGAGGAGGTGAGGAGGTGAGGAGGTGAGGGAGGTGAGGGAGGT
This sequence comes from Coleofasciculaceae cyanobacterium, assembly GCA_049683475.1. Classification (GTDB taxonomy): domain Bacteria; phylum Cyanobacteriota; class Cyanobacteriia; order Cyanobacteriales; family Coleofasciculaceae; genus JBAUJE01. Next base: position 230 of record JBAUJE010000219.1, on the reverse strand, counting down.
GAGGAAGTTAACTAATTTTCCTTATCTTCCCCATCTTCCCCATCTCCCCATCCTCCTACACGTAGGTGTTATAGTCAGCTGTGGCAGACCAGTCACCTGCTTGTCCACCGGAAATCGGGGTTCGGAAGGGGGAGTCGGGGAGCCTCTGGCTTTAAGACATGAGGGGGAACGACTCCCCCTTGCATAGACAACCGAGCCTAACAGCGAGTCATTTGACTCATTCATGCTAA
>JBAUJE010000218.1:0-7413 GCA_049683475.1 Coleofasciculaceae cyanobacterium | reverse complement strand
CGAGGATGCTTGGGAAAAAATTACGGCAGGTGCTAGTTTAGTTCAGGTTTATACTGGCTGGGTTTATGAAGGGCCTTGGATGGTGAAGCGGATTCTGAGGGGGTTGTTGCAGAGGTTGGAGGAGAGGGAGTTAAGTTCAATTGCTGAGGCTGTTGGTCAGAAAGAAACTTAAAAAATTAGATCCGCCTAACGGCGGAAAAGAGAACAAAGAACAAAAAGTTACAGACTCCTGGCAGCAACCCAAACAACACGAAAACCTACATCGCGGTAGGCGATCGCCAATAAAACCCAAAACTTTCTTGAGATTATCCATAAATCAACATACCAAACCAGCCCATATTAAAACTATCGGTTCCTCTCTCAGGCTAGATTAGTTTTGAGTGCAATTAGAGGTAAGACTGGCTAGATGGAAACTAAAGAGTTGAAATTCCTTCTCAAGCTGCTAGGGTGTCCGGGTTACCGTTCTTTACTTTCAGACAAGGCTTTCGGCACTTTTACCGGTAAGGATAAAATTTGTCGAGATTTAGGCGATCGCGGCTTGGTAGACTTCTCTCGTGAGATTGCCTCAGTAAAAATTTTGCCGCCGGGAAATGCTCTTTTAAAGCTGGAAAAAGACCAGTTACCGCTCTCGCGGAAAGAAATGAAGCTGCTGGAGATAATAAGTAAGGCTACTGGAAAAATCACGCCTAGCAAAATTGGAACCTCCCTGAAAGCACCGGAACGAGATGCAATCTTGCAAAGCTTCCATGAGCGAGGATTGATAGAAGTGGAAACCAAGCTCAAGAGGCAGAAAGCAGAAGTTTGGCTAACTGAACGGGGGAAAGAGTATCTGTTAGAAGATTACGTTCCTAAAGCGGGAGTTGGGCCAGCCATTAGTTTGGATATGCTGACTAACTACCTGCGTTTCCTACGGAAAAATCTGCGTAGTTCTGGCAAAGATGTATCGACTCAGATGCAGACTTCAACTACTGCTGAGGTGACGAGTCAGCCTACGGATGAAGAAATTTTACAAATTATCCGGAATTTAGACCAAGAACTGGGTACAGAAAATTACTTACCAATTTTTCATCTGCGAGAGAAGTTACAGCCACCCCTATCTAGGGAACAATTAGATCAGGCGCTATATCGTTTAGAGAAAAGTGACCAAATTGAGCTAAGTTCTTTGGTAGAAGCTATTCACTATACCCCAGCACAAATCAATGCAGGAATTCCTCAAGATATAGGCGGTCCTCTGTTTTTTATCGTGGTGAACTAGCAATTTTCCAATTTTTGAAACCATCAAATCAGTTCTGTAGCATCGCGAAGGTATTAGCGTGGCAACCATCGACCAAATTCTTCAACGAGAGGTTAATCCATTTGACCCAGTAACTTTTAAGAGCGGGAACTTCTGGGCAGAGGAGGAGCCGGAACGGGCTTTCACAGTTGAGTCAATTCACCAGGAGACGATTGACCAGATAGCAAGACTTCTTGCTCAGGTGGCACGAGACCATCGTACTCGCACTCTGATGCTTGCAGGTGACTCCGGTTCTGGTAAAAGTTATTTACTAGGTAGGCTCAAACGCGCTCTTAATCCTAAAGCTTTTTTTGCTTACATCGGTCCTTGGCCTGAAAGCGATCACATCTGGCGCCATACCCTACGGTATACTATTGACAGCCTAATGTATACGCCAGTAGGTCAAACAGAATCTCAATTACTACTCTGGCTTAAGAGTCGCTCGGTATTCAAACAGCGCAGCCTCATGAAGAAGTTGCTAGGTGAGAAGGGACTCTTTATCAGTAATTTCAAAGCAGCCTATCCTGCTGGTGTCTACAATGCAAATGCTTTTTTTAGCGCTTTGTATCATCTTACCCAGCCGGAATCTTACCATCTAGCTTGTGAATGGCTTAAAGGAGATGATTTAGATGAAGACAGTCTGAAAGCATTAGGAGTCAGCCGCTCCATCGATAGCGAAGATGCAGCACAGAAGATTCTGTCTAACTTTGGCAGAGTTTCCGCTAAAACTCAGCCAATTGTGCTTTGTTTTGACCAGGTAGAAATGGGTGCACGTTTGCCAGACGGCTCCTTCGATTTACAGCCTGTGTTTAGCGTCAACACCACTTTTCATAATGAAAACTTGAAAAACTTCCTGATCATTATCAGTATTGTTACTGATATCTGGAAGCTGAATGGTAAACGCATTGAACAGTCCGACAAAGCACGGATCGAGAAATTAGTTCGTCTTAAACCAATCACTTTAGAGCAAGCAGAATCACTTTGGGAAAGCCGACTCTATCCGCTACACCGTCAAGCAAATCCTCAACCCCAATCCCCTATTTATCCTTTACATCAACAAAGTCTAGAGCAAAAATTTCCTAACGGCAAAACTTACCCTAGAAAGGCCTTAGAGTTAGGGCGGCGGCTATTGCTTCAGTATAAAACAGGCATAGAAACTGTTGGTGAAGACCAAATGGCAGCATTCAAACTGCTCTGGCACAAAGAGTTCAAAAAAACTCAGCAAAAAGTCTCCCGAATGGGTCAGTTTTCTTCGCCAGAACTGATACGAATGTTACGAAAAGCTCTAGCTGCCTTGCAAATGGTAGGGATTAAACCTCAACTCTTGCCTAGTTCAACCTATGCTAGTTATTCATTTAGTTATCAAAAACCAAATAATTCTGACAAATTAGGGATTGTTTGGATAGAAAACTCTCATATGGTTAGCTTTTTCCACGTGATGAACGCTTGCCAAAAAGCAATTAAGCAAAATCTTTGCCAAAATCTCCATTTGATTCGGGCTGAAGGCGTAGGTAAGCCAAGACAAAAGGGTCACAAGCTTTACGAGCAAATCTTTACAAGTTCTCCTCATCGTCACATCAAGCCTGATCTGAAATCGGTTCATTACTTGGCGACTTATGACAGTCTAGTGAATGCCGCTTGTTCTGGAGAGTTAGTAGTTGCAGGTAATAACCCTGGTCTTACCGAACTAGAAACCCTGATTCGTGATTCCCAAATTTTGGATAGTTGTCCTTTGTTGCAGGAATTAGGACTTGTTACAAAACCTATTATTGGTCCTAAACCTCAACCTGAAGTCAATTTGTTGTCAGTCAAAGAATTTGTACTGAACTTAGTGAAAACCCAGAAACTAATGGGGCGTCAGATACTTATTCAAAGCACTGACCGTGAATTTTCCGAAGTTAATGAATCACAAATTAAGCCACTAATCGAAGAGCTTTGCCAAGAAAGAAGAGTTCAAATTCTCGATCCTAATGCCAAACCTGAAGAACAATTAGTATGCCTTGTACCGTAAAGTTACTCAGTAAATCTTACACCCTTCTAGAAAGTAGTCAAGAACTGATGCGATAGAATACTAGTAAATTGCAAAAGTTAGGCTATCTTAGCTAATGCCTTACCTGACAAAAGCAGCCGACATTCGCTCCATAATTACTAAATTAGCCTCTGCTAAAACCATCTGGGCAGATACAGAAGTAGCGGACTGGGATACCCCTAACCAAAAACTATCTCTAATTCAGGTGTTAGTAGATCCAACAGATGTAACAGGCGATCATACCTATATCCTAGATGTTTTAAATAAACCTGATTTGGTGACAGATTTTGTTAATCAAATCATGGCAAATCCCAATATTGAAAAAGTCTTTCACAACGCTAGCTACGATTTGAGGTATTTGGGAGGAAACAAGCAAGCTCAGAATGTTACTTGTACCTATAAAATGGTTAACAAGTTAACTAACAAGAGCAACTCTAATCCTCTACAAGTATCGAGCAAAAAACTTAAAGTTTTAGCAATAGAACTTTGCCAATTCTCTGGCGTAGATGCAGAAGAACAGGCAAGCGATTGGAAACGGCGACCACTGAGCGAAAAGCAGATAAAATATGCGAAAATGGACACCGTGTATCTAGCTCATGTCCATCGCCGTTTACTAGAACTAAGCGATAAGAGGCAAGTCAGCCAATTTCAACCTATTCCTTTCAACGTTACTAATGTCCGTGTGGCTTTTGAATGCCCACGCCTATTTTATTTGGGGTATCACGATGGATGTAAAACTATGTTTTTGCCACCGGGTAAGTCCCCTGGTGTTGGCACTGCCTTTCATAATTTATCTGAGCAGTTGGTATGTGTAGCTCTACAAGAACCCCAGTTTCGTAATTTGTTTGAGCCACCATTCGAGCAGCTCAAGGTAGAGGCAATTGCTGCTAAGATGCAGGAATTTTTCTATAATCTTGTTTTCTTTCCTTATCTGCAAAAAGTTACTCAAAAAGATCCGAGAAAAGCGCAACCACTCTATCAACTCTGGCAAGGAATAACAGGATTAATTCATCGTTGGGCAGATTTACTGGTGAGAAATCGACGCTATTGTAGTGCCGAGGAGGTTATTAGTAAAACCTTTATTGCTCAAGAATTAAATGTAGAACATTATTTTTACCTAGCTAATGATACCGAGCAATTAGTAAGAGGAAGATTCGATAGCCTAGTTTATGACTTTGAGAACCACCGACTGTGTGTGGTGGAATATAAAACCTATGAATCGCCAGATAAATCAGCTCAACTTGCTCAAGTAGCTCTCTACGGCTATATGCTACAAGAAAAGATTGGTGTGCCAATCGACTCAGCTGTGTATAGTGTACTTCCCGACTGGCAAGAATTGACTTTTTCTTGGGATGATTTAGAAAAAACAGTACATCAGCTAATTCCCCAGAAATTACAGCAGATGCGACAATGGGTTAGCTGGGAACACTCACAACCTAACCCACCACCGCTCACTTCTCAGCCGGAACTGCTGTGCGATATCTGTCCCCAACGGAACAAGTGTCAAACCTTCTTTATTGAGGAGGATGAGCAGTCTCAGCCAACTATCTCACCAAGCAATTCTCAAGTCAGTCTTCAGGTCGATCAAGTCGCTGAACCTCCTCAAAAGCAGCTTGAACCTAAGAATAATAATAACAAGACGGCTCAACCTAAAACTCCCGATGCCGATGCTGTAGGTGAAAACTTAGTAACCACCCTAGAATCTTTCGGCATCAATGTTGATTATCAAGGAGCAACAGTTGGCCCGGCATTTATTCGAGTAAAACTCAAACCCCATCTAGGTGTTAAGGTTAGCTCTTTACTAAGATTGTCTGCCGATTTACAGGTACAAATGGGTATAACGAATCCTCCCCTTATTGCACCCCAAGCTGGTCATGTCAGCGTTGATTTACCTCGTCAAGATAGACAAATAGCTGGGTTTGAAGATTATATTAATTCCCAGAAAAACCCTGCTGAGGCTCCAGTAAAAGTTGCTATTGGAGTAGATTTGGATGGTAAATTAGTAGAGGCAGATTTATCAGATCCTAATACTTGCCATTTCTTAATAGGTGGGACAACGGGTAGTGGTAAAAGTGAGTTTTTGCGATCGCTACTTCTCAGTCTTCTCTACGGTCATTCCCCTCAACGACTAAAAATCGTCCTTGTCGATCCGAAGAGGGTAACCTTCCCAGAATTTGAGAAAATGCCTTGGTTACTTTCGCCAATTGTCAAAGATAGCGATCGCGCCATCGAAATGATGGAAGAATTAGTAGGGGAAATGGAGCAACGTTACCAGTTGTTTGAACATGCAGGTTGCCCTAACTTAGATACCTATAATCAGCAACTAATTCAACGACAGAAGCCACCTTTACCTAATATTGTCTGTATCTTTGACGAGTATGCCGACTTCATGGTCGAAAAGGACACTCGCAAAGAGCTAGAATTAAGCATCAAGCGTCTAGGCGCCATGGCGAGAGCTGCTGGTATTCACCTTATTATCGCCACCCAACGTCCAGAAGCTAGCGTTGTCACACCGATTATTCGTTCCAACTTACCAGGAAGAGTGGCACTACGCACCGCCAGTGAGGCGGATTCAGCGATTATTTTAGGGGGTAAACAGACAGAAGCAGCTTACCTGTTGGGTAAAGGTGATTTATTATATCAAGTTGGTGCTAAATTGCAGCGGTTGCAGAGTTTATTCGCTCAGACAGTTAAACTAAGCTAATGCACACTTAATCTAGAGATTCTGCAAACGGAGCAAAGTGGTCAATTCCTCTCTCTTACTCCCCTGTTTCTGCACTCCCCTGCTACCTCAGATAGGGTAGTTGATGGGATATATCGTTTCTATAGTAAATATGAAAGGCGGCGTTGGTAAAACTACCGTCACCGTCAACCTAGCTACCCTCCTTGCTAAAAATCATGGCAAGCGAGTTTTGGTGGTAGATTTAGATACCCAAATTAATGCTACCCTTAGCCTGATACCACCCCTTCAATTTTCTAATCTAAAAAAAGAGAAGCACACTTTAAAACAACTAGTTAATCAACTAGTCCAACCTAGTAGCCAATTCCTTATCCCCATCCAAGAAGCTATTTTACATAATATTTGCCAAGTTCCAGGATTTGACTTACTGCCAGGAGATATAGAGTTATATAATGATTTTCTCTTAGCTGCTTTACTTTACTCTCAATCTAATAACAGTCAACGAGATTTTGAGAAAAACTGGAACAGCTTTGAAAATTCTTTAGTACGCAGCATCTTACAACCAGTTATTAACAATTATGATTTTATTCTGATTGATTTTCCTCCCGGTGATTATCTTCTGACTCGTAGTGGTATAATATCGAGTGATTTTTATCTAATCCCTGCTAAACCAGAACCATTATCGGTTGTGGGTATAGGAATTCTCGAAGGTCGTATCAAACAACTCAAACAGAGCGATCGCACCAACATCAGCTTGCTAGGTATCGTCTTCTCATCTCTTGGTCATGCCAGCAACATGGCAGAGAAAGTTAGGAGGCGAGTTATAGCTGATTTTGGTGAAGATAAAGTCTTTGCTATAGAAATCCCCCGTAATGTTGCTGTCGCTAAAGCCGTTGATGAGTTTCAGCCAGTTGTCTTGACAGAACCTAAAGCAGCAGGGGCAAAGGCTTTTACTGAGTTAACCAAGGAATTCTTGCAAAAACTCTCCACGACTCTAGCAACCAAGTAGGGTGGTAGGGGCGTTTGCGTAGCATGGTGCGTAGCAGCATAGCATTTAGAGGACAATTTATCGGTGAAATCCAAGGTATATAATCCAAATGCTTCGCCCTCTTCGCTATGGCTAAAGATAAAGCTGAAGTGGTTTTTGGCAATGAATTTGGTGTAGACTAAATCTTTTTAGTCACTTAATAGTAAACACCAGATTATGATTAAAACTATCTGACTAACCGACTACTTCGGTAATCTGGTTTAAGTTGCACCGAACAAAGCAAAGTTTTTCCAAGAGGATTCTATTGATGGGATTAGTAATCTCCACAGTCAACATGAAAGGAGGAGTAGGCAAAACTACCCTTACTGTCAACTTGGCTACTTCCTTGGCAAAAAATTATGGAAAGCGAGTTTTAGTTGTTGATTTAGATACGCAAATTAGTG
>JBAUJE010000217.1:0-1577 GCA_049683475.1 Coleofasciculaceae cyanobacterium | reverse complement strand
GAGTGACACTAGGCTGCAATCAGATTAAGTTGCTAACCCTAGCATTTATATCGAATCTTCTTATCTTTAGCCCTATGCAATCGGAAAACTGGTTATGGGGTATACAACTTATCGTATTTATCCCCATTGCTTGTATTACCACTTGTCTAGCAGTAACTTATTCTCGTTTGAGCAATCTAAGCAAATTGCTAGTTTGCCTTTGTCTATGTACTATTAGTACTTTTTCCTATGCGAATGGAATACTCGCCTGGGTAATAGTTTTTCCTGCGCTTGCTTTCTACAAAGCCTCTTCATTGAGGGATTTAATTAATAAAAAATGGTTAATCTTGGCTGGGATAGTTGGTTTAACTATCAATGCAGTAGTTTACTTTTATGATTATAAAAAGCCGGAATATCATCCCAGTTTTTCAGAAGCGCTAGTTCATCCATTCAAAGCGATTAGTTACTTTTTAGCTTTTTTAGGCTCTCCATTAGGATTTGGTGATTTGATAGCTTCGCACATTGCAGGAGCGATAATCATAATTGTTTGTTTATTTGTATGCTTTTACTCTTTTAAATTTAGAAGAAGCTTTAATCTAAGAAATTGCTTATTGCCGTGGCTAGTAATTGGAGCATACACCATTGCTAGCGCATTAATAACCACAGCTGGAAGAGTTGGATTTGGCGTTGAGCAATCTCTCTCTTCGAGGTATACAACATTCTCTATATATCTTCTTGTCAGTTTAATTTATCTAGTGTCAATTATTCTAGATTACTTATCTTCAAAGGATGATATTAATTCAAGTAAACTGATTGTCTACCGTAGAGTTACCGTCTTTCTGGCTACAGCCTTAGTAATCTTACATTTTTTGAGCTTTGCTCACGGAGTTAGAATGATGACTAAGGCTCATCGCGATCGCTTGCAAGGAAAAGCCTGTTTACTCTTTATGAATGTCGCTCAAGATGAGGGATGTTTAACCAAAAGAATCTTTCCCAGCATTGAATTTTTAGAAGTTAAAGTAAATCCTCTTAATAGTTTAGGCTTTATCAAACCTGGTCTAGTTAGCAGCAATCTAATAGAAGATAGTATCAACAACAGTGAAATTAACTCCGACCCAAATAGAGGAAACTTTGAAGAAATTAGAAAAAATGATGATGGTCAGTATACAGCTTATGGAACTGCTACCCAACAAACTAGTAAAAAACCAGCAGATGCCGTTATTCTTGCCTACACTGATAGCAGTGATAACTCTATAGCCTTTGCTATCTCTAAAGTAAAATCTAATTCTAGCTGGAAGAAATCGTTTTCCCCAGAGATGATTACCCTAAACTCTACAACTATAACTGCTTGGGCATTTGATACGACGACAGGAAAACTATTTAAACTTAATGGTACTCATTTACTCCAAAAACCTTAAACTAGGGTGATTTACTTCCTAACCGTCAACTATCACTCAACCGAACTAATCAACCGCTTAACCAACTCAATCCCTGCTACTCCAAACATCCCCCATCAAATTATCATCGTCAACAACTCCCCAGACGACCACACAATACAGCAACTCCAATCCCCATCAGTCCAAATTTTGACAGCCAAA
>JBAUJE010000216.1:0-6399 GCA_049683475.1 Coleofasciculaceae cyanobacterium | reverse complement strand
GTTACAGCTGAACGGTATTCTATGGGTACTGTGTTTTCAAGCCAGAAAACAATTGGCTCTTTAGGAGGCGATAGAGGGGCATTAGGATCTTGGGGTTCTAGATGCCAGCGGTTAATATAACGAACGAAGGGTTCTGAGCTGTTATCGTTGGAGAAATCTTTATAGGCTGTGACGAAATAGCCAAGGCGATCATCAGCTAAGCGGGGAACGTAAGTATTCTGAACTGGCAACTCAGAGAGAGAGTAGTTGACAGAAAGGCTGAAGGCACGACTGTCTGGTAGAGACGGTAAATCAATACTACCCTCAGCTGCTGAAAAACCGTAAATTGTTTCGACTTCTAAGTTTTTCTCAAAAGCTTTGCTTTCACCAAAGTAGGAGTTATCCGGGTTTGGGTAATAGGGGGCACCTAAGAGGAAAGGTAATGCTTCGGTTAATCTACTCAAACCTGGCTGCAGTAGCAATTCACCTAAGTGAATTAGTAAAGTTTCCCGCTGAGGATGAATGCTTTTGATTTTGAGAGAATAAAGAACTGAGTCACTAAAAGATTGGTCTAGTGAACGTTGGGAGGGACTGCCGGGACGAGTGCGAAATTTAACATTAGGTACGACCAATTGCACTTTGTCTTGCTGACGGCGGAAGCGAAACAGGAAATCATTAAGAGGCATTCCACTAACTAGCCAGCCTTCACCAATACCAGTCGAAAGAGTCGCCAGACAAAGATAATTTCTGTTGAGTTGTTCTGGCTTGAGTTCGAGATAGATTTTTCCCTTGTCCTGGTTGCGGTAAAGGGTAAATAGTCCTTCTAATTTTTTGCTATCTTTAACTACTTCATCAAAGGCTTCGAGCCCTGATCCTTCATCTTTTTTTTCCTCTGAGTTGGCTATCTCGAATTGCTGCTGCTGTTGGCTTGCTTCTAGGAATGTTCCTGGTTGTTGCCCAGGTAAAGGTAAAGCTTGCCTAACTTGGAAAACCCCAATCCATAAGAACAAGCCAACTAAGAACAAGACCCATAAAGGCAGTCTTTTGATCATCCTATTTATCCCAGCTTAGAGGTAGCCCACCGTCAAATTAAGTTATAAGCAACTCCCTCAGTTATTCGGGAGACTTAACTAAAGGGTGTTGCAGACTTTAGATCATATAGTCTAGCAATTGTTCCTCTAAACCTGCGGGCTACCTCTAGCCAAACCCATGCTAATCAGCAATATAATCCTGCAACGCCTTCACCGAGAGAGGCTGGGACTGTAAAGAGCGAATTGCCGCCGCTGTAGCCTTGGCACCAGCAATGGTGGTGATTACGGGGATTTTGTAGGCTAAAGCACTTCGACGGATTAAACGTCCATCAGCCTGGGCATCTTCCCCGGAAGGCGTATTAATGATGATCTGAATCTGTTTGTTCTTAATGGCATCTAGAACGTGGGGACGGCCTTCATGTAGTTTGAGTACCAACTCTACGTCTAAGCCTTCCTCCATTAAAGCTTTGCGCGTACCCTCAGTAGCAACAACATGGAAACCCAAACTAATTAGATCTTTGATTACTGGTACAACCCCAGATTTATCGCGATTGCTAGTGGAGACAAAGACGGTACCAGAGAGGGGTAGCAGTTGCTTTGCTGCTAATTCTGCTTTGGCAAAGGCCTTACCAAAGTCGGTATCAATGCCCATTACCTCGCCAGTGGAGCGCATTTCGGGGCCGAGGAGAGTGTCGGTTCCAGCAAATTTTTCAAAGGGTAAGACTGCTTCTTTTACAGAAACGTGCTTGGGTATTGCCTCTTCTGTAAAACCCAGTTCTTCTAGGGTTTGCCCTGACATAACCCGTGAGGCAAAGCCAGCTAGAGGTACACCTGTTGCCTTGGAGACGTAGGGTATAGTACGGGAGGCTCTGGGGTTAGCTTCTAAAATGAAAACTGTCTCCCCTTGCACAGCAAACTGAATATTCATTAACCCCAGCACCTTGAGGGCTTGGGCCAGTTGATGAGTCCAAGTGCGAATTGTCTCTAGGGCTGCTGCTGAGAGGGAAGTGTAGGGTATCGAACAAGCCGAGTCGCCGGAATGAATGCCTGCTTGCTCAATATGCTCCATGATGCCGCCAATTACTACCTTACCAGTGTGGTCAGCGATCGCATCGACGTCCACTTCGATGGCGTTTTCTAGGAATTTATCAATTAAGATGGGATGATCTGGCTCTACCTGCACGGCAAAGGTCATGTAGCGTTCTAACTCGAAGTCGGAATAGACAATTTCCATGGCCCGTCCTCCTAGTACGTAGGAAGGACGCACCACTACTGGATAGCTAATGCGTTTAGCTATTTCTAAGGCTTCTCCATAACTACGAGCAAGACCGTTAGCTGGTTGCTTAATATCCAACTCCCGGAGAATTTTCTCAAATTTTTCTCGGTCTTCGGCTATATCAATTGAGTCGGGAGAAGTACCCCAAATTTTAGTTGGCAGTGCTGTTTTGTTTTCTGCTTGGTTCAAAAATTCCTGTAAAGGTACTGCCAATTTTAGAGGGGTTTGACCACCGAACTGAATAATTACCCCTTCTGGCTGTTCTACCTCAATAATGTTGAGAACATCTTCTTTGGTTAAGGGTTCAAAGTAAAGGCGATCGCTAGTGTCGTAGTCAGTAGAAACCGTTTCCGGGTTAGAGTTAACCATGATGGTTTCAAACCCTTCTTTACTCAAAGAAAAGGCAGCATGACAGCAACAATAGTCAAACTCGATACCTTGTCCAATGCGGTTGGGTCCACCACCTAAAATCATGACCTTACGCTTGTCAGAGGGTACTACCTCAGACTCTTCTTCATAGGTAGAGTAGTAGTAGGGGGTAAAGGCTTCAAACTCCGCGGCACAAGTATCTACTACCTTGTAGGCGGGTACGATACCTAAGCCCTTACGGTAGGTTCGCACTTCGTCTTCTGTCGTTTTGGTGGCAAAGGCAATTTGGCGATCGCTAAATCCTTGGCGTTTAATTTCCCACAATTGCTCCTTGCTAATTTTGCTTAAGGGGGTGCGCTTGAGGAGTTTTTCTGTTTCTAATAAGTCCTCAAACTTATCTAAAAACCAGGGGTCAATACTGGTTAGTTCGTGGATTTCTTCTACTGTCATCCCCAGTTGCATAGCATGACGCACCGTAAAAATGCGCTCTGGGTTAGGGGTTCTTAGGCCTGAACGCACTTGTTCTAAGGAAGGCAGTTTTTCCCTCAGATCGCAACCCCAGCCATAACGCCCTGTTTCTAGGGAACGCAGGGCTTTTTGAAATGATTCTTGAAAGGTGCGTCCAATTGCCATAGCTTCCCCGACGGATTTCATCTGGGTGGTGAGAACTGGTTCACTACCAGGGAATTTTTCAAAGGCAAAACGGGGTACTTTGGTTACCACATAGTCAATGGTTGGTTCAAAGCAGGCGGGGGTTTTCTTCGTGATATCGTTGGAAATTTCATCCAGGGTAAGACCAACAGCGAGCTTGGCTGCAAATTTGGCGATGGGGAAACCCGTTGCTTTTGAGGCGAGGGCAGAGGAACGGGAGACACGGGGATTCATTTCAATGACAATTATCTCGCCACTGAGGGGATGAATGGCAAACTGAATGTTAGAGCCACCTGTCTCAACGCCAATCTCCCGGATAATTTTGATAGCGGCATCCCGCAGCCGCTGATATTCTTTATCTGTCAAAGTTTGGGCTGGGGCAACGGTAATTGAGTCGCCGGTGTGAACGCCCATCGGGTCAATATTTTCAATAGAGCAGATAATTACTACGTTATCTGCCAAATCCCGCATCACCTCTAGCTCAAATTCTTTCCAGCCTAATAGGGACTGTTCCACCAGGATTTGTGAGACGGGGGAGGCATCGATACCACCTTGAGCCATTTCTTCGTATTCTTCCTGGTTGTAGGAAATCCCTCCACCAGAGCCTCCCATGGTAAAAGCTGGTCGGATAATCAGAGGATAGCGTCCGATTTTTTCAGCAATTTCCTTGGCTTCGTCTAGGTTATTGGCAATGCCGGAGGGACAAACCCCAACACCGATGCGTTGCATCGCCTGCTTAAACAGTAGGCGGTCTTCGGCTTTTTCAATTGCTTCTAGTTTAGCTCCAATCAGTTCTACGCCGTACTTTTCCAGTACACCGCCTTTGGCTAGATCCACGGCAAGGTTAAGAGCTGTCTGACCTCCCATCGTCGGCAGCAGGGCATCAGGTCGTTCTTTCTCAATGACCTTTTCCACAATCTCTGGTGTCAGTGGCTCAATGTAAGTGCGATCAGCCGTTTCCGGGTCAGTCATAATGCTAGCGGGGTTGGAATTAACCAGCACTACTTCATAGCCTTCTTCCCGGAGGGCTTTACAAGCTTGAGTTCCTGAATAGTCAAACTCACAGGCTTGACCAATAACAATGGGGCCGGAACCTAAGAGCAGGATTTTGTGGAGGTCTTTGCGACGGGGCATATTTGTTCGTCTATTCCCTGACAGTCAAGACCAGATTATAAAGGTTATGCTCCCTGATTGGTATTTGTTTTGTTTTAGTTTAATGACTTGTTTCGGGAGAAGTTGGAGTTTTGGGGTACTCCACATAAGCCATAACCTTATATTTAGGCTATTCTGGCGTGACCATCGTAGACATACCAAGTCTCCTTACCATCAATCTTCTGACCATCTGCCAAGGTAAAACGATAGTGATTTGCCTCCTGTTGATAGGAGCTAATATTAAGTATTGTTCCACCAGACATGTAGACGAGCCGCTTCCTCGCCTCTTCATTTAGATCTTTTGTATCGACTGGATATTCTTTGAAGGGAGTCTTCTGATCAATCATTAATTTCTTCCCTTGGCTTTTATCTACTGATTTATCTGGGGTTGGCTGGGCTTCTGTTGGGATTTCCTTGATATTTTGGACATATTTGTGGAATACCCAACCGTCCTGTTGTTGGTGTTTTATGTAGTACCAATTACCATCTCCTATATTTTTGGGTTTATCTTGAAGGAGTTCTACTTGGGTATTTTCCGCTAATTCGTAAAGTAAATTCTGAACGTTGTCAGTAGGGGTACTGCGAAAAGCAACATGGCCGTTGCCAGTGGAAGTTTTTATAGTAGCGATTCTTTTTTTGCTATTACTCACTTTTTTGCTCCTTAGCTTTGCTCTTGACTATAAGTTTATGAGACAAATGTACAAATTATAAGCTGTTTTGCATTTAAATTTAGGTTAAGCTGTTATGCCTTTAGATTGAGTGTAGGTGGCGACCAAGATAGTCACACGATAATGATTTCTCAATTATTGATAATAAGGTTTAAAGGACGAACAGCTGATGATAATTCTGTGAAAAGGAACTCTTAGCTAGATTCACCTAGCTTTGCCGTAGGCTACGAACAACTTCACCGTAATTACTCTGAGTCAGTAGCGAGCAGGGGAGAGTTGTTTTCCGTAAATTCCCTGATTACAGGGAAGCCTCAAAAAAATTAAGGTATAGCAAGTAAATGATCAGAATTTATACTCCGTCTCATGGCTATCAAAACACCTCTTATCACTAGACAACCAGAAATTGGTCAATTAGTTCGCGAACTCCGATATTTAACTAAAATGACGCAAGAAGAATTTGCTCATTTATTAGGTGTTAGTTATCCCACAGTAAGTCGTTGGGAAAACGGACATGCCCACCCTTCACCACTAGCCATACACAAAATTGAGCAACAGCTACGGCAGATGGGTCATTCAGGTGTAGATTTAATGGCGCGGTATCTACATAAGTAATTGGGCTGGTTTTACTGCCTTAAACAATCTCAAATTCTAGGTTGTCTTTTTCTAAGAAATTATGGGTGAAATGGTCAGCTATGTTTGTCTCAGTAAGCTCTAGATTGTAGAAATCGATAAACTCCTGTTCAAAGTAAGGACCAGCATGCCAAGTTCCTACTTCTAATTTGATAAAGCAGTTCCCTGGAATGCGGAAAGCTGATAGCTTCTCTAATGATGGTTGCTCTGTTTGATGATTAGGAGGAGAAACTGCTATTAACCAATCTTTTCCTTCCAGGGAACCTAAACATTGACTACATTGAAGATGGCGTGTGATTTTTTGAAATCTGCGACCTCTTTTATGTAGTCGCATAATGTAAAAGCGGGGAGTGCCGTTTTGCAGGTTTAATTGAGCATCATCTGCATCGTAGGTTTTGCCATCTTCACGAGCAAAAATTACCTGACCATAAGGATGGAAGTTTCCTGGTGTTACCCATTCTGCCTGTAATTGTTGAGTTGTCTTAGCTACACTCATGGCTTTCTAATGCTTGGGTTTTTCCACACACTAGAATTATCCTACAACTGAATTGAAGAAAATTGTCGATTAGGGAGAACAGGGAATAGGGAATAGGGAATAGGGAATAGGGAATAGGGAATAGAAATTACATTGCATCTCCCCCAT
>JBAUJE010000215.1:0-1561 GCA_049683475.1 Coleofasciculaceae cyanobacterium | reverse complement strand
ACAAAGATGGCAGCTGATTTAATTGGCTTACCAGAAGTGGGGAGGATTGCTAAAGGGTTGCCTGCTGATTTAGTTCTATTTAAAGGTCGCCATTTCAGTGAGCTTTTGTCCCGTTCCCAGCATGATCGGGTTGTTCTCAGAAATGGTAAGCCAATTGATACAACCTTACCTGACTATGCAGAGTTAGACGACTTAGTGCAGTCAGTTTAAAACTTTAAAGCATTTTACGTTAGAGCTTGTCGAAATATCCGTAGATACACTGTATGCAAGTTAGTAGGATTGAGTTTATCTTGGAAAGGGGAGATTAGTTAGACCCTGACTATATTTATAAACAGCAATGCTAAAGCCAACTATGCTTGAATATCAATGAAGCCTTTTCTAGTAAAGGCTAGTTACTCTTGTGTCCCTCTATTTTTCGGCAAGCTGCAATAGTCACTTGCTTTCTCTTTAGCTAGCAACCTCGTATTGACAGTTACAAATGGTATTAGAAATATACAAATTCTGCCTTTTAAGAAACTGCTTTAAGTTGAAAATATGCAAGACTATCCTACCCAAATTTTGTTAATTGAGGACGATAGCCAGGATGTTGCTCTACTCCTGGCACTATTGACTAAAGCTAAAGGTTTACTGGTAGAAATAGAGCATTTGGATAATCTCGGGGATGCTCTCGACTATCTGCGGCAAGAGAAAGTTGATGTGATTATCTCAGATCTGTTTTTACCTGATAGTAAGGGATTGGAGACATACAACCAGCTTGCTAACCAGGTTCCCGACATACCAATTATCATTTTAAGTGGGCTTGAGGATGAGGCTGTGGCTGTAGCAGCTGTGCAAGCGGGGGCGCAGGATTACTTAGTCAAAGGCGAGTTTAGACGACAGTTGCTAGTACGAACAATTCGTTACAGTATCGAGAGGCAGCAGTTGCGCTTAAAAATGCAGCGCCAGCACCAAAGTCTGCAAGAAACTGAGGCTCAACTGCGTACCATTATTACCAATAATACCGATGGAATAGTAGTTCTTAACCAAAATGGTGCAATCTTATTTGCCAATCCAGCTGCTACTTTTTTACTTGGCTACAAAGCAGAGGAACTGCAACAACAAGTTTTGGGAGTACCGCTAGATAAGGAAATCTTTGAAATAGATATTGCACGTCAGTCTGGCGAGAGCTTTGTTGCCGAAATACGCATGGTAGAAATTAATTGGCAGGGACAGAAAGCTTATCTTGCCTTACTACGAGATATCACCCTACGTAAAAATGAAGAAGAAAGTATTTGCAAAGCCCTAGAGCAAGAAAAACAGCTTAATCAGCTCAAATCTCGAATTATTGGCACCCTCTCTCATGAGTATCGCACACCTTTAACGACAATTCTTTCTAGTACCCAGTTACTGGAAAGATACCGCCACAAATTAGATGAGTCTAAGCAAATAAAGCATTTTGAGCGCATTCAATCGGCAGTGGAACATATGACTCATTTAGTTGACGATGTGCTATTCGTTAACAAAGCTGAATTAAATAAACTTGAATTTCGACCAGAGGCAGTTGACTTATTCTGCTTTACTC
>JBAUJE010000214.1:0-2637 GCA_049683475.1 Coleofasciculaceae cyanobacterium | reverse complement strand
CTCCCCAAGAGTGTGACTTTGACGCTGCAAATTGAACAAGGTACGCACTCGTTCCTGACCTTTTTGGCTAAATTGCTGCCAAAGGCTTTGCTCTTTGAATAAATGGGTGATGTATTCAGCCAGCGCTTGCCAATCTCCCTCTTCAGCCAGAAATCCTGTCTCACCATGGGCGACAGCTTCCGGAATGCCACCACTGGCAAAACTAACCACAGGTAGTCCCATCGCTTGGGCCTCTGCAAAAACGATGCCAAAGGCTTCGGCATCTCCTGATTTAGCAATAATGCTGGGTACACTAAAGACTTGCGCTCTATTCATCCAGGAGCGTACACTTTCTGGTGGTTGAACACCAAGGAATCTGTAACGCTTCAATTTAGCTTTGGCAAGCTGCTCTAGTTCAGGACGGAGAGTGCCATCGCCAATGATGACTAGCTCTACTTCTGGTTGTATTTGCTGCACCTGCTCCATGGCCCGAATTAAGTACTCACAGCCTTTTTTTTCTACTAAGCGACCAACAAATAAGACGACCGGTTCACGGGTCATCTGGGGATCGGGTACAAAGTTATCTATATCAACGCCGACGTAGTGGACAATGATTTTATCTTTGGAAAAACCTTGCTCTAGTAGCTTTTCTTTAACAAAATCAGAAACAGCGATAAATAGCTGCGCTTTTTGCTGAAGTAGTTGTTTGCGCTGTAGATAAAGGCGATGGCTGTAGGTAGAACGTCGAGCATATTCCTCTTTAATGGTGGCACCATAGCCGTGGAAAGTGACGATGAGTGGTATATCTAGATGCTGGGCTAAAGGCAAGGCCCTAACGCCGTCTGGCCCAAAGTGAGCATGAATTAATAGGGGATTGAGCTGGCGTAATTTCTGAGTAAAGCTAGGTGCAACTCCCCAAAGTTTGTAGGATAACTCGCTAATTTTGCCCGGTAAATTACCTTGATTAATTACTAAGGTTCTCTCTTCTGGCAGTTTCAGACCAGAGATTAAGCGGGAACCAGCATAGTAGGGGGTAAAGTTTTCTAAGGACTCTGCTTGCGATCGCACAAAGGTGGCAGAATAAGGAAGCAAGTGGTCACAGTAGTGGATAATTTTGGGCCAATTAGGCATTTTGCATTTTTCCCCTGCTACGGGGGACGGTTTGAGGGTCACTGGTTGGATCGAGGCAATCGTCCACTGAGCAGTACTCCAAGAAGCGATTGCGCTGACTAATTCGGGAAAATACGAATGCCACATAAAGTATCCAAAAAATGGTGTTTTGATGAAGAATGACGCTTTCGGTCAGGTTGTAGAGAAATAAAAAGGTCAGATAGCTTAAGGGCAGCAAGTACTCCGGGGTTTTAGTTAAACGCACCCAGACTATTGCACGCCGCATCACCAGCAAGAAGCTGAGGGCATAGGCCAGTATTCCTACGAAGCCGAGGTCAAGCCAGAGGTCAAGATAACCATTGTGAGAATGGAGAGGATACCACCACTCTACCGACCAGACATAAGCTGATGCTCCGTCCCAGCCTCGCCAAAATCCTCCATAGCCATAACCCAGCCAAGGACGTTTCTCAATCATGTCGATAACCAGTCCCCATAAGCCTGTGCGTCCGGAGAGGGTTAAGTCTTTCCCTGCCGAATCTAGTACGCTCTCCAGGCTAGATAAAATTACTAGGGATACTCCTCCTCCTGTCAGTATGCAAGCAATTACAGCAGGTACTGCTAGCTTGTAGTAAAGTCGCAGCGCCCGATAGAGAGGCAAAAGAGCAAGAAGAATTAGGTAAAGTGCTAAAGCCGTTTTAGAATTGGACAGTACGAGCAAAATACTGGACAAACCAAAACCGGCCCAAGGAAGCCAGCGCCGTTCCTGGTTAACATTGACCATTAGGGCAAAGACCACTGAGCTGAGGATCATCATGCGCCCAAGAATGTTTTTGTGGTGATAGATTCCCTGCCAAGATTGCCCCCCTTGAAGTCCATAGGCTGGGAGTGCCACGGCAAAAACTAAACTGAGGAATGCAGCAATACCAAGTACCAAGGCTAATAGCTGTAGTTGCTCCCTCATGCTGTAGCGAGTTGCTAGATACAATCCGAACAGCGTAGTGCCAAATAGGGCAAAACTTTGCCGAAAGGTAATTGATGGAGCATCTGACCAAAAAATTGAAAATAAAACAATTCCTAAAAAAAACCACAAAAGAGAACCTCTCATTGCCACCCTGACAGATTGCTTCCAACGCAGTACGAGTAGAAACAAGCTAATTGCATAGACACTAAACCAAATTAGTTGCCTTACTGCATGGGGTAAGAGAGAAATAAATGCCTCTGTAGAAAGTAACAGAGTCACCAGAGTAAACCCTTTTTCTGCCAGCTTGAGAATAGTTCTCACGAATTATGACCTTTTTACCAGTTATTAATAATGTTTGTTATTCATTGCTACAAACTATGAACCCTGATTACAACCATTTAGTAACTTATTGTGCCTTTAAGTTTTTATGTTTTGATAGCTAAACACTCAGGAGTTTAGGATGAACTGACTAAAATATTACTAAGATTGAGTTTCTAGACAATTTTCCTAACTCCTGAATTCTATTAATCGTTATTACAGTGAGCTAGGGAAAATATAACGATAAAAAGCCCTAGACTGAATTTCTA
>JBAUJE010000213.1:0-4266 GCA_049683475.1 Coleofasciculaceae cyanobacterium | reverse complement strand
GTCGTTCCCCCTCATGTCTTAAAGCCAGAGGCTCCCCGACTCCCCCTTCCGAACCCCGATTTCCGGTGGACTCGCTCAACTAAGAATCCTCACCCCTTTAGGCTGAGATGTGTCAAATTATCCATCCAGGAAGTAGTCTCAACAAGGAGGTTCTGGTTCCTCAATTAAGCGTGCCATATCTCCCTGATAGTTATCGTTCACCTTTCTGGCTTTAAGGTGTAAAGCTTCAGGAACATAGCGCAGGTTAACTGGCAATCCATGAGCCAGCAGAAATTGGGCTAATTGCTCAGAGTGAATATAGATACCTTCTCCGTGGAGACGCTGTAAAATCTCCTCAAAAGTAGGCCAATGCTCCTCAGTAGATAGTGGAGATTCAGTCGATAGCTGGGATAATGAGTGCATGATATGTTATCTAGGGCAATAGCTGAGGAAAGTCACTCAGCATCATTGATGCCAGTTGCTCTAAGACCAAGGCTTCTGGCCTTTAAACTATTGTATTAATTTAAGGTAACGGTAACATTGAAGATATTTAAAGGGAGTGGCTGGTCTTAATTGTTTATCGACCAGATAGAGTATTCTGGATTTAATTCAAATTAGCTTAACTGTAATTCTCGCCTTCTATGTTGCCTGTAATTTAGGGGCAAATGATGTCGCCAATTCGATGGGCACATCAGTCGGATCAAAAGCTCTTACCCTCAGACAGGCAATAGTAGTCGCTGGTATTCTCGAATTTACTGGAGCTGTCTTATTTGGTCAAGGTGTTTCCTCTACACTGGCAACAAAGGTAGTTAAACCAGATTTATTTGTTCTTACACCTCAACTGCTACTAATTGGCATGTTTGCGGTTTTACTCACCTGTGGTTTGTGGCTGCAAATTGCTACCAGCCAAGGTTTGCCAGTGGCATCCTCCCATGCCGTTGTCGGCGCGATCGCCGGATTTAGTTGGCTGGCAATAGGAAAAGATGCTGTGGATTGGCTCAATATTGGTCGTATTTCCCTCACCTGGGTTGTGACACCACTTGTGAGTGCTATCCTGGCAGCACTGCTCTACAGCATCGTGAAGCATTCAATTTTAGAAGCAGCCAATCCCATTAGGCAACTAGGCGAATGGATTCCTTGGCTAAGTACAATTTTGCTAAGTGTCTTTGGCGTGATTGTACTACCAACCATCTTTGAGCGTCCCCTGTTTGCCAATTTACCTTTTCCTACCCATGACTTACCCCTTGCCACTGGTGCTGTTGCCGCAGTTGCCCTAACAGTTATCAGTTGGAATAGCCTGAGGAGAGAGGGAGAGGGGGAGCAGGAGAGCAGGGAAGCAGGGGGAGATAAACAATTGATAATTGCCTCCAGTAAAGGCTTCACTCACCTTCTAGTAGAACGCCAATTAGCACGTTTTCAGGTGATAAGTGCCTGTTTTGTCGCTTTTGCCCACGGTTCTAATGATGTTGGTAATGCGATCGCTCCTTTAGCGGTGATAGCTTATATCCTGCGTACTGGTGCTGTACCTCTAGCGGCTTTTGAAGTTCCCTTCTGGATTTTAGTTATTGGTGGCAGTGGTATTGTTGCTGGTTTAGCCGTCTGGGGTAAAAAAGTCATCTCTACCATTGGGGAAAGTATCATACCTCTCCAACCCAGTAGCGGATTTTGTGCAGAAATTGCCACTGCCACTACCATTTTGTTAGCCTCTCGTTTGGGACTACCAGTTTCGACCTCCCATGCTCTTGTTGGTGGTGTTGTTGGCGTTGGTTTAATTCAAAGCCGGGGGAACCTTAGCTGGCAGACGGTTAAATCGATTGCTCTAGCATGGTTGATTACCTTACCAGCAGCAGCCGGTTTAGGAGCAGTTATTTTTCTTTGTCTTCGTTGGCTTTTTCTGTAATCAAGTTTTTCTGTGAAAACTAATTAATCAGTCTGTAAGACTCTTTTGGCGGTTTAGGCTAAATACTTGGCGGTAGTTAAAGCCGTGGGAGCAAAGTCAAAACCAATTACCTCAATGTCATTTGCGCCTGATTCTCTGGGATCAATTCCTGCCAACTTCGCTGCAATATCTATAGATGTATCGCCATAACTCAGGACAACCGATGCGATTGCCTTCGGCAGTGGTCTTACCGCGCCAATTGCCCCAATTAAGATACTCTATCTACATATAAAACTGGAAATAAAGATAAAGTACCTAATTCTGTTGTCAACCAGTTTTTTGAAGTAAGGCAGAGGAAAAAAACCAATGAGTCAACTGGAAGAAAAACCAGACAACTCGGAAAATAGAAAAACCCAAGGGGCAGAAGAATTACTGCAATCAGTTACTCAGAAACTTGAGTATTTGCAGCAAAATCTCACCAGTGAGTTGTCCCAAGATGTTGAGCGGCTCAAAAAGGAAAAATCTCAGTTGATAGGGGAGATTGAAGAGCTACAGGCTACTCGTCAACAGCAACTGTTCGAGCAACAACAACTAGTAGAACAAATTGCCCCAGTCTTGGCGAACCAGCTTATCGAACAACTGAGACAGCAGTTTGAACAATCCACAAATTCTTGGCGAAATTCTAATCAAAACCTTACCCTACCTCCAGGGCAAAGTCCTTTACCCTTACCCCCTGATATTTTTCCCAATTACAGCCAAATACCCGAAAAAACGGCGAGTAACTATAATGAAAATGCCTATCGATTAATTGCCTCTTTAGACTCCACCTTAAGAGCTACCTTTGGCACACTGCAACAAGATCTCAGCAGCTATCAAAGTCACATTTCCCAGCAGTTGGGTCAAATGTACAATCTAGAGCAGCAAGGGGAAATGTTTTTGGAGATGCTGGTAAGTCGGCTGCGTACAGAAATTCAATCTGCCTCTGTAATTAAAAATGCCCAGATCTCGGCTGAGGCCAAAGCCACCAACTCTTATTTAAAGGAGTCAGAAGTTGATGAGTATGAGGTGAATTCTCAGCAAAACTCTGAGGTTTCCTACCCTAATAGAACTTTGGTACCAGAAGCAGAAATTCTGAACTTGTCAGAGCCATCTGCTACTGTCAAGCCTCAACTTGCTTGGAAAAAACCGCTAGGTTTTATCTTAATTTTATGTTCCTTGCTAGTACTCTCGTTTGAATATTTACTTATTGATATCATTTTCCAAAAGCAAGAGGTTTTAGGGCTGTGGGAACTGGGGGGATTTATTAGTCCAAGACTAGGGAACTCTCTGTTAGTCTTGTGGCTGCGGATGCTGATTTTGCTGCCCCTTATGTCTATTGCCCTCAATCGGCTTTACCCCTTACTTTGGCAAGATATACAACAGTTTACTAAAACAAAAGACAGATCTACCGTTGTCAAGATAATGGCTAGTAGCTGTTTGTTGTTTTTATCGCAACTGCTAATTTACCTAGCTTTGGCTTTTCTGGCACCAGGGACTGCTATTACAATTTTCTTCATCTATCCGATCGTAACTTTGCTTTTAGCATGGGTACTGTTTGGAGTGCGCCCGAACTTATGGCGTAGCTCCGTTATCATCAGTGTTTTGCTGGGAGTTTTCTTAAGTGCTTTCGGTGATTTTAGCCGTGACATTTCCCGGTTAGGTGTTGGTGCAGCCCTCTGCTCCGGTATTACTTTTGCCTTTTATCTCATCTTGACGCAAACCTGCGCGAAAAAGCTCAACCCCATTTCTTTTAGCTGGATTAACCTAGTCGTCATCTTTACTGCTTCTAGCCTTTGCTTGGCACTACCCTTACCTGTCTCCTGGGGATTTGAACTGGATCTCAACATAGAGTGGCTCAATCTAATTATTAGTAGTTTCGTTTTGGCAGGAACTGCACTGGCTAGTTATCTATGTAATCATCTCGGCATGGGTATGATTGGTGCTGCTAGAGCCTCGATTATTGGCGCAACAGTACCCCTACTAACTACTCTCTTGGCATTTGTTGTTCTTGAGAAAGCCACGTCTGAATTACAAGGAATGGGTCTAGTGCTAGTAACTTTGGGTGTTATCAGCCTCTCTTGTGAACAGCTGCTTCTCCGGTTCAAGGTACGCAGTAGTGAGTAGGTGAAGTACCAACCTCAAATCGAAGATTATGATCTTGGCTTCCGGTGTCATCTGCTAATGCCTGTGGTAACTAGGACTTACGCAGTGAAACGGAAAAATCAGGGTTCTAGGCTATAGGGTTTGCGTAGCTTTGCCGAGCAGACGCTACGCAACGTCGCTAACGCTACGCTAAGGTGCGCCCTTCAGCATTGGCCGTTAGGGCATACAGGGAACAGGGAACAGGGAATAGGGAACAGGGAATAGGG
>JBAUJE010000212.1:0-6285 GCA_049683475.1 Coleofasciculaceae cyanobacterium | reverse complement strand
ATAACTTTGGGAGATACTAAGTAATGCTAACCCTCAAGATTGCTGTATATATTGTTGTCGGTATCTTTGTTAGTTTATTCATCTTTGGCTTTTTGTCCAACGATCCAGCTCGTAACCCTAATCGTCAGGATTTAGATTAATCAGCGATTTATAGGCTACTTTAACTTTGTTGAAGGGGTGAGGGAAACCTTGCCCTTTCAAGAGTTTGGGGCAATTCTTCAAGAATTGATAATTTCCTCCAAATTAATTAATTATCAATCATCAATTATCCATTATCCATTGGTAAGGAGAGGCTTTCGACCAAATTAATTAATTATCAATTATCAATTGGTAAGAGAAACACTATATATTTTGCTTTCAAGGAAACAATCTTTTTCTGATTCCTCTAATATATTGCTTTTGATATGCAAAGTTCTAACAACTCAGAGAGTATTTTCAACTATCAAGGAATTTATCCTTGTCCAGTCTGTCGTTTGGGTAAAATTCAAACCTTACCATTGATGGAGGCGATGGCCTGTGAATGCGGTAGTCACCTTTTTACCGCTGACATGGAAAAACAACAGATCAAAATGCCAGAAAGACAGCCTCCCTTAATTTGGTTTTGGAACGGCAAAACTTGGACAGGGGGACACCTAGAAGGTTTTAAATGGGGATGGGTGGAAAAGCTTTTTGCTTTGGCATTTATCGTGCTGCCAACTGCCATTATTAGTTTAGCTGTTTACACTTTTCCCCCTAGTCCCGATAGCTTCCTCTCTTGGCTACCAGTAACTTGGATTGGTCTAACTTTTTTTGCTCATTTACTAATGACTATTTGGTTAATTATTGAGTTTTACCAGTTTCCTGTTTGGACTTACTTAAGATTAAGACTAAGACAGTTATAGAAAGCGAAAATTGATTTATTTTACCAGAATCTGGTTCATAGTCTCAATCTTCTATTAGCAACTTAACAATTCAACAATTTTCTTTTGGCGACGAATCTCCCACCTTTCAAGAAAAGGGGGTATTAACCCTCATCCCTTTTTTCCGGTTACTAGTTAGGGTGAATTGTCCATAGTATCTTCTAGTTGGACTAGGTAATTTCTGGGAGAGAGCGTTGGACAAGAAAAAGCTATTCAGTAAATTTACTAATCACAGGAAGCACATCAATAGGTTACTCTATTGCCAGAGATAGGTTGTCTGGCTACGTTAACCATTAAAGTTGATGGTTCTAGAGTAAAGGCTAATTAGATAACTGCTATATGTAGATTACTCGCTTAATCTTAGTAATTACTTTTTACTTTTCTTCCAACAAATATATGTCAAGTAAAATTTTACTGCTTTTAGAGGACAAAAAAAACTTTTGTATTTTAACCAACCTACTAGAAAAGCAATATGAAATCTGTTTACATAAACAAGGATATTTTCCAGAACATGGCTTCGATCTTTGTGTTACTGACAGCTTGTCTTATCAAAAATATCAACAGCAACTATCAAGCATAGAAAAAACTAATAATTTATTACTTTCTCCAATTTTATTGTTAACTAACCAGCAGGAATTGCAAGGTTTAATAAGTAAATTTGCACAAAATATTGATGAGGTAATTCTTACTCCTATTATTGAGCAGGAATTGCTCCTGCGGGTAAAAAAATTACTAGAGAACCGCCATCTCTTGCGGCAAAATAAAATAGCTTCTAGGATGAGAAGCCATGCTCTATTGTCAGAATTAGCCTCTAAGCACAAGCAAGGAGAAATCGCTTCACAAGAAAACGATAATCTACTTCGTACTATTATTGACGCTAATCCTGACCCCATTGTCGTAAAAGATATACAGGGTCGCTACCAACTGATTAACTCTGCTCTTGCTAAATTATTTAACCGCTCAGCAAAAGAAATTATTGGTAAGGATGACTCAGTCTTTTTTCCATCCCATCTTGTCAGGCGATTAGTTGAAGATGATCAGCGTTTGCTTAGCTCTGGTGGTTCAGAAACCTTTGAGGAAGTCGTGATGATTAACGGCCAATCCCGCATACATCGGACGACGAAGGCAGCCTACTATAACTGCCAGGGTGATGTTTCTGGACTAGTAGTTGTTGCCAGAGATATTACGGATCTCAAATATGCTCAGCAGTTACTGCACCAGGCTAATGAACAGTTGGAGGAGCGAGTAAAAGAGCGGACGGCAGCTTTAAGCCAAGCCAACGAACAATTACAAAAGGAAATTAAAAAGGGTCAAAGGGCTGCCGAGGCTTTGAAGCGTAGTGAGCGCAAATTCCGTGCTATCTTCAACCAGACTTTCCAATTTATCGGCTTATTGCAACCGGATGGTAAGGTGATAGAAGCCAACCAAACTGCTTTGGATTTTGGCGGCTTTGCCTTGTCAGAGATCGTAGGAAAGCCTTTCTGGCAAGCTCCCTGGTGGACAGCGTCAACCACTAGCCAGAAGTGTTTAAAAGCAGCTATTGCTAAAGCAGCAAGGGGTGAATTTGTGCGTTGCGAAATTGAGATGCAGGGTGCAGGAAACCACAAATTAGTAATTGATTTTTCCCTCAAGTCCATTAAAGATGAGACAGGTCAGGTAATACTGCTCATTCCCGAAGGAAGAGATATCAGTGAGCGTAAAAAAGCAGAAGTCGCATTGTTTGAAAGTGAACAACGCCTGCATCTGTTTGTTGAATATGCACCTAGTGCTATTGCCATGTTTGACCACCAGATGCGCTATCTCGCCGTAAGTAAACGCTGGCTAAAAGATTATGGTGTAGAAGGGCAAGAACTGATTGGTTGTTCTCATTACGAGGTATTTCCAGAAAATTCTCAACGCTGGCAGAAAATTCACGCTTCTTGTCTGGCAGGTGCTGTTCAAAAATGCGAAGAAGATCTCTTTGTCAGACTTGATGGTAGCACTGACTGGGTAAGGTGGGAAGTTCATCCTTGGCGCAACCACCAAGGAGAAGTTGAAGGCATTATTATGTTTAGCGAATTAATTACCGAACGCAAGCAGGCTAAGGAAAAACTTAAGGCAGCTAATGTAGAACTAGCTCGTTCTAATTCAGAATTAGAGCAGTTTGCCTATATTGCCTCCCACGATTTGCGGGAGCCATTACGGAAAATTAAGAGTTATACTGAGTTGCTCAGTGAATCCTATCAAGGTCAGTTGGACGAAAAAGCTGATCGATATATTTTCTACGTCACAGATGCTGTCACCCGCATGCAGGAGCTAATTTCTGACTTGCTGGGTTACTCACGACTAGGTAAAGGTGAGTTAGTTGCAGAGTCAATTAACCTTGGTGTAGTGGCAGAGGAAGCTTTGAGCGATTTAGGTCAAACTATTGAGGAGAACCAAGCAGCAGTTATAGTTGAACCACTGCCAATGGTGCAAGCTCATCCCGGACAAATTAGGCAATTATTACAGAACCTGATTAGTAATGCCCTCAAATTCCGGGGCAAGATGAGTCCAGAAATTAAGATTAAAGCAGAAAAGCAGGATAAGCAATGGGTCATTTCTATCTCAGATAATGGTATTGGCATCAAACCGGAATATGCAGAGAGAGTTTTCCAGATTTTCCAAAGATTGCATAGCCGTTCTAAGTATCCCGGTACGGGTATTGGTTTAGCAATTTGTAAAAAAATCGTTGAGCATCACGGAGGCAGAATTTGGATTGAATCTGAATTTGGTAATGGTACTACTTTTTATTTCACTCTCAAAGCTGAGGGTAATAGTAACGGATTATCACTCTAGGCAAACAAGGGCAGAAATTCAGGCAAAATTGGGTGTTACTCCTATTTTTTACCCAGGTCTGAGCAGATTTGTAGTAACAGAACATAATTACCTATAGCGTTTCTCCTTCTTGATGAGATACATTCAATTTTCTTCCCACGACTCCCGACTCCCTAAAACTCCTCGAGTCTGTATCTAAGTAAATAGAGAAGAGCTATATATAGATAATTATTTATCAACTTTCTTCAAAGGCAAAGGGCAAGAAACCATGAATTACCAAGAAATAGTTACGGCAGAAACAGCTAATTTAACCAACTGCGATCGCGAACAGATTCACATTCCTGGTTCGATCCAGCCTCATGGCTTACTATTTGTCTTACAAGAACCCCAGTCTGAGATAATACAGGTAAGTAATAATAGCCTAGAAATATTAGGCATTCATCCTCATAGATTGTTAGAAGAAAAATTATCAACTCTGCTTGATGACCAACAAGTTGAGTTAATTAGACAATGCCTTGAAGAGCAATTTGAAGCTACCAATCCATTGAAAATAACCATTAACAATCAAAGTAAGACCAAGACTTTTGAGGGAATTGTACATCGTACAGAGGGTGGAGTAATTCTTGAACTTGAACCAACAGCCTTCGTGGAAAAAGCTAGCCTTGTTAATTTTCATTATCTTCTAATTTCTCGAATTAATCGCTTGCGTAGTGCTAAAAACTTATCAGATCTACTAGAGGTAATTGTCAAAGAAATACGCAATATTACAGGGTTTGACCGAGTTATGATTTATCAGTTTGATTCGAGTGGTTCTGGTTCAGTCATAGCAGAAGATAAGCAAGATAACCTTGCTCCATTTCTGGGTCTGAACTATCCTGATACAGATATTCCCAAACAAGCAAAGAAACTTTATACTCTTAATTCTATCCGGCTCATACCTAACGTTAATTATCAACCAGCAAAAATTGTTTCTGCCCATAATAACTCTAGTAACCAGCCAGTTGATTTGAGCTTCTCGGTTTTAAGAAGTGTCTCACCCCTGCATATTGAGTATCTGCAAAATATGGGTGTGACTGCTTCCATGTCAATTTCGATTATTAAAAACAGAAAGCTCTGGGGTTTGATTGCTTGCCATCATTATCAACCAAAGTATTTAAGTTATGAGGTACGTACAGTTTGTGAGTTTTTGGGACAATTTATCTCCTTAGAATTGGCGGCGAGAACTGACCAAGAAGACCAAGAATACAGGATAAAATTGAAATCAATTCAATCTAGCTTTGTAGAAATAATGTCTCAAAAGGAAGACTTAATTGATGCTTTAGTAAATCCTGCCTCTAATTTACTCGATATCGTCAGTGCTCAAGGGGTTGCTGTCTGTTTAGATAATCAGATTACTTGTCTGGGTAAGACTCCTAAACAAAGTGAGGTTAAGATATTAATTGACTGGATACAGGAACAATTTCAGGATAATCTGTTTCAGACAAATTCTTTGCCTCAGCTTTACCCCCCTGCTAAGCAATTCAAGGATGTAGCTAGTGGTTTATTAGCCCTTTGCATCTCCAAGGTTAAGAGATACTATATCTTATGGTTCCGTCCAGAGGTTTTACAAACTGTCAGCTGGGCAGGAGATCCTGAAAAGCCAAAGGTAATTGAAGAAGATGGCAGTGTCACTATTTCTCCTCGTAAATCTTTTACTAAATGGCAAGAGACAGTACAAGATAAGTCTCTACCTTGGACAAGACACGAGATTGACGGAGCAATGGAGTTGAGAAGCTCTATTGTCGGAATTGTACTTAAAAAAGCCGATGAGTTAGCTCAAATTAACTTGGAATTGGGACGTAGCAATAGCGAACTAGACGCTTTTGCCTATATTGCTTCCCATGACTTGAAAGAACCCTTGCGAGGAATTCATAACTACTCAAACTTTCTGCTAGAAGACTATGCTGATGCTCTTGATGAAGAGGGAGTAGATAAACTAAAAACTCTAATTGCCTTAACCCAGCGAATGGAAGATTTGATCAACTCCTTACTTCATTTTTCTCGTCTGGGTAGAATTAATTTATCTCTACACAAAACAGACTTGAATCAACTGATTAAAAATATTTCTACTGTGTTTAAAGCAAGCAGACAAAACGGTAGTTTTGAGATTCGCGTTTCTCAGCTATTGCCCATTATCTACTGTGATGCGATACAAATTAATGAGCTGTTTAGCAATTTAATTAGCAACGCCTTCAAATATAATAATAGGGAAGATAAGTGGGCAGAAATTGGCTGCTTAGAATCTAGTCCTCAATCAGATACCATTTTCTACGTAAAAGACAATGGTATTGGTATTAGAGAAAAGCACTTAGATAGTGTTTTTCGTTTGTTCAAGCGTCTTCATAGTCAAAAACAATATGGAGGTGGAACAGGAGCAGGACTAACTATTGTTCAGAAAATTGTGGAGCGTCATAATGGAAGAATTTGGGTTGAATCAACCTACGGAGAAGGTTCTACTTTTTACTTTACTTTACCCCAACCAAAATGAACAAATGGTAGGAAGCGTTAATCAACCAATATTGGTTATTGAAGATAGCGATGAAGATTTTGC
>JBAUJE010000211.1:0-10705 GCA_049683475.1 Coleofasciculaceae cyanobacterium | reverse complement strand
TAGAAACAACAGAAATCCAACCCGGACTAACAGCAGTCCTCGGCTGTGGGAGAGGTTACGATGCCTTGTTATTTGCAGAATACGGCTTTCAAGTAATTGGTTTTGATGTTTCCCCCACTGCCCTAACTACTGCTAAATACCTAGCCAAAAACTCCAGAAGTTCTGCCCAGTTTTTACAACGGAATATCTTTGATTTAGCCAATGAATTCCACCAAGACTTCGACTACATTATTGAACACAACTGTTTCAGTTCTATTCCTAGCGAAAGCCGTGGGGACTACGTTGAACTAGTCAAATACTTACTAAAAGAAAAAGGAGAGCTAATCGGCATTTTCCTAACTAAAAACCAAGGAAAAAGCCCCCCCTTTGCCTCAACCCCCGACGAAATCTGCAACTACTTTAAACCTCACTTTCGGTTATTGCAGTTTGAGCCAATTTCTGAATCAGAACATCTCGGTCATTTCCGACTGAGGCTGAGTACGTAAGTCCTAATTACTCACAGAAGTCGGCGAAGACAAAAACCTCCTGAAAGCCTTGCGACGCTGCTGTGGTGATTCAGGAGTGAGATAACTCCATAAGCTCTCCCAGTAAAAAAAGGATACTCCATCTAACGAGTTATCTCGCACCAACTGAACCTGCTGCTCAATCTGTTTAATACTAACAGGCTGTTTTGGTGTACCTGTTAATATACCTACAGCTACAGGAATTAAACGACTAGCTAGTTTGATGGCGGTTTGGCTCAATTGAGCTTGAAAACTATCTAAATCATCTCGATATACTTGCAAAACTAACTCTTCCACTAAACCGCGTTCAACCCAAGTTAACCAATCTTGTAAATAGTGTTTGTAGGCAAATTCTTGATAATTAGGAGAAAGAGAAACCAAACAGTCAGGTTTAACTAATTTAATTTCCTCAAAGATAGTTTCCATAAAATCGGTAATCTTGTTGGCCCGCCAAATCATCCATTCGGGATTTTCTGGGTCATCGGGGGGACTCTGGCCAGCATGTTCTTGTTGGTAAAGCTGAACGGTAAAGGCATCATATCCCAATTCAATCGGCATACCAAAGTGGTCATCTAACTGAATACCATCGACATCGTAGCGCCTGACAACTTCTAGAATTAGCTCTAGAAGAAATTGTTGCACCCCTGGATGTAAAGGGTTAAGCCAGACTTGGGGGTTATTAGTCTCCTGTTGGGAACGGCTGATCCAATCTGGGTGTTGCTTAGCTAATTGGGAATCTTTAGGTGCCATGAAGCCGTACTCAAACCAGGGAATAATCCTCAAACCTTGCTCATGGCCTTGCTGAAGTATCTCAGCTAGTACGTCTTGTCCTAGGTAAAGGAAAGTAATTAGGGGTTCTTGAAATTCCCCTGTAAACCTTTTTGCTACCTCAGAAGGGTAGAAAGTGTGTCCTCGGTTCCAAGCTACGGGATAAACAGTGTTGAAGTTTTGCTGAGATAGTTGCTGCATGGCCCGCTTGATTCCCCAAGGAGCAAAGAGAACTCCACTAGCCACATTAGTGAGCCAAACACCTCTGATTTCCGTTAAAGTTGCAGGAGGCTGAGGACTAACCGAAGAAGTCGAAGGCCCAACCCCACGCAGGAAAAATGAGATTAGACTCAGAACTAGTCCCAGACTGACGAGGTATCTAAACCAACTACGAGGTTTTTTGTTGAAGGAGCGTCTTTTTGGCACGGAAAATGAACTAGAAAACTAACTTAACTACGAACGCTCCAACAACCTTATCAGTCAGTTAGCACCTCTGACACTTGATGGGGTTATTTATTTGCTCAATCTTTTCCTGTTTTAGACTTGTTGACGAAGTTGCATAATTAGCTAGCAGTACTACAAAGACCAGTGCTAGAGCAGCAGCAACCAGGAATATATTACCGGCTTCCGGTTGAGAAAGATTGCGATAGAAGCCGCACCAAAGACAATGGTATTGATCATTACTGCGTCTAATTAACGAGTGTTTCCCACACTTAGGGCATTCGGTGGGCAGATTGATTGGTTCAAATTGTTCAGTTATCATCATGATTAACCAATTAGGTTTACTTATAAATAAGTGAAGATTTTTTTAGTTTGTGACTTCTTGAAAAATAAAGCGCAGCTTGTGCAACTGCGCCTTTACCCAAAACTTAAAGGAAATTTTTTTATCTATTTCCTATCTACAACTTCTTCATCGTCTTTCAAGGGAGGGTCACTTCACCTTTAATATGCAGACTGAATTGCCGCATCTAGCAATTGGGTCGTCTCTTCATCAAGATTGTTTTCCTGCTTGAGTAATTTTAGGGCGCTATAAGTACGTGGTCCAATTTTGCCATCTATAGCTCCGGTGTAAAATCCCTTATCCTGTAGATATTTTTGAATTGCCTCTGAGCGTTTGCGACTGCTAATATTCTGTAGTAATCTTTCGCACCAAAGACGATCTAGGCATTTTTTTAACTCTTGCTGCTGATGCTGGATGAATTCTTCTTTGATTAAACCGAGTTCATGACCCAAAATATGGTCAGCTTCGTCAATCAAAAAATCAAGCACTGGTTCAGACTGAGCTTGTTGCAGTATCTCCTCAAGACGATTTGCTCCCGACTCTTGTAGGGTTGGTTGCGATGCCAAAGTACAGTATTCCTTGAGAAGGTCTTTGTAAGGCAAAGCTAGCTGGAGCAGTACTTCGAGATCGTCTGTTAAATTGTTACCCATTTGCGTTCCCACGATAATTATTTACTCCTCTTAACCAAACTTGTCCAGACAGAGGTACAGTTCCCACCAACTAGTACTGATAGACCAACCTACTTAGCTGTGATACTGATGTCTAGACAGAGTAAGAAACCTATCTAGGGAAACGTGACTAGAAATAGTTGCTCTGTGGCAAATTCTAGTTTTCCCTTAAGCTAGGCTCAAATAAGTCTAGTGATTAGTGCTAAAGCTTCTGCCTTCGTGACACTGTTTATCTTAAAGTTTTGGTAAAGATTACCGTCCTTCCCGTTCTTCGGTCTAGCATTCGGTTGGACTTATCTGTTTTGAAAATACGTTCCAGTCAAGCTCAAAGCCAGGAGGAGTAAAGGCTGACATCTCAATGATGTCACATTGGCTACTCATTCTTCACTTATTTGTGTTAATAGTTTTTTGAACGTTCCATGACAGACTCTGATTCTGCCAGGTGTACATCTACTCCGGAGGAAGCCTTCGATAGTGCGATCGCAGAAGTACTAGGACCAGGGAATCCTCACTCCTATTCTACAATCCCCACTATTGAGAGGTTTCTCAGGCAATTTAACTTGGCTTCCCGCTTTGAGGCTCACGAAATTCTCAATGAGGCTTATTTACGGGGAAAAGAATTTCTTGATGGTGGAGGAGTGATCAGCAATCATCACTCTTGGTTTAAAGGTACATGTTTGAATATTATTCGGGAAAAAAGTCGCCAACGGAGCAAAGAACAGCTAATGGAACCGAACTTGCTGGAATTATTTTCCTCAAAATTTGAACAAGAAAAAGCAACTGAGCGACCAGAGATGGCAAATCAGATAGAAGCGCTATACAAGTCGCTAGAAATATTAAGCCAAACTGATCGAGAGGGAGTAAAGCTTTTGAGTTTGAAAAGTCAAGGACTTTCTTGGAGAGAAATTCATGAACAGCTAATTAGCGAAGAAGGAGAAGCTCCTAGCGAGTCAACTTTACGCCAAAGGGGACATCGCGCCAAGAAAAACCTCCGGAAAATCTACCATCAGCAAACTAATGATTCTGCTGACTTGCCAGTTTCTCAATAGGTTTCTTCGTAGTAATCTGCCTTTTCCCAAGTCGGGGTTAGTTTAGTTAGCCAATTGAAAGTAGTGCTAATGAGGAGGAGAGGAGCTACTACCATCCAATCTGACCTACATATCATTTTTCTTCAAAATCTTCTACTCCTTTCCATCCTTCTGGTACTCCATCGCTATAATTGTTGTCGAAAGATGGGTAAAGTAAAGGTAAACTGGGAACCTTCTCCAAGTTTTGAGGTTGCGGTAATTTCACCGCCATGCAACTCTACCAACCGCTTGGTAATAAATAAACCTAAACCTATGCCATAATAATATTCTCTAGTAAGATAATCATCTGCTTCTTCAAAAGAGTCAAAAATCCTTTCTAGCCTATCTGCTCGAATACCTATACCAGTATCAGAAACAGTAACTTCGACTTTTTTATTAACAACTTTTGCTTGTACTTCAACAATACCTGATTCAGTAAATTTAATAGAATTATCAATTAAACTGTAAAAAATTGATTGCAGTCGATTTGGCTCAGCATCTACCAAGTAAATATCCGGTCTAATTGAGTTCACCAATTTTAAGTCTTTTTGCCCAATTAAAGGTTGAAAAATAGTAAATACTGACTCAATAATTTCTCGTATACTTACGGGTTTGATGCATAATTCAATTTTGTTATTTTTCAAGTTTAAGAAATCACAAATATTATGAACTAAGTGAAGTAATTTTTCACTATCGCGGACAATCGAACGAAGAAAGTCTAGTCCTTCGGATGAGAACTCTACTGTGTCCTCATAAAGGAGGATAAATTGAGTACTGCCAATAATATGATTAAGGGGATTGCGGAGTTCATGAGCAATATTACCTAAAAATTCATCTTTTCGTTGATCAAGTTGCTGTAATTGGGCATTTTGTCCTTCTAGAGTCTGTAAGGTCGTATTCAACTGACTCGTCATGCTATTAAAGGCATCAGCTAAATTTTTCACTTCACGGAAACTGTTAAGATCAACAGTCCGGTCAGATTTACCTTCAGATTTAGCAAAAGCAACAGCAGCATCCTTTAGTTTTAGTATCGGATTGGCAATCCAATAGGATGTCATAACTCCCATTATTGTTGTCAGTACCAATGCCAATATACATAGGAAAATTATTCTATCGTTAACAGCTTCTTGTCCATTTCTGTAGGATAGATACAAAACCATTCCCACTGCAATTGAAAATTGTAGAACAAAAGACACCACGAGGATAACTCGTAGGGTAACTTTTCCAGCGATTGTGGAAATTAATTGAGCAAATTTTCTGAATGTCATAGTATTCTGAACAGAAAGTTATCTTCAATAAAGACATGACTACAACTTAGTGATTAAAAAAGTAGCTAATAAATTTTTATTTCTGCTTTCTCTCAATTGAATTGACTATCCCAAAATTGGGGACGCTTATATGAGTTATTCGTTGTTTTACCTTAGCCGATGGCAATGACCACTTCGCCCTGTTCCCTACTCAATCTTCTCTTGTCGAATGGAGTTACCCGGCATTTTATTATATGATAATCGGATATCAGTGATTTTAAAAATCTTTAATTGATGACACCAACATATTCAGAAGAAGTTGTAAATACCGCCAAAACCAACTTAGAAGAACCTATGCAACAACAAAGTATGCAAGATATCTTACTGCTGCTGGAAAAATTATTAGAGAGGGAAGAAACCACCGTCAAGATCATCCTCGATTGTCTCTACGATGTAGGCTCAGTCAACTTAATCAATAAAAAGTTTCGCTCCCGTTCCCTCAAAGGCATAATGAGATCGATTGCCATAATGTCCAAGCCGGTATTTAAAATCTTTGCTTTGCGTTGGTTGAAGAAGAATTGCCCTCGACTGATTACCCAATGGCTTCGACGACAGGTTACTTTTTAACAATTAACAATTTCTAAATCCCTAACCTTTAGGTAAGATTGCTAAGTTCAAAATAGCGTCTCCCTGGTTAACTAAAGGATTCTGCGTGTGTCCAATAACTAAACCTTTACAAGGAGCATAAACCTTAACACTTTTTTCGCCAAAGGCATCGGTAACAGTGCCTAATAAATGTTTCTTATTAACTGTTTCACCCAAAGTTACCTTCAAATGCCAAATACCGCCACTAGGGGCACGAACCCATCTACTTTCGCTTACTTCTACCATCTGCTGGGTTGTCTGGGGTAATTCTAGTTCAACCATTGCCAACTCCTTCATCACTCGCAATACTCCTTCTACACCAACTTCGATTGCTTCTCGATCAAAGCGTTGGGCTTCACCTGCTTCGTAAAGTAAGATAGGAATTCCTTGAGCAGTGGCAGCTTGTCGTAAAGAACCGTCCCTGGTGTTGGCATGCATCAGTAAAGGAGCAGCAAAAGCTTTGGCACAGCGGTAAGTTTCAGCGTCCTTTAAGTTGGCGCGAATTTGCGGCAGATTTGTCCTATGATCAGAAGCTGTGTGCAAATCAATGCCGTGAGTGCAACGACTAACCACTTCCTTCATAAACAGATGAGCTAAGCGAGCGGCCAAGGAACCACGAGGAGAACCGGGAAAGGAGCGATTTAAGTCTCTTCTATCAGGTAGGTAGCGCGACTGTTCAATGAAGCCAAAAATATTGACAATTGGTACGGCAATTAGCGTACCGCACAAACTTTTAGGCTTAATTTTTTCCAGGACTTGGCGAATAATCTCAACGCCATTAATTTCATCACCGTGGATAGCAGCACTCAGCCAAAGTCGCGGCCCTGGTGTTGTTCCGTTAACTACGGTCACAGGTAAATAAAGCATCGTTTGGGTGGGTAAACGAGCAATGGGAAGTTCTAGACGCTTACGTTCTCCTGGTGCAACGGTGACACCACCCATTTCAATTATGGTCATCTCGATTTTAGATTTTAGATTTTGGATTTTGGATTTTCCTCTTCTTGCAAAGTTGAGGCTTGCTGATTTACAGTTTTGGATTTTAGATTTTGGATTTTGGATTTTCCTCTTCTTGCAAAGTTGAGGCTTGTGTAATTTATAATCCAAAATACTCGCCCTCGCTGCGTCGGCTGTGCTATCGGCAATCCAAAATCCCTTCATAGGAAGGGTCAAGATATAGGCATAGAAAAGTAGAGACGTAGCATGCTATGTCTCTACAGGGCAAGAATTTTAATACTGAATGCGATCGCGCATGCTTCCCTTAGCGGCACTTTTTTCTAAAAATTCCATAATCTTCCCAGCTACGTCAATCTCACTCGCTTTTTCAATACCTTCAATTCCTGGGGAAGAATTGACCTCCATTATCACAGGTCCATGATTTGAGCGTAGCAGGTCTACTCCTGCCACACTTAGCCCCATCGCTTTAGCGGCTCGCACAGCGGTGCTACGTTCTTCTGGTGTCAGTTTAATTTTGTCTGCTTTCCCTCCTCGGTGCAGATTGGAGCGAAATTCACCTTCTGCCCCTTGTCGTTTCATAGATGCTACGACCTTACCATCTATCACAAAGCAGCGAACATCCATACCTCCTGCTTCTTTAATAAACTCCTGCACTAAAATATTGGCATCTAAACCACGAAAGGCTTCAATCACCGACTTAGCAGCTTGATGAGTTTCTGCCAATACTACGCCGATCCCTTGAGTGCCTTCGAGTAATTTAATTACCAAAGGAGCACCGCCAACAATCTCAATTAAGCCATCAATATCTTTTGTTGAGTGGGCAAAGCCGGTGACAGGTAGACCAATGCCTTCCCTAGAGAGAATTTGCAAGCAACGCAACTTATCGCGGGAACGGGAAATTGCCTGAGATTCGTTAGCACTAAAGACACCCATCACTTCAAATTGGCGCACTACTGCTGTACCATAAAAGGTCTTTGATGCCCCAATGCGAGGTATAACTGCATCAATATCATCAAGGGTTTTACCTTGGTAAACCACCGATGGTTTGTGGGCAGTGATGTTCATGTAGCAACGCACATAATCAACCACCCGCATCTCATGACCTCGTTGTTCACCAGCCTCTTTCAATCTTCGAGTGGAGTAGAGTGAAGCGTCCTGAGATAAAATCGCAATTTTCATCTTTGCTCCTTAATTTTCATCTTTTTGCTGCTTTTGGTTGAACTTTGCAAAAACGACCTTCCTGCATCCACCAAAAATCTTTGGCGCACAGCCTGACGCCCCAGTAGCATCCGGAAGCCCATCACGTCCCGATTAGTTAAAGTAAGTTCAATCGGCCACTGTCTGCCGCCTAATTCTACAGTAGTTTGTATAACAGGTCTTAGTTGAGCATGTCCGATGGAGCTACGAATCTCTCGCGTCTCGATGAGTTCAGCTTCAGCTTCCACTGTGCGGTGAGTATCCCGTTGATAAGGATGCACCTTGAAGTGAACCATCTTAATGCCATGATGTTCAAAAGTTTCTACATCAAAGGCGTGCAAGGCGGATGAACGTGCTCCGGTATCGATTTTTGCTTTCACCTGATTAATCCCTAACTCAGGTAAAGCAAGCCATTCCCGCCAGCCAATTATTGGCAACTGTTCCTGATCAGCAAATTTCACCCCTGTTTTGTCCCCTCTACTTTGAATGTTGGTTTCTAAATGCTAGGTTGTCTTTTTCTACTCTTTCGGGTCTGCGAGTTCTCATATTCAGAGATATCTGCTGTAAGCAGAAGCATTACAAGTTTAAACTAGTGGGTAAGACCAGGGGATCGCTTCTACAGGGCAAGGAAGATTTGCTTTTCTGAAGTACACCAGAGTTATAGTAAAGCTGCCGCTAGCCAATAATCAGAGTTTGACAAACCAGACTTCCTCTCTCCGGAAAAGCCCACAAGTTATTATATGTTAGATAACTGTTAGACAAGAACATGGCACTACTGGCTAATAAAACCCGTACCGTGTTTTTATTGAGAATCTCTTTATGGTTGATACCTTACCAGAAACTGTTAGTTTCCAGCTCAATCTAAAATTGCTACTAATTCCCCTCATCTTTGCTGGGATGTGTCTAGTTATAGCCACTAATCTCTTTATGCCCCAACTGTTTAGTTCCTTACTAGAAAGTTTCAAGTCTTCCCAGGTATACATTGCCTATCAAAAGATAGTGAAACCCTACACTAGTCTATTATGGTTAGTAGCTTTTCTAGCAGGAGCTGATACAGTTCTCTTTCTCGCTCCTAATAATGAATTACTCAATTTAATTGAACTTCTAGTTAGTTTGTCTTTAACCATTAGTGCTAGCTGGTTAGGATCTCGACTCTTTAAGCGCTTTTTTGATGATTATTTGTTAGAGGCAACTGTCAAGTCAGGGCGTCAAGTTAACGGTGAGCTGTTAATTCTTGGCAAAATCTTAGCTAATGTCTTAATCATCATTGTAGCAGCAGTTGTCTTTGCTCAAACTCATCAAGTTAACGTTGTTGGCTTAGTTGCAAGTTTGGGAATTAGTGGTATTGCTGTTGCTTTTGCTGCTCAAAAAACTTTAGAACAG
This sequence comes from Coleofasciculaceae cyanobacterium, assembly GCA_049683475.1. GTDB lineage: Bacteria > Cyanobacteriota > Cyanobacteriia > Cyanobacteriales > Coleofasciculaceae > JBAUJE01. The sequence goes on along the minus strand of JBAUJE010000211.1, from coordinate 1,492 downwards.
TTGCTTGGCGGTATTGTCATTTACATTGATCGCCCCTTTGTAGTTGAGGACTACATTGGTCTACCCGATGGAACTTTTGGTAGAGTTGAGTCTATTGGTCTACGTTCTACAAAAATTCGTACTTCTGGCAAGGGAACCTTGATGATAGTTCCTAATAGTTCTTTAACTGAATCAAATATTGAAAATTTCACAGGAGGCAAAAAAGTCATCTCTATTCTTTATCTAACTTTTTATCGAGCCGTTACTAGTGAAGAAAGAGCATTAATTCGTGAGGTTATTCTAGAAAGCACTAATAATATTTTTGGCATTAACTCCCGTAGAACAGAAGTTATATTTAGAGATTTCTTTGATGTCAATAACCAAGAGATAACTCAAGCACAAACGAGCTTCTTTATTTTGGGTTCTGGAGAAGTCTCAATGGAACTACGTCGCCAACTTCTTGATATTGCTACACAAAAAATAACGTCAAAATTACAAGAATACGGCATTGATTTTGACATCGAAGAACCCAATATTTATGTAGATTCGCCGATTACTATTTGAACAAGGTTGATGGATATTTCCGGTCAGTTAATAGATTTTTTCCAAATTGATCCTGCTGTCGCTCAGAGATTCCTAATAGAATTAGGCATAAAACTAGGTGGCTTACTACTATTTATCATTGCCTCCGTACTAATAGGAAGATATACTCCATCCCTTATCTGGCTTATTATCCAGCGTTTTTTTCCCCAAGGAGTAACAACTATCTATGAACAATTAATTGAGCCAATCAGTAATTTGTTTAGGATTGCCGGGACTTTAATTCTTATTTCTCTGTCCCTAGTCTGGATTAAAAATTATGCTGCCGTCTATAGTTTCTGTAGATTTTTTGTAGACTTAGCTACAATCACTAGCCTCGCTTGGTTAGCTTCCCGTTTATTTCGGCAATTCGTGCGTGTCTATGGGATTGAATTAATTCGTAAACTGGGACGGGAAGTAGACGAACTGCTGCTAGTTTTCGAGACATTAGCAAATATCATCATTGGCTTTGTCGCTGTTCTCGCCTTTGCCCAAGGTCGTTTTGACTTAGTTGGTCTACTGGCTGGTTTAGGTATCGGTGGTTTAGCGATCGCCTTTGCTGCACAAAAGACCCTAGAGCAAATCCTAGGTACAATCGTACTCTATTTAGACCGTCCTTTTGTCCCTGGAGAATATATTCGCGTTGAGGGTTTATTTGGTCGTGTTGAGTCCATTGGTTTACGTTCTACTAAGATTCGGGCCGCAGCAAAAAGTACTTTGTTTGTAGTACCCAACTCCATTTTTGCTAACCTGCAAATTGAGAATGTGACTAGGGGAAAAAAGGTGATGGTTTTACTCTATCTAGATTTTTCCCAATTGCTAGAAGAACGAGAACAAGCATTGGTGCAGCAAGTAGTAAAAGAAAGTACTAATTCTTTATTTGGGATTGATCCAGGTAGTACAAATATTACTTTTGTTAACTTAGCTAAGCAAA
>JBAUJE010000210.1:0-27395 GCA_049683475.1 Coleofasciculaceae cyanobacterium | reverse complement strand
AGGGATTCTAGGTAGACGCGAGCACAGGCGCGGTAGCTTCTAGAGGCTTCTGGTGTCTTGCCACTGCCATTCTGAAGCAAAAATAGAGATAGTGCTGCGGCAAAGACTCTGTCTTGATCCCAACTAGGATGATTTTCCAAATAGCGCCTCAGGGACTCGTGCAAGTCTTCAGGGATTTCTGCCAAAATACTGACGGTTGTGTTCATCGTTAATTATCCTTTCCTCGCTGTTTAGACGTAACAAACTTGCTTTCAGCGCTTCTGGTCGGTCTGCTCTACCACTGAAAGTAATTGCAAATTCACTTAAGAGAAAGTACCTACTTCTCCTACAGTGAGGCTTTTCTCAAATCAAAAGTGTTTGGTTTCTTCTCTGGGTTAGTGGTTCCATTGTCCGCTGAGATGGGGTGGGGTTGTCAATGCTGCGAAATATTACGACCACTCTCAAACCCCGAAAATCCCCACGAAGTAATGACTGTTCAAGGTCGATCTCTGTTACAAAACTTAATCTAAACTCGTGGTGCAGCTTGGGTTAAATACTCTACTAACAAAATCCCCAATAAAACGGTAAGAGCTGATCTAGTCGTTAATTCCTGTGGAAAACTTGTCAAAACCTGTGGAAAAAGCTCACAGAGGTGTGGAAACAGTGGGGAATGTTTGGGGGAAAAGTAGGTGGAAAGATAAGAATTGCAAACAAGTGAGCGGTAGCTGTGCAGGTATTAGCTAGGGACTAGATAGAGACTGCTCTTTGATGAGAAGGATGAACCAGTCGGAAAGCTGTACATTTTTTGTAAAACTGTGAGTGAGGCTAACTAAGAATTGCAAAATATAGCACCACGCGTTAATGTTAGGACATTTCTATACTCTCAAACTCAGCCACAGCTTACTGTTGCCTATTGCCTGTTCCCTGTTCCCTAGTGCGTAGCGCTATAGCAATAAAAAATATAAAACCGTTGGTAACTGCACTGTCATGAGACCCAAAAACTTCGGCATTTAAAGGCGCGGCGAGGGCAAACCAAGAGGAAGTAAAACTAAATATATGATGAATTAAAGCAATACCAGGAACTGCTCCAAATTCAGACAACCATCGGATAGCACCAAAATGGTAAAGACCTGTATCAAGCCATTTAAGCCAATTAACTCACTTTATTAATATTCAGTTGCGTCGAAAACTAAACCGAGTATGACTTTGATAAAAGCTAACACTAAAATTAGGCAAAAATTCATACATAAGAGCAAGGACTTTAAGCTATTCATGCCATCGACATCTTTCCCTGATCGCGATTAATTACCAGCTGCCAGGATAGTAGATACACCTGACAAAGACAACCCCTATGCTGTCAGTTCTAATGACTCCTGTTTGTTCTTCCACTCTTCTTTGGTAAACTCTTCATGATAGGAGCGCTCAGTATTGACATCCCACAAATCATGTTTCTCGCCTAAAATATTCTTGGCAGCAAGTATTCCAGTTAGCATTGAGTGGTCTTGATTGTTGTAACGATGCATTCCGTTACGTCCAACCGTTTGTAAGTTATCAAAGCTTGAAAGGTAATCTTGAATGACCTGTAAATGCTTACGATAATCGCGGTCGTAGACAGGATAAGCTTTAGGCTGACGCAAGACAGTACCATCTTCTACAGCAGCATCAGCGAGATTGAGGCTAGCCAGTTCTCTTGTGGCTAAATCGATCAGTTCGGTGTCAGACATGTTCCAGATTTCATCCCCCTCATTGCAGAAGTATTCTAGACCCAAACAAGTCTTGCTTTGATCTGGAATCATAGCTGGACTCCAATTCTTGAAGTTTTGAATGCGACCGACTTTGACTTCTGGACTATGGATGTAAAGCCAGTTATCGGGAAACAAATCTTCAGCATCAATAATCAGTGCCACAATTACAAAGGCTCGATAGCTGAGAGATTTTGCTGCCTGGAGTACCTCATCTGGTGGTAGTGGATCGAGTTTATGAACCAGGGCAGTCACAGGCATACTAGAGATGAAATCGTCTCCAGTAATTTCAATAGTTTGTCCTTCCCGCTGGGCAATAATTCTTGTGATATGATTGCCTTCCCGTTCAATACAAGTGACTTTTGTCTCAAGACAGACCTGACCACCTTTGTGATCGATAGCTTCCTGAAAGCGTTCCCACATCATTCCTGGTCCTAAAACCGGGTAATCAAATGTCTTAATCAAGCTTTTGGTGTCATTACCTCCAAACAAGGCGTTGATGACTGCTCTTTTGAGGGACATGCCTTGAATGCGCTGTATGGCCCATTCTGCCTGAATTTTGTTACAAGGAATTCCCCAAACTTTCTCGGTGTAGGTCTTAAAAAAGGTTCTGTAAAGGCGACGACCAAAACAATGAGTTACCCACTCTTCAAAGGTTTCTGGTTCAGGACGTCGTATTTTTGCTTTGATTTTTGCTTTGAAGTAGCTTAACAAAATAAAGAAACTGGGGATAACACCCAAATTTGAGAGGGTGTTGAACAGGGAAAGGGGATAGTTAAAGAATTTACCCTGGTAATAAATACGTGACAAACGGGGAACTTTAATAAATTCTTCCCCCAGCACTTCCTGCCACAGTTCGTTCACTGGCTCAACTTTGGTGAAAAAGCGATGACCACCAATATCGAAGCGATAGCCTTTGTATATCTCAGTGCGAGCAATACCACCGACTTTGTCTGATTGCTCAAGGACAATCGGCATAATTCCTTGCTTGGCCAGTTGGTAAGCAGCGGTCAAACCCGCAGGTCCTGCTCCTATAATGACGACAGAATAATCTTCCATGACAGATACTCCAAATTTGGTTTAGGGTTGGCGTAGCTAACTGATAGTCTGGCCGCCATCAGTGAAAAGATGATTTATTGGAAAAAGACTTAGTTGATTAGAGTTCTCCAGAAATTCGCTCTCAGCTTAGATAGCAAAATTTCTATTGACAGGTAAAGCTTGATTGGTTAGTTACTAAGTTTTACTTATTTACTTCTAACTGTTTAGACATTTTCCAGGACGCTTTCAGAATTTTTAGGTGCTGGTGAAAATAAGTGACGAATCATGCCAATTGCAAATGCTATCCCACTATAAAAGTAGTAAAGCCAATGCCAAGGGATAGTTTGTATGGCGAAAATAATACCGCGTTTGTTCTGAAAGAATTGGTAGACAGACCAATTGATGGCAAGGAGAGCCAGAATAAAAATAGAGGCAGCGACAAGAGTTACAGACCACCACCAAGCTGCAACTAAAGCACCTAGCAAAGCATAGACTAGCACAACGCTAATTCTACTTGACCACTGTAGATTTAAGTCATTTTTTAATTGATTATTGCGTAGGATAAGGGCAGTCCAAGGAATTGCTCGGTAGAAAAAGTCTGCTCTCAGTAGAGAAATTACTCCCCATCGCTTGAGATGCTTAACTTGTAAATCTTTGTGCAGTCTAATCTTGTAACCTGACTGCTTGAGCCGATAGCCTAACTCAATATCTTCAACACAAGGCAGACGATAACTCTCGTTAAAGCCACCCATTTCTTTAAATATGTCACTACGGATTGCACCACAAGCCCCCCAAAAAGTAGATGCATCTTCAGCAGCCTGTTGATGAGTATAGTGATGAAATAAGTTCTTGTACTGGGATAAAAAATTGCTGGCACCAGGAGCATCATCGTAAGAACCCATAAGCGCAGCTACATCAGGTTCTTGCTCGAAAGCGATCGCCACTTGACCTACGGTTTCAGGACAAATGGCCACATCAGCGTCTACAAAGAAAAGAATATCGCTTGTTGCAGCTTGCGCTCCTAAGTTCCGAGCCTCTGCTGGACCTATCGCTTTAGGAACTCTAATTACTTTTGCACCAAACTCCTCGGCTAGATACCTAGAACCATCTGTATCACCGTTAGCTACGACAATAACTTCATCGGGATAAGGTGCAGCTTGAGCAAGGCTAGAAAGACATTGGCGAAAAGGCTCGCCTCCATTATGTACGGGAATGATTACCGAAATGCTTACTTTACTAGAAATGAGCTTCATCTAGTTTATTTCAATTGATTACACTCTAAATCAGTAAATTTCCCAAAATGCACATATAAAAAAAGCTAATTAGTTTTTGATTTAGAAACTCAGCTAATTTATTATGAATTAGTTCATTCATCTTTGACAAGTATTTTTTGATGATTGCATTTGTTGATAACTATATTTATTTGCTCAATTATTTTCCGTAAAGGTCGCAGAATACTTTTCATTGTCCAATTAGTTGTGTTATCAATGTTCTATAGACACTATTCAAGTCAACTTAGTCTTTAATAGAAATTTGCTTTCAAAGGTTTAATTAAATCATCTGATATATGCAATGCAAGCAACTATTTTAGTAACGGGAGGAGCCGGATATATAGGCTGCCATGCTGTGCAAGCACTACAAAGTGCAGGCTACGAGGTAATAATCTTAGATAACCTAGTTTACGGGCATCAAGATCTGGTTGAAGGTGTTTTGCAAGCCAAGCTGATTGTTGGTGACATTAGCGATCGCGCCTTACTAGATAAGCTGTTTGCAACCCACTCAGTTGCTGCGGTTATGCACTTTGCCGCCTATGCCTATGTGGGTGAGTCAGTAAAAGAACCAGCCAAATATTACGTCAACAACGTTGCTGGCACCCTGACACTTTTACAAGCCATGATGGCTGCTTCGGTTAAAAAGTTTGTTTTTTCCTCCACCTGCGCTACCTACGGCATACCTCAGTCAATACCTGTTACCGAAGAGGAACCTCAAAACCCCATTAATCCCTATGGAAGCAGTAAGTTAATGGTGGAAAAAATACTGGCTGATTTTGAGTCAGCTTACGGTTTAAAGTCTGTTATTTTTCGCTACTTCAACGCAGCTGGTGCAGATCCTTCTGGACGATTGGGAGAAGATCATACCCCTGAACCTCATCTACTGCCATTGGTACTGCTGACAGCCTTAGGTAAGCGAGAATCTATCTCAATTTTGGGCAATGATTATCCCACCCCAGATGGAACCTGCATTCGAGACTATATCCATGTTAGCGACTTGGCAGATGCTCACGTACTGGGGTTAGAGTATTTGCTCAAAGGAGGTAAAAGTGAAATCTTCAACTTAGGTAATGGTAATGGCTTTTCCGTTAAACAAGTAATTGAGACAGCTAGAGAGGTAACGGAGCAAAATATCAAGGTTATAGAATGCGATCGCCGTCCTGGTGATCCACCCATTTTAGTTGGGAGTGGCGAGAAAGCAAAAAAGGTATTAGGCTGGCAACCTCAATATCCAAACCTCAAAGATATCTTAGCTCATGCCTGGAGTTGGCATCAAAAACGCCACGGTTTTGAATAGTAATTACCGGACTTTCCCGGATCGCCTTTTTAAAAGCTAGTAAAGTAAATTAATCTTTTTACTTACTCCCTGTAGTCTAAGGCAAGCTTCTGACAATAACTACTTTTTACCTCGCCCCGATGAGCAATGCGATAGTATCAGTAATTATCCCAGCTTATAATGCTGAGGCTTTTATTGAGAGAACTCTCAATTCTGTTCTTTCCCAGACATATAAAAACATAGAAGTTTTGGTTGTCGATGACGGTTCTCAAGATCAAACTGTGGCAATTGTCCAGGCAATCGCCCACAAAGATAACCGCATTAAACTTCTACAACAGACAAATTCTGGGGTGGCAGCTGCCCGTAATTTAGGAATTAAACATTCTCAGGGGGAATTTATTGCACCAATTGATGCTGATGATATTTGGTATCCCCAAAATATTGAAAAGCAAGTGCAATACATGTTGGAAGCAGGAGAATCAGTCGGATTAGTCTATTCTTGGTCAGTAGACATTGATGAACAAGATTTACCTACTGGGAATTTTCGAGCATCAAATATAGAGGGAAAAGTTTATAAAACCTTGGTGTGTCACAATTTTCTGGGTAATGCTAGCGCCTCCCTAATGCGCCGTAGCTGTTTTGAGAAACTAGGTGGTTATAACTGCCAACTTAGGGAACAAAATGCCCAAGGTTGCGAAGACTGGGAACTTTATTTACGTATTGCCGAACATTATCAGTTTGGAGTTGTTCGGGAGTTTCTGATTGGCTATCGCAAGATTTTGGGCAGCATGTCTCGTGACTATCGCAAAATGGCTAAATCTCACTCCTTGATGTTGCAAGCTGTCAGGGAGAAACATCCAGAGATTTCTGCTTTTCTTTATCGATTGTCTAGCAGTAGTTTCTATATGTATTTGGCACAACAAAGTCGTCAATATAGTGACCATAGAACTACTCTATTTTGGCTAGGCAAGGCTTTAGCAGCAGATTTTGTTACACCCCTTTTGCGTTTTGGCTTGTATACACTGTCAATTCAAAGTCTTTTAGGACTGATAGCGCAGTCATTTAAATCTTTGGTTAGACCAAATGATGATTCTTGGAGAAGGTTGCAATTAGAGCCTCAGTCTAATCAGCAAGCAATAAGTATTACAGATTTTGATACGCGACAGGTGAGCATACGCTTCAAACTTTTAGTAGGCAATATGTTGCACCGTTCGCTGTCACTAATTTGAGGAACTTAATTTTAGGAAATTAAAACTAATGCTTTATCCCATTAAAGTGGTGGACGTTGAGTTAAGTCGTCCGCTCACGACTATTGAAAATTTAGAAGGTTATATCGCACTGAAAGGACTGGTTCGCTTGCATGGTGTGCCCATCGGGTATGTCCAAGCACCAATCACTAATGGTTATTGTAAAGCAGAGGCTTTAAGTAAGCTTATCCTAGAACAGCATAGCTGGAAGATTATTAATATTCTTTTACAGAATGGCTTAGCAGCAGGGGCAGCGCCAGAAGGTTTGCGGCTTGAGGATTTATTTGATGTACCACCGCCGGAGTACGAAGGAACTTGGCCATTAGTTACGGTAGCAGTTTGTACACGCGATCGTCCAGAGGATATGAAGCTTTGCCTCGAAGCGATCAGTCAGTCAGATTACCCCCATCTAGACATCCTGGTAGTAGATAACGCTCCTCAAACAGAAACCACAAAGGAACTGATTGAAACTCACTATCCCCAAGTACGCTATGTGCGTGAACCCCGCCCTGGTTTGGACTGGGCGCGTAACCGAGCAATTCTGGAAGCTAAAGGTCAGATTGTTGCCTACACCGATGATGATGTGGTCGTAGATCCGGGCTGGGTAAGGGGACTAGCCCAGGTGTTTGCTGAGAATCCAGAAGTGATGGCGGTAACAGGGCTTGTTGTTCCTTACGAATTGGAAACCGAGGCCCAAGTTCTATTTGAAGAAAATGGTGGTTTTGGACGAGGTTTTGAGCGAGTCTGGTATCAGCTTGAACCTGGACAAAAACTTCCCTGGGAGTTACTTTGGAATGCTGGGCGGTACGGTACCGGAGCAAATATGGCCTATCGACGCAGCTTGTTTGATCAGATTGGCTACTTTGACCCAGCTCTGGACGTTGGTACAGTGACTAACGGTGGGGGCGACATTGAGATGTTTTTCCGGGTTCTTCGGGAAGGCTACTGCCTGGTATACGAACCAAGAGCCATGATTCGCCATCGCCACCGTCGCGAGTACGAAAAACTCAAAACCCAGCTTACTAATAATGGTAGTGCTTATTCCTACCTTGTATGTCACTTCTTGAAATATCCCAATGCTCGGCTTGACCTAGTGAAGTGGGGTTTGTGGTTAGTTCGTGAATGGCATCTGCGCAAGTTTTTCAGTTCCTTCCTCGGCATTATTCCTATGCCATTGGATATCGTTCGGGGGGAAATTAAGGGATCATTTGTAGGGCTAAATAGATACCAAAAAGCCCGTAAGATTGCAGTTCAGATAGAACAAGAATATGGTTCGTTAATGCCTAATGTGGCAAAAAAGCCTGCTACCCCTCCCCTGTCCATGGATGAGCGCGATCGCATTGCTATTCGTGCTATAGATCTTACCCAACCCCTGTCTAGTATTGCAGATGTGACCGCTTACTTGCGAACGCGAGTATTTCTAACCTGGAAAGGAGCAGCTATTGGACAGGTCGATATCCAAAACCTACACAAGATAATTAGTGCATCTCGTTTGCAAGATGTAATTGTACAAGCGTTAGGGTTAAAGCTCCTAGATCCCTACCAACAACTACCAGAAGATCTGCGATATTCTCTGGCTATCGATACTCTCTATCGGGTGTACTCGCCCCCACGGGATGTCGTGACCCTGAATACGAAACGCTTAACCCTATCGCCGGAGGTATCTGTCTCCGTAGTAGTCGCCACCTTTGACCGCCCTAATGATTTACCCAAGTGTCTGCGTTATCTTATTCAACAAGAAACTCAACGCAAGGTGGAAATTATCGTAGTCGATAATCACCCTGCATCGGGGGTTACTCCTCCGATTGTGGCCGAGTTCCCTGATGTGAAATTGGTAAACGAATCTCGTCAAGGGTTGGCCTATGCCAGAAATGCTGGAATTGCCGCTAGCACTGGTGACATTATTATAGCGACCGATGATGATGTAACACTACCGCCCGATTGGCTAGAAAAACTAGTTGCTCCTTTTGCCAGAGCAGATGTGGTAGCAGTTACCGGCAACACACTGCCCATCGAACTAGAAACAAAATCTCAATGGTTATTTGAAAACTATGGAGATGGAGGGCTAAGTCGTGGTTTTAATCGCTTTGAAGGCAACCGCGACTGGTTCAGGCGCTGGCCCCATGCCGTGCCCGCCTGGTTATTAGGGGCAACTGCCAATGCAGCGTTTCGAGCCACCATCTTTCATCACCCGAAGATTGGGATGTTACATGAACCTCTTGGTCCTGGAATGCCATCAGGAGTGGGCGAGGACACCTATTGTTTTTACAAAGTGATTAAATCAGGCTATACCCTTGTCTATGAACCAACTGCTTTGGCATGGCATACTCATCGTCGCACCATGGCTGCTTTGCGTCGCCAAATTTATAACTACAGTAAGGGAATTGTTTCCTTCCAACTCACCACCTTACTTCGTGAGCGTGATTTCCGGGTACTGACGATGCTAGCGATAGATATACCCAAGTGGCATGTATCTCGTATTCGTGAGCGCCTGAAAGGGAAAACTGACTATCCACTACCACTACAGTGGCTAGAAATACGGGGACATCTAGCCGGTCCTTGGTCACTTTGGCGCTCCCATATTCGCGTTCAAAACGAAGGACACAGCAGTCCTTATGTACCTGTTACGGAGCGCTTATCAAACTCCATGATTAATGCTGAACCCACTTTGGAGATTAGCACTCCTGATCGAATATCTGCCGGAACTCGTTTGAGGTAGCCTCCCACTGCCTCTGCAAACTCATCACTGATTTAACACCCCTTTCCTAGTCTTTAAACCGAGAGTTTATGGTATGTCCTATCGCATAAAGCTTATCGATATTGAGTTGAGTCAGCCTCTGCAAACTATTGAATCCTTAGAAGGGTTTCAAAAACTCAAGGCTCTGATTCGATGGCACGGCATTCCCCTGGGCTTTGTTCAGCTTCCAGTTCACGAAAATCGCTGTTTGGCAGCCACAATAGCTAAAGAAATCCTGAATAAATACAAGGAGTCTATTTGGCATCAGGCATTACAAATTCAGCTCAGCCATGACCTGACAAAGCCTGAGTTGAATTTGACGAAAATGTTGGATCTCCAACCTCCTTCCTGTCAATCTTCCTTGCCTTCAGTCACAGTGGCTGTCTGTACGCATAATCGCTCAGCGGATCTTCGCCCCTGTCTAGATGCTCTCAACCAGCTTGATTATCCTAATTTAGATTTCCTGGTTGTCGATTATGCTCCCAGTGATGACTCGACGGAGCAATTCATCCTTACTCACTACCCTCACATTCGCTATGTACATGAGCCACGTCCTGGTCTTAACTGGGCGCGGAATCGTGCCGCTCGAGAAGCAGAAGGCGAGATTATTGCCTATGTAAATGACCGTAGTGCCGTTGACCTAAACTGGGTTAAGACCCTCGCTACCCGCTTTGCTGAAAGTCCTGAAGTGATGGTAGTCACCGGATTGGTGATTCCTGATGCGTTGAACAATGACTCTCAAATTCGGTTTGAAGACTACGGAAGTTTTGCTTTGGGCTATGAACGCAAATGGTTTCACACAGGACAGGGCAAACCCCTGCCTAAAGAGTTAGTAGCTCATCCTTGGTGGCTTGGGACAGACTTGAATATGGCTTTCCGGCAAACCGTGTTTGAACAGATTGGCTATTTTGATCCAGTTTTGACGATGAATCCGTCGCTAAGTGGGGCAGGTGCTTTAGATTTGTTCTGCCGGGTTTTGAAAGACGGTTATGTAGTTGTCTATGAACCTGCGGCGATCATACGTCATCAAATTGTGATAGACGAAGCTACTCTCAAAGCACACTATCACAGTCTTGGCAGTATGTTTGTCTATCTTTTTCAAAATGCCCTGCGCTATTCTGATGAGCGTAAAACTGTTTTCAGCATTGGGCTTTGGTGGATACGTAGACGACTCTTAGGACAGTTTATCTCAGCGATATTGGGTCGTAGCTGGTTATCCCGTGAACTAGCATTTGCGGAAATATCAGGCAGTATTGCAAGTTTATTGAGCTATGGTTCAGCACGAGAGGCTGCCGCCAAAGTCAAACGGGAAATGGGTTCTCTGACTCCCTACTCTCAGTCTACTTATATGAGAGTTCAAGAGGAGAAGGGTGATCGCCAATATCGCACGGCAGTTCGCACGATGGAGTTAACCCGCCCGGTTGAAGCCCTATTAGATGTCGTAGACTATGACAGAACTCGTGTGATTGTGACTTGGCAAGGAGCAGGAATTGGTCAGGTTTATGTATGGAATCATAAACGCATAATCAGCGCGCCTCGACTTCGGGATGCCATTGTTAGCAAACTGGGCTACCGACTCTTTGATCCTGACCAAAACATCGGCGAGGCAGATTACTGGGCAAGGCTTCAAGTTCCTCTTGCAAAACGATTTATGCCTCAGCCTTCTAGTCTGATTCTGGATACGGCTATCTTACAACCCGCCGCCCCTTCCACTGATATGGCTGCATCAATCATTATCTGTACGTGTGATCGCCCTGATGATTTACGGAATTGCCTAAAGGGTGTAACCAAGCAAAGTACAGCCCGTCTCTTTGAAATCATCGTGGTGGACAACCGCCCTCAATCTGGCTTAACTTCACCCATCGTGGCAGAATTTCCGCACGTAAAGTTAATCAGTGAACCACGCCCTGGTGCAGATTACGCTCGTAACACAGGAATTGCCGCCAGTAAAAACGAAATTGTGGTGATGCTAGATGACGACACGACTGTTCCATCAGCCTGGCTGGAAAACCTGTTAGCTCCGTTTGAGCGCTCCGAAGTGATGGCAGTAACTGGCAACATTTTACCCATCGAATTAGAGACTGCTTCTCAACGGCTATTTGAGAGCTACGGTGACGGTGGTCTTGGGCGAGGCTTTGAGCGATTTGAAGTTGGCTCAGACTGGTTTGGTTCAAAGGATATTGTGCGAACCTGGCTGCTTGGCGGAACTGCCAACATTGCCTGCCGTGCTAGTTTGTTTGTCGATCCTAAGGTAGGAATGTTGGATGAAGCTCTTGGAGCTGGGATGCCATCGGGTAGTGGCGAGGATATTTACTTTTTCTACAAAATCCTAAAGGCAGGCTATACCATTGCCTATGAACCTACCGCCTTCGTCTGGCACAAACACCGTCAAGATATGTCTGCCTTACGTCACCAACTCTATAACTACAGCAAGGGGCACATTGCCTATCACCTCACTTTGTTACTGCAAGAGCAGGATTGGCGTTCACTCAAACATCTCTTTATTACCCTGCCCCAGTGGCACGCTGGACGAATCATTCGCAAGTTAAAAGGGCAAAGTCGCTATCCCATCTCACTGGTGTTCATGGAAGCTTGGGGACATCTAGCTGGTCCTTGGTCTTTATGGATATCCCGTCAAAGAGTTCGGCAGTCAGGCTATAGTCAACCTTATATCCCAGTAACAGAACGCGCTGAAGAAACAACTGAAGAAACTGCTGTTGCTGTTTAGGTGTTCTGTAGATCGGCTTGCCAACCTACTAATAGTTTGCTCTTGAAAGTCTTATTGTGTTCGTGCCTTGTCCTTATCCCCAGGTTTTTTGTACATGCCTCTGCTTTCTACAAATATGCGCATTCTACATCGTGGGAAGGTGCCTTACTTTATAGATCTGCTAAGAGTACTGGTTGACCGTAACCTGAAGCTCATGTACAAGCGGTCGGCTTTAGGAATTGCCTGGACGCTTATTAGTCCGCTTTTGCAATTGACAGTTTTTGCTTTTGTCTTCCAGTTAGTGCTACCCATTAGCATTCCTCGCTATGCCTCATTCGCTTTTACTGGCTTGCTGGTGTGGACTTGGTTTCAAAACTCACTGTTTCAGGCTACTGGGGTGATTATTGCTAATCGTCCTCTCATCAGACAACCAGGTTTCCCCACACCGATTTTACCGATAGTAATTGTTACGACGGGTTTGATTCATTTCTTATTAGCCCTACCTGTTTTAATTATCTTCCTCTTAATTGATGGTGTTGAGCTAGAACCTGTTGTCCTGTTCCTGCCCATTCTACAGGTTCTCCAATTTGCCTTAACTGTCAGCCTTTCCTATCTCCTGGCCGCGTTGAATGTCACCTTTCGTGATACTCAACATACCCTTGGGGTGCTGCTACAGCTATTTTTCTATCTCACACCAATTTTTTACGATAGCGCCAATGTTCCGGCTGAATATCAAGCCCTTTACTCCCTCAATCCCATGGTGCATATTGTCAATGCCTATCGAGATATTCTCATGCAAGGGACCCAACCTGATTGGTTAGCATTATTGATAATCGCCATATGTATATTGGTGCTTCTACCTGTAGGTCATTACTATTTCAGGCGACAGAGCAATCGCTTTGTGGAGGAACTCTAGATGGGAGAGGCAATTGTTGTACAAAACTTAGGTAAACGCTACACTCGCTACCATGCTGAACGACCACGCACCATTATGGAAGCTGCTTTATCTGGGTTAAGGAAAATGAAAGCAGCAGAGCATTTTTGGGCGCTACGTAATATCAACTTTACTGTTGCTCCCGGAGAGATGCTAGGGATTATTGGCAAAAATGGGGCTGGTAAATCTACACTGTTGCAGTTAATTGGTGGCGTTGGTCATCCTGATGAAGGCGAAGTCAAGGTTAATGGTAGAATCGGAGCTTTGTTAGACTTGGGTGCTGGTTTTAGCTCAGATTTAACCGGACGAGAAAACCTCTTTGTTTGTGGTGTCGTAGCAGGTCTAACCCGTAAAGAAGTAGGGCGACGACTGGAAGCAATTGTTGAGTTTGCAGAACTAGAGCAGTTTATTGATAATCCGGTGCGGACTTATAGTACTGGAATGCAGATGCGACTAGCTTTTGCGATCGCAGTGCATACAGATCCAGAAGTAATGCTGGTTGACGAGTTTCTCTCAGTAGGAGATTTGGCTTTCCAAGCCAAGTGCTTGGAAAGGATCTCCCAATTAAAAGCTCAAGGATGTGCCATTGTCTTAATTTCCCATAGTCCTGAACAAGTCCAAAAACTTTGTGATCAGGCAATGTGGTTGCGTCAAGGTCAAATCGTTGCCTATGGAGAACCAGAAGTGGTGACAGGGCAATACCAAAGCGAGATGCGATCGCAAACTCAGCAGCGTACCCCCAACCGTCCTCCCCAATTGACCAAATCAGGGGTTGAGTTGCGGGTACATGACAACCGCTTTGGTTCCTTGGAGATGGAAATTACTGATGTGCGGCTGTTACCAGCATCAGAGATTAAAAGTGGTGATTCTCTAAATATTGAAATCGATTATCTCTCTGAACAACCAATTGAGTCACCAATCTTCAACGTTAGTATTAGCAATGAAGAAGGTCAAATTTGCTTTGATAAAAACACTACAGCAACAGGAAAATCACTACCTCTTATGCAGGGCAAAGGGCAGATTAAATTGTGCCTAGACCGTTTGGATTTAGTGGGCGGTAAGTATTTCGTTAATGTTGGGGTCTACGAGCAAAATTGGGCTTATGCTTATGACTATCACTGGCAGGTATACCCGTTGCTAATTCATTTGACTGAGAGTGAGAAAGGTGTCATTAGCCCACCACTTCGCTGGGAGATTGGTGATGTGAAAGCACCTAGCCTTAAGTTCAAGAAATGAAAAAATCGACTTTCAATTTACTGTTAAGTATTCTTATCATTATCAGCCTTTCCCTCACTATTTTCAGTAAAGCAGCCATATCAACTCAAACGGTAGAAACTATTAAAGTATCTGGGCAAACAGGAGGAGTCAGTACCCGCTACATTGGTGCTTGCGAAGGCAACATTAACTTTAACCTAGATGATCTACAAGATTTAGAAATTAATACTTATCGCATCTACGGCGGTATGTCTCGTTGGGAATATGAAGATGATGATGGTCAATATGGCTGGCCCTCCATTGCCCAAATTAAAGCCAACCCCAATATAATTAACTGGGACTGGTGGGATGAAGTAATGACCAACCCACCTAATGGCAGTGACTACTGGTGGTCGGGAGTTCCTGGTACAATCTGGCAGGGCAATGCCAGGACAATTTTCACCACACTCAAGCAAGCTAAAATCCGACCTGTTCTGACTATTCGCAATGTAGACAACAGCTGGAACCCTGCTTGGGCATTGCAACTTAACCCCCCTCGAACTGAGGAAGATTGGCATGAATGGTGGGAGCATGTTTTTGCCACAGTTTATTGGCTAAATGTGCGTAATGATTACCAGGTTGATGATTTTGAAATTCACAATGAACCGGATAATCGGGAGCAAGGTTGGGGTGGCACCCAAGCAGACTACTTTGAATTGGTTAGGGTAGCAAAAGATGCCATTGACTATGCTTACAAGACTTATTTACCTGGTCGTACCTATCATATCCATTCACCAGTAACAGTTGGTGGTAGTAGCTGGCCAACTCATGCCTTGCAGCAAATTCCTCAATACTTCGACAGTATTAATATCCACGACTACGCTTCAGATATTTCTGACTACACCCAGAAAGTACATGGCTGGATGAATGGCACTATTCACTCTAACTCTCCTGTCTGGTTAGGGGAATGGGGTACTTATACGACTGGGTATGATGACCTTCCTTTTGCCATTAATCTGATTAAAAATATGATTCTGGGTTCCCAACCAGAGAAAAATTATATTTATGGTAGTCATATTTTTTCCCTGTACAACTGGGGAGAAGAAGGGGGATTTAAAGGACTGATAGGAGCAAATGGGGAACGGCAGATTAGTTATTATGCTTTCCGGATGGGAATCCGCGCTTTACAAGGTGGTCGCCCTACCTTTTTAACCTCAACTAGTAATCCTAATTTAACAGCAATTACCACCCAAGATTCAAACAGTAATGTTTACCTCCTCGTCACCAACAGTGGAGAAGAATCTTACACGGTAGATGCTAATCTCTCTGAACTAATCATGAAGGGAAACAGCACAATCTGGGAGTTTAGTTCAAAGGTGATGGATGAGATTGTGGGAAAGCCCCTCTTAGAGAACGGTCATATTACTTTAAATATTCCTACCCAAGCTGCAATTTTAATCAAATTCACCCAGGGAAATTAGCCCTGAAAGAGGCATTAACATGTCGAGCGAAAGCCCTTATAATCAAGA
The DNA here is from genome assembly GCA_049683475.1 of Coleofasciculaceae cyanobacterium. Taxonomy (GTDB): domain Bacteria; phylum Cyanobacteriota; class Cyanobacteriia; order Cyanobacteriales; family Coleofasciculaceae; genus JBAUJE01. Next base: position 11,741 of record JBAUJE010000210.1, on the reverse strand, counting down.
ATTTTTTGAAGACCTACAAACTGGTTCACGACAGTCAGCGAGAGAAATTGTTCCTCTAATTTTAGACCTAATTAAACCCCAAAGTGTGGTTGACGTGGGCTGTGGTGATGGAACTTGGCTGTCTGTATTTAAAGAGTTTGGCATTCAAGATTGCCTAGGTATAGATGGTGAATATGTAGATCAAGAATCATTGCAAATTCCCCAAGAAGAGTTTTTAGCACACGACTTAAAATTACCTTGGCAAATTGACAAAACCTTCGATTTAGTTATTTCTTTAGAGGTAGCAGAACATCTTCCATCTGAATGTGCAGAGAGCTTTATAGATTCTCTTACTAAGCTGGGAGATGTAGTTGTATTCTCGGCGGCAATTCCTTACCAGGGAGGAACAGAACATATTAATGAACAATGGCCTTCTTATTGGTTACCATACTTTACAACTCGTGGTTATCTTCTCGTTGACTGTCTCAGAAAAAAGATTTGGGATAATGACAAAGTAAAACCTTGGTATGCTCAAAATATTCTGTTTTTTGTTAAGCAGAACTGTTTAGACAAATATCCCTTACTAACAAGAGAGATTCAAAATACTAATCTTTCTCAACTGGCAATTGTTCATCCCAACATTTATCTCAGTAAAATCCCTGAAACGCAACTGCGTACACCAGTAAAACAGCCTTCCTCACAGACTTCAACAGGTGGAGAACTAAGAATAAATGAGAACCGCTTTGGTTCACTGGAGTTGGAAATTACCGCCCTAAATCTGTTCGAATTAGAAGGTTCTCCTGTCAAAGAAATTGACAGTGGTGCCTCTCTGCGTGTGGAGATTGAGTATCTATCTCCCAATGCCATCCATGCTCCAATTTTTGGTGTAACTATTAGTCGTGAGGATGGATTTGTTTGCTACGATACCGATACAAAAGTGGCAGAACTTTCTCTGCCACAAATCCAAGGACAAGGTAAAGTTGCCCTCTATCTTGAGCGACTTGACTTAAATAGTGGACAGTACTTTGTTGATGTGGGAATCTATGAGCAGAATTGGGCTTATGCTTACGATTATCACTGGCATGTTTACCCCCTGCTCATCCGCTCAAAAATCATTGAAAAAGGCATTATTTCGCCGCCACGTTATTGGGAAATAAGTGATATATAGCTGAATAACTACATATTGATGATTTCAACGATTTGCCGTCGCGGTCGGAATTTCTGTTATTCATCAGAAGCCGAGGGATTTCTCAACCCCTGAATAAAAACCTGAATTGCCAAAGCAATCAAACCCACAGTTACAATGCCACAAACAGCAGTTGCCAAAGTGCTCACCCCTACAACCAGGGTACGTACTGCAATAGAAATATTAATCGCCGTCGTATTAGTTGAAGAGAGAGGTTTACTCGCAAAAGTTTGAGCAATAGAAGAAGTGAGGGAATAAAGAACAAAAGCCAATCCCCCAGAAATTAATGCCCCCGTCAAACAACGCAAAGGACTTGGTAGTGTTTGTTTATCTTCTTGAGTAGGTGTAGGAGTTTGATTAGTCATAAATTAGGTAGGTGTAAATAAACCGAACATAGCGCCCTTGAATATCTTACTGCCCTCGCCTTCTAAGAGAGGGGCTGGGGGAGAGGTTAGTGTTTTATATTTAAAGATTCATTGAGGAAAATTCTCCCCCTACTCCCTACTCCCTATTCCCTCTTCTAAGCCAGAAATAGCATCAAGCAGTAACAATCCTATCTCTTTAAATAGTCCAAAATTCTGTTGAGGACAACCATGCTGAATTAGACAGCGAGGACAACCATGTTCACAATCACAGTTTTTTGCTAAAGATTTAGCCTTAGCTGCTAGTTTAGGTAACTGCTGAAAAATTGCCTCTACTGCACCATTTCCCCCCTCACAGGTATCAAAAAAATAACCAGTTGTAATCTCACCTTCTTTTAAAGCAAAAAAGTTAACATCATGACGGGAAGAGAGAACCACTAAAGGAACAGCAAAAATAATCTGATGTCCCATACTGTGCAGGGCAACAAATTCAGGCTTACCCATCAATAAACCTAGATATTCTTCAGGAATTTCATTACCATATTTAGACCTAATGCTTGATTTGAGAGGATTTACCTCGTTAGTAATAATTTGGGCAACTTCCTGACTCATTTCTACCTTAACCACAGGTGCTTGATATTGAGTTGCGTAGGGTTGGGGAAAAAACACTTCTTGGGTAACTTTAGTAAGTTCTGCATATCCTAAAGGACGAGAACAGGCTGAGCAAGTTTTACCTTTAAGGGGTCGGCGATTGTTTTTACAGCTAGGGTTTTTGCAAGTTAATTGATACTCCCTACTTAACATTTTGTATCCTCTCACCAAAGAAGTGATTTCCCCCCAATGCAAACTGAGCCTTAATGTACCTTCAGGAATTGTTGTTGAGATAATTTTGGCTTCTTCTAGGGGTTCAATTAATTGAATATCTAACTGAGTTTCTGCTTCTGTAAACAGCCCTGGGTCTTTATCAAGGGGTTCTAAATAAGCCTGACGAAGCTCAAGATCAAGTTCACTACACCAATAAGTAATTGTTTCTCCCTCGTTATTAAAAGCTGTGTATAAAGCACCGGTAAAAACTTCTCGATAAGCAATTTCACGAGACATTTCCTCAAATGATTCGCCGGTTTTATTATCAATCAACTCGATAGAATCTTGGATGTTACTTCGTATATTAACTCCCCGATGGGGATAACCTGATGTCCAGAGGGTATAACTAGAAGAAAGTCGCAGTTTTCCCTGTTCTAGTAGTTCACTAGCAATTGTCCCACCTTTGCTACCAAAACGATGCTCTACTTCCAGTATTGGTAAGCCACTTTCTACGCAACAACACTCTAAATGCTTACTTAAAATAGTTGGATAGTCAGGATTAAATGCCGCACTTTCTACTTCGCCTCTGAGCAATTGTTGAGGATTATTTCCGTAATAATAATCAAGGGGATTCTGGGCAACTGGCAAGAAAATTATTAAACCAGGATTTTTGCGTCCTGCCCTACCAATACGCTGACGAAAGGACATAATTGAGCCAGGATAGCCCCGAATCAAACAACAGTCAAGTTCTGGTAAGTCAATCCCTGCTTCTAGGGCAGAAGTAGAGAGAATAACTTTCAAACTACCACTTTCTAATTGTCCAATAATACGACGGCGGCGATCGCCTTTCAGGGAACCGTAAAATGCTGCTACCGAGTTAGCTAAATAACCAATTCCTTGCCGTTGAGCCTCTCGTTGCACTAAACCAATCAGATTTTTTACCGCTGCTCTAGAATTACAGAAAACAATCCCTTTTAAATCATGACGCAACCAAGACAGAATAATTTTACAAGCATCTCGATTAGCTGCATTACTAGGAGTCAAAGAAAGTATAGTTTGCTCTGCACTTTCTGCACCACTGGTTTCAACGAGATGTAATCTTTCTGGTTGCTGGGTTCTACCACTAAAGCGCTGTGCCATCTCTACGGGATTACCAATAGTTGCAGAGGAACAAATAAACTGGATTTTGTTGCTATTACCTCCTACACTATCAACAGCCCGACGCAAACGACGCATTAAATTAGCAAAATGAGCTCCAAAGGCACCAATATAAGTATGTGCCTCATCAATCACCACACAGCGCAAACGCCAGAGAAACTCGCGCCAGGGTTCCCACTCTGGTAGTCGCCGCACTTTTTCTAATTGGTAATGCAATAAGTCAGGACTAACAGCTAAAATATGGGGCGGATAGGGTACAAAGAGCTGCTGACGCTGATTGTAGGGGGTATCACCAGTTAACTGAGCAACCCGAAGCCTTTCTGATGCTGGTAATGCTGCTACCAAGTACTCTAGCTTACGTAATTGGTCATTAGCCAGGGCTTTAAGGGGGAAAATATAGAGGGCACATCTATCAGGACAAAAGAGTAAATGCTCTAGGATGGCTACGTTATAGCAAAGAGTTTTACCAGAAGCTGCGGGAGTGACGATACTGACATCTTTACCCTCACGTAGCTGTAGAACAGACTCTAGCTGATGGGAATAGAGATGATTTATGCCAACCTTTTTCAGGGCTTTTTTTAAGCTTACAGGTAAATTTTGCGGAAAGGCAGATAGCTCCCCCGCCTTTGCTGGCATAATTTCAACAGCAGTCAGGTTTTCTCTTAATTCTCTGGCAATTTCTCTAAATTTTGGTTGGGGAATGGCGGCGATTTGCCCTTCACTAACACCACTTTGCACTAGGAAGTTTCCCCCTGTGGCTGCTGAGTTTGAAGCACAAATTTCACCTTCTTGGATAGCTTTTTGCCAATCTTGGAACTGAACCGGCTGGGAGACTCCAGGAAACTTCATTATCAAGCGCTTACCCAATAATGATATCACTTCACCAGTGCCGTACTTAGGAGCATAAATCTTCCTTCCCAAAGTCAGCCAGTCTGGAATCGAGGAAGTTTTTGCCTTGACAGCACGAATGAGGGCTGTATAGTCGGTTGGCTTATTTTTTTTCACCTGATGCCTCCCAATTTTAGTTCCCTCTCCTTTTTAATTACTAATTTTATAAGAAAATATCATCTTGATAAGCCTTATCTTCAGTATTCTTCTCCTAAAGTATTTGACTAACCTCAAAATGTGTCAGGCAGTTAACTTTATGAAATTAAACACATTTCTGGGGATAGATGGGGATAGATATAGCTTTTCTCAAATTGATAAGGCAAATTCAATTTTCTGATGCCTACTTCCTAAAACTCCTTGACTTTGTATCTCAACAGATAGAGAAGCGCTATAGACAGACTTGATATAATCGGAGTCAAGTTGACAGTACTCAAAATTCAGCCTACTTTTTATCGGGAGTCGGAGGAGATGAGTAGAGGTTTTGTTTAATTAACAATTTTCTCTTTTCCACTCACCATAAATTTATGTCTGACTAAGAGTTTTAAACAACTGGGGCAGTACTACCACCTCGCTAAAGTGAAGGATTTTAAAAATCAAGTTTTTATTACCAAAAACTTTAGCGTTGTCAAGACTAACTTATTTGTACACTTCCCCTATCATGAACCAGAAAAACGGTTATCTTTCCCAGCAAGCAACTAATTTAACTGACCTAATTGCTAACAATAAGCAAAATTCTAAAACGGAAGGATTCTCTTCAAAAGCTAAGGAAGTAGATACTAATCTTAGTTTTGACCAACCTGTTATTCTGCGACAATCTCCTATCTGGTCTCATGCCATTCTCTGGACGATTATTAGCGTGACTACTGGTGGTTTAATTTGGGCAGGTGTAACTGAAATAGAGCAAGCTGTTCCCGCCCAAGGTAAGCTAGAACCCAAAGCTGCGGTGAACGAAGTCAAAGCACCAAGGGGTGGGGTGGTGACAGAAATTCATGTTGAAGATGGTCAAAAAGTTAAAAAAGGAGATTTATTAGTTACCCTTGAACCGAAAACGGCTCAAGCTCAACTTACCTCTCTCAGTAAAGTCCGCGCCGCCTTAATTAAGGAAAATCAATTTTATCGCTCTCAAATGAGAAACAGTACTGCTTTAGCAGATACTTCTTTTCAACCATCTGAACTATCAATTCCTCAAGAAATTATCTCTCTAACTGAAAGTCGTAATGCTTTGCTCGCAGAAAATGAACTCTACAGAACTCAGCTAAGGGGTGACACTTCTGGAACTAGACTTAGTCCTGCACAGCGGGAGCGTTTGCAATTTGCTACTAGGGAACTAAACTCTCGTATCTCTTCCTATGAGTCAGAAATTAGACAGCTAGAAAAACGACTCGATCAGAATAAAGTTCAACTTGCTAACGCCCAAGAAATTTTGCAGGTAGAGCAGGGTATTCTTCGGGATTTAGAGTTACTATTACGAGAAGGGGCCTTCTCCCGCATTCAATATCTGCGGCAAGAAAACGAAGTAAAAACTCGTCAGGCAGAGTTAGAACAGCTAGTTGATGAAGAATTGCGCTTGCAATTAGATATTGACCAGGCCAAAGAACAGCTAATTAATACAGTAGCTCTTTCCCAAAAAGAGTTAACAGATAAAATTGCAGCTAATCAACAAGAAATTGCCAGAATAGACTCAGATTTAAATAAAAGAATCGTTGATAATGAGAAACAACTAGCAGAAATCGATAGCCAGTTAAGCGAGACTAATCTTGCTTTAGCTTATCAAGAGCTACGATCACCTGTATCTGGTACTGTTTTTGATTTGCAAGCAAGTGCCGAAGGTTTTGTGACTAATTCAGCTGAGCCAGTTCTAAAAGTTGTTCCTGATGAGGCCTTAATTGCCAAAGTTTATCTGACCAATAAAGACATTGGCTTTGTTCAAGAAGGCATGACTGTTGACGTTAGGGTAGAAGCTTTTCCTTTTAGTGAATTTGGTGATATTAAAGGTGAGCTAGTCTCCATTGGCTCTGATGCCTTACCTCCCTCACCCGCAGAAAACCGCCCCTTCTATACTTTCCCTGCTTCAATTAAACTAGACCAACAGTCCCTAGAAGTTAATGATCGTCAATTACCTCTGCAATCAGGTATGTCAGTTAATGCCAACATTCTAATACGTAAGCGTACCGTTTTAAGCCTGTTTAATGAGTTATTTACAGAAAAAATGGACAGCTTAAAAACTGTTAGATGAAAAACTTATAGCGATCCTATTTGAGTGGTGAACAGACAGATTGGGAACAGGGAATAGGGGAGGTGAGGAGGTGAAGAGGTGAAGAGGTGAAGAGGTGAAGAGGTGAGGAGGTGAAGAGGTGAGGAGGTGAAGAGGTGAAGAGGTGAAGAGTAACAACACTCGACTAAATTCAGCTACCCCATCACTCCATCATCTCCTCATCCCATCACTCCATCATCCCCTAATCTCCCCATCTCCCCCTGCTTCCCATCTCCCCCATCTTTCTGCATTCTTAATTCTGAATTCTAAATTCTTTCTTCTCCCTTCTCCCGTGTCTCCCTTGTCCCTCATCTCCCGACTCTCGACTCCTGACTCCCGACTCCCGACTCCCGACTCCTGACTCCTGACTCCCGACTCCCGGCTTTTTCCGAACTACCTAAGCCAGCATTAAGGTTGTAGCCTTGAGCCAACAAACTCAACCACAGACCAGGATAAGGAGTTTCCAGCCAAGGCTGTAAAGTCCTAATTAGTTTAGGAAACCAACCACCAAGTAACCAACTAACTAAAGCTTGCAAAGTAAAACTAAAATAACTACCCAGCCAACGCATTAAATCCCTAGTACCAGCCATTTCCCAAATCCAGGGTATCAGGGCAGGGTTGCGCCTAGCTGCTTTGAGAGCGAGTCGGTTGAAAGTTAACCAGCCAAAGCGGTCTTTAATAAAGTTATCTGCCACCTCTAGCGGTTCGTCTGCCAACAAGCCAAAAAAAGTATTGAGCATGGCATTAATCCGTTGGGGGGGCAAATGACAACCAGTAGGCACCATCATGCCTTTGGAAAATAGCCAGGTAACGGCAACGTTACTTTGATAAGCACGAATCTGATTTAAATGCTTAGCTTTCAACAAATCGTATCGCAAGGCAGTATCTAATAGGTCAGTTAAGCGGTAGAGGTTGCGTACTAGGGAGCCAAAACCCGTAAATACCAGGGGAGATTGGAGTGAGGCCGCATCACCAATAGCTAAGAGTCTATCAACGGCTACAGTGCGATCGCGACTTCCTACGCTAAAATGTCCAGGAATATAACCAAAGGTAGGTTTTTTCCAGACTAATTTTTCCAAATCGCAGCGGCGATACTCCGGCAGAATAGTGAAAAAATCTTCATACATTTCCAGCAAGGAGCCAGGATTTTCAGAGTTGACCTGATGGTAATGGAACAAGTAGATAGTCAATTCCTCTCCCGCACCAGGAAATAACTCCCAAATCAGCTGACGGCCCCGTGAAACATCCCCATGACTGTTTAAGACATCACCGTAATTAGCATCCCAAACTCCTGGTTCAAATCCTTCAACAACCGCCCCCACCGTCGGACAAACACTATCGAAAGCACGACCACCATTAAGTTGTAAGGCAATAGGAGAGGCACTACCCATCGCATCGACCAACAGCCGTCCCCTCACTTGTTTGGTTGAATGGGTGGGTATGTGCTGCAATGTGACAGCAACTTGCTCAGATTCAACTTCTGCCTTGACAAATTCTGTCTCATCCCAGATTTCTCCGCCAGCTTTTCTCAGTTTCTCTCCACATAAATTTAATAATTTCTCAGAATCTAGTGCCACGTTGAGTACTGTTGGCGTGTGCAAAATTGCCGCCTTGAGGTGGGGGGGATTATTACCATCAAAGAACTTATTAAAGCCATCAACATATTCTCTGGCAATGAGACTTTCAAACTCAGCCTGGGTAAATAAACCTAAATCAATCAAGCTTTGGAACTCGTTACGGGCAATATTCCACTCCCGGTTCATCCGTCCAAAGGGTAAACGCTCAACCAGCAGTACTCGGTAGCCCAACTTCGCCATGACTGCTGCATGGATAACTCCCAAGGCACCACCGATATAGATTAAATCGTACTGGGGGGAGAGGGTAATATCTTCTTCTTTGGTTCTGCCCTCAAATATAACTTGCCTAGGTTGTTGGGGATGGCGGACTCCTTCACGCCACCGCTTTTCCCACCAATAGACGCGGTTGAGGTCATATTCCCCTTTGGGCATTTTTTGAAAAAAATGAACCGTCTGGGGATAATAGGGAGCCAACGCCTCAAAAATTGATGTCTCTGAGAGGTCAATAACTGGTAGTTCTCGATATTGGTAGGGGAACTGCTCGCGCAAATCAGCCTTCAATTTTTGCAGAATTTGGCTTTCCCCCTTAATAGGAGAATCTGCCCAGCGAAAGGCTTTGAGGTAGGTTGTTCGTTGTACCGACCAGACAAAAATAGAAATTTCCGGAACTAGGGCAGCAGCAACTGTAGGTTTACTGCTAGAGAACAGACTCTTAAATTGCAGACGAATGCCGTCAGGGGTGATAATCTTCTCCCCTAAACTAGGGGACCATTCCTCTTGTAACCAGGTGCAGACAGCACTTGTCTGCGGCGTTGGTAATTCTACGTAGAGAACTTCTTTCATCTTAGTGATCTCATTGACTCATTGATTAAGTGAAAAGACGGAGGTAACGATGGAACAAAATACGCTAAACTTCCCAGTACTGATTTATCTAAGATAAGTAAAGAAACTTTACACTTCTTTCATTTTGTTAAAGTTATGGGTGCAGTTGTTAACTAGCCATGAATTATCCCATCCCAGCTAGTCCTCAAGAAATTGTGGCTTTACGTAAAGAACCTATTGACGAAGAATTAGTAGCGGCAGCAATCGCTGGTGTCGTTCAGATTGCTCGTCAAAGCGGACAGTCCCTAGACGATTTAACCGCTGAAGTTCTAGAGGAAGACAGTTTACTAGATCACTCTCAAAGACGCTGGCTGAGTAACATAGTTGCTCAAGCCTGGGCAACCATACCAACTGAGTGGAGAGTCCAATAGTGGGGAGATGGGAGAGTAGGGGGAGCAGGGAAGGAATTTTTCTCAATATCTCTGTCCTCCTTGTCCAGACTACCTACTTCCTGGTCACTTTGATGCAGAAGGCAGAGCTTACTATGGAATCAACCTAATAGTTTCCCTTAATGAGCTACTGCCTCAACCCCAATTGCCCTAGTCCTGAGCAACCCACTTCCAACGAGCTTTGTCAAACTTGTGGGACTAAACTGTTATTGGTCAGAAGATACAGAGCCATCAAGCTCATCGGTCAAGGGGGCTTTGGCAGAACTTTCCTTGCCGAAGATGAAGACCAACCGGGCAAACCTCGCTGTGTAATTAAGCAGTTTTATCCTCAAGGGCAAAATAACACCAGCAAAGCAGCTCAATTATTCCATCAAGAAGCCGGACGCTTGGAACAGTTGGGTAAACACCCTCAGATTCCTGAGCTATTGGCGCATTTTGAGCAAGATAATTACCAGTACTTGGTGCAGGAATTCATCGACGGACAAAATTTAGCTCAGGAGTTGATAGAAAGGGGGGCTTTCTCAGAATCGGAAATTCGCCGCCTCTTAGGTAACTTACTGCCTGTCTTGCAATTTATCCACAAAGGACAGGTAATTCATCGCGACCTTAAGCCAGAGAATATCATTCATCGTCGTTCTGATCGCAAATTAGTGCTGGTCGATTTTGGGGCAGCCAAGTATGCGACCCCGACAGTTTTAGCGAAAACTGGCACAACGATTGGTAGTGCTGGCTATGCTGCCCCAGAACAAACTTTTGGCAAAGCCATGTTTGCCAGCGACATTTACAGTTTGGGTGTCACTTGTCTTCATTTACTTACACAGTTGCCGCCCTTTGATTTGTACGATGCCTTGGAGAGTAATTTTGCTTGGCGGCATTACTTAAATGAAAATCCAGTTAGTGATAGCCTAGCTGAAATTCTAGATAAGATGATCCAAAGCAGTGTTAGGCGGCGATACCAATCAGCTGAGCAGGTAATGCAAGCCTTGGCAAGGGAAAAAGATCGCGTTAGCGAGACTCTCGCCTCTGCCAACTTACACTTAATAGAACAACAGCGACAAGCTTTAATACTAGCTAAAAAGCAGAAAAATACCCCAGCTAAAGTTTCTCTACTCACTACCCTCTCCGGGCATTCAGATGCAGTTCATGCCGTGGCTTTTAGCCCCAATGGCAAGATTCTCGCCAGTGGCGGTGGAGATAAAACAGTCAAGCTGTGGCAATTAAGAATGGCTTGGGAAATTCGCACCTTAGGGGGGTGGTTTTCTAAGCACTCAGACGCAGTTTACGCCGTGGCTTTTAGCCCCGATGGCAAGATTCTCGCCAGTGGTAGTGGGGACAACACCGTCAAACTGTGGAATGTACGCACAGGACAAGAAATTTACACTCTCAAAGGACATACCAACTCCGTTAATACCATCGCCTTTAGCCGAGATGGTAAATTCCTAGCTAGTGGTAGTTCTGACTTTACTATCAAACTATGGGATGTCCGCACCGGTAAAGAAATACGTAGTCTCTTTAAACATTCAAGCTTAGTTAATGCGATCGCTCTTAGTCAAGATGGTGAATTTCTTGCCAGCGCTAGCGTAGACAGAACGATTAAACTGTGGAACACTCGCGCCTGGGAAGAACCCTATAGCTTAAGTGGACACTCTAATTCAGTTGACTCTGTAGCCTTTAGCCCCGATGGCAAATTTCTGGTTAGCGGCAGTTCCGACTTAACTCTTAGACTTTGGTACGTCTCTAGTGGCAGAGAGTGCAACAGTATTAATAAAAGTCACTTAGCAAGGGTTAAAGTCGTCGCCTTTAGCCCTGATGGTGAACTGATTGCCAGTGGCAGTGTAGACAAAACTATCAAACTATGGAACGCCTATAACCTTAGCCAGAAGTGTATTCTCAAGAGACATACCGACGCGGTTAATACCCTTGCCTTTAATCAAGATGGTACACTTCTTGCCAGTGGCAGTAGAGATATGACGATTAAAATTTGGCGAATTGAGAGATGATGGGGTAATGGGGTAATGGGGTGATGGGGTAATGGGGTGAAGATGGAGAATTTTCATCAACATCTTGTCAAAACTTCCCCTTACTCCCTCACTCCCTCACTCCTTCACTCCCCACTTAACTCCCGACTCCTGACGGGAAGATATTGATTTACCATAGTGAAGATGTCATTTAGGGATGGAGTAAATCCCATATAAAGACACTTTGACAGAACCGATTAATCTCTTCGAGTACGAATCACTAGCAGCAGAACGTCTCTCTCAA
>JBAUJE010000209.1:0-8110 GCA_049683475.1 Coleofasciculaceae cyanobacterium | reverse complement strand
TACTAAAGACTTTGTCTTAACTCATTACTCATTACTCATTACTCATTACTCATTACTCATTACTCATTACTCATTACTCATTACTCATTACTCATTACTCATTACTCATTACTCACTTCAACCTTATCCCCATCTTTAAGATAAGCAGCACCTTTAACCACCACGCGATCGCCTACAGATAAACCACTCTTAACTTCTACCTTTTCACCTGGGAGAATTTCTCCTGTCTCTACTGCTTGCGCTGTGACAGTACCCTCTTCTGTTAGTTGATAAACAAGAGAACTACCGTCTGCTTGGGGCAGCACAGCCTTAGATGGTACAGCTAAACCTTTTGCCTGAGATGTGGCAATTCTTGCTTGTAAAAACATGCCTGGTTTGAGGGCTGTTCCGGCCGGTAAATCAACTTTAACTGTCGCTGAACGAGATTGTTCTTCTACTACAGGGTCAATTTCTCTCACCTTTCCTGATAACTTTAAACTGCTATCAGAATCAGAGGTGATTTGTACCTCTTGTCCTGGGTTAATTTGTGTTAACTGGGTTTCCGGAACTTTCAGCAATAGCTCTAAGCGTCCTTGCTCAATGATCGTAAATAGCTTTTGTGATGATGAGGTGACATCCCCGACACGAGCATTTCTTTGGGCCACTTTGCCGCTAAGGGGAGCAACTACCCGTGTATCTTTCAACTGTGCTGCGGCTAACTGCTCTTGGGCTTTGGCTTGGGCTAGTTGCGCTTGAGCTTGAGTAATTACCTCAGAACGTGAACCTGCACGCAGTTGCTTAAGCTGTTGTTCGGCTTCTGCTACGGCGGCTTCTAATCGGGCAATTTCTGGACTATTAGTGCTTCGTGCTTGCTCGAGGCGTTGTTGGGCTTCTGCTAAATTCGCCTTGGCACTTTCGTATTCGCTGAGGGCCTCGTTAAATCTATCTTGGGTAATTACTCCTTCATCTACAAGTTTTTGCCACTCGTTGTAACGAGTTTCCGCTGGCTTCAAACGTGCTTGAGCAGAAGCGACTTGAGATTGAGCTTGCTCTATTCTTTTGGGAATGCTAGCTTTGGTCTCATTCAAACGAGCTTTTTCCTGATTTACCCTAGCTTGAGCTTGGGCAATTTCCTCTGGACGCGTACCCGCTTTGAGTTCTGCTAAACGAGCTTCTGCTTGAGCAACGGAAGCCTTCGCTTGGCTCAATTGTGCTTGGAGAACTGAATCATCAAGGCGTGCCATTAACTGACCTGCTTTGACTACTGCTCCTTCATCTACTAATATTTGCTTAATCTGTAAGCCAGTTGCTTGAGACAATACTGGCACCATCTCTAAAGCTGCTACTGTGCCAGTAGCTTTCAAAGTATTGTCGATTTGAGAGCTTTCGACTTCTGCTACTGTCACGCTTTGCGCTGGTACAGAAGAGGAGATGGTCGTGGCAGTTTCGGTAGTAGTGGTGGCTGGCTGAGAACTGAGTAAGCGCGTTCCTACTAAGGTCAGAGCAATACCTGCGGTCATGCCAATCAGTAAACCACGTCCACCGGATAGCCATTTAAATGTAGTTTTTCTTGGTTCTGGTTGTAGTGAGTTTACCTCTTGCTCTAGCTCAACAGGTTTATTAAAACTTGCTCCATTCAACTTAGATTTATTTGGCTCGGGGGCTGTCTGAGTCATCGCTACTCCTTTGTCAGTAATTGAGCGAGGAGCTTTTGTAAAGAAACTTTGCTCTTCTTTAAGATAACTTAAGTTAGAAGTTCGCGCCTATGGGCTTTCACCGTCCCTTTAGGAGAAAGCAATCACTCTCGCTATAAAAAATTTTAAAATCAGGGTCTTTTGAAGACTTGCTGTTAACTTTCTGACCTTATGATTGTTCTTGTTGAGTGTAGCGGTGCTTCCTTACTTCTGTCTTGTCTAAAATTCCGAACTTTGCCTAATCTTCCGAAAAGTTAAATTGCGTCTCGATATGCTTTAGGGGTGATTGCTGTATTTTGACGGAATACGCGGGTAAAGTGGCTTTGACTTTTAAAACCAGTTTGCCTCATAACTTCTGTTATCGCCAGCTCTCGATTAGTCAGCAATATTTTTGCTCGTTCTATTCTGCATTGGATTACATACTGATGTGGTGTTAACCCAGTAGATTGCTTAAACTGAGTGGCAAAGTAATGAGGACTAATCTTTACAAGGTCAGCAATTTCAGTCAATGACAATTCATACTCAAGGTGGTCATTGATGTAGGCAATAGCCTCATTAAGTTTATGTTTTGGCAAGCCATTTGTATAGCTCTGTAGCAGAGTTTTCTTTACTGTATATCTTTGTAGTAAATGAGCTGAAAGAGCAACTCCCATGGACTCGGCATACAAGCCACTGTCAGCACGATTGCGTTCCAATTCTGCTTTTAGACTTAATCCTATCTGCTGAATTAATGGGTCGTGTACTTGAAAGTTTGGCATCAATTCAACTCGATCTGTTTCAGTAGAAGCCTGAGCTATACGAGTCAACATCTTTGGTTCAAGATAAAGATGAATAAACTCGATATCTTGGTTACATTGAGCGATAGGAGCCCATTGATAAGCAGGAAGAATACCTACATCTCCAATCGAGCAGTACATTGTTTGCCAATTGCCGTTAAAATTCATTCTAACTTCACAGTTTTTCAGACAAACTGCGATCAGATGGTGAGCAAAGCGATGCTCAATAAGTTGGTGGGGTTGGCAAGGAGGTTGTTGATGATAGGCAAGATGAATTCCCTTCCACCCAGTTTGGCAACTTGAGAGGAGAGGTGGGTTAAGGGCAACCTGCTGCCAAATACTTTCTTGGGTTAAATCAATGACTAGCTCTTGAGACATCATTGACGAGATAGATAAAACGATCTTGAGTCTAAACTAAACTGTCAGGTGATTAGGCTAGAAAGTTATTTTTCCCAGCCATTGCTCTCTACAGGTTAACACCAGTAATTATCCTCTGACTTCCCATCGTGAGCTTATCCCATTGGATAATTTGTATTCACCCTGTAGCAGGAAGTAATTAAATTTTGAATTTGCTAATCATCAGAACCTCGTTATCGGAGCGGAGGAAGGGAACTGAGATATTTTTAAATCCAGTAATAAAAGGTTTGTAATGCAACTGCCAGTAACTTGGACTTAAGTCGTAGGCAAGAGTTTTAAGTGCCCGCAGTTCATCTGATAATTCCTTAGCTAGTTCATTTATGCGTTCAGCATGCTCATAGGCACGTTGTACTGCGTCTTCTATCTGTTGCTCTTGCGCCAGTTGTCGCTGCTGATTGGGTAGTAGTTTGAGCTGACGCTGTTTTTGTTTAATTTGATTTTCTAGGGCAGCAATAGCATTATCAATGCCTTCTACTTCCGTTGACACTTCTGCTGCTATCCTTGCTTGACGGCGGTAAGCTTCAGTGATGGCCTCTGGTGAACTATCCTCTGGCACAACCTCCGGTTTAATCAAAGCGTCACGCTCACTGCGTAATTCTTCAATTTGAGAGCGAATTGCCTCAATTTCTGCCTGTACCTGATCCATTATTTACCTCAAACGCAATTATTGATCTTGCCACCACTGGCGAAGCTGTTCGCGCACATCAAAAAAATCTTGCCAGGGAAGATAAGACTTATTATGTTCATCAAGATATTGACCCAAGCGATCGCGAGCAAATACCCTAGGTGCAGTCAGGGCCATATTCAAGTCTGTAACTGAGTCACCAATTGCTATTTGCTCCTGTGCTGGGTATTGAGCCATTACCTGTACTTTAGCAACTAGTTCACTATCTCCCTCAAACTCAGATATTACCTGTAAAAACTCACCACTTGTGTCTACGTCAACTGCATAAATTGCTTCCACCCTCTCTAATAGAGGCTTTCCTTCTGTATCTACTTGTCCCAGCACTGTTTCTACCATACACCGCAAACCCCCGGAGACAACAACAAAGGGTACGGCTTGAGTTTCTAGAAAGTCGATAAGTTCTGTTAAACCAGGACGAGTTGGCTTAGTTTTGCTATATTCAATAATTTCGGGGTAGCGTGCTGAAGGGATAGACTCTACCAGTCGGCGAACCCCTTCCCTTAGTGTTAGCCTTCTAGCATACATTTCTGGCATCAACTGAGAACACAACTCTGGTGTAAGTTCTTTCAGCATGCCAACAAAAGTTTCTACTGCCGTAATTGTGCCATCAAAGTCACAGAAAACTACTCGTTTCATGGGAATTTGTTAAATTGTTAATTAGACTTTTTGCATAAGTCGGGAACAGGGAATAGGGAATAGGGAATAGGGAACAGGGAATAGGGAATAGGGAATAGGGAATAGTTAAGAAGAAAGCCGCGTTAAATTATCAAATTTGCTCAAAATAGCTAATTCTCAATTTTCCATTCTCAATTTTCCATTAACCATTTTCCATTCTTTCTAAAGCTTCAAAAAATGCCCTGACACCAGCTGCTCGACCATCCGGGTGATCCATAATACCTGTGCCAGCGTTGAGGATCACATCTTGACCGTAATCAGTTACAACCTGGGGTACTATACCGGGATGAATACCTGCTGAAGGAACCGGGAAAACATTACGCGATCGCAAACTATCCCGAATACGTGCTTCTTCTGCCCGGTCAAATGGTAAACTTCCGTAATGAGCTGGATAGAGAACAGCATCTGCACCGCAGTGAGCCATGAGTGTGCCTAAAACCACTGAGTAAGCCAAACCGTGATTGGGAGCAGCGCAGATTGCACCAGCTAAAGCCGGGTGAGCAAAAATTGGTACATTAATTTCAGCATCTGTTGCCAGGGCATCTAAGACCGAGAAGCCATAGGTTAAAACGTTGAGCAGTAGAGCATTTGCCCCTTCACGCACCAACAGACGTGCTTTCTCAATTAATTGGTGAGCAGAACCTGTAACATTAACTGCATAGAGTACGGTGCGACCAGTTTGCTGTTTTAATTCCTCTAGTACTTGACGGCAAGCTTGCAAACGTTGAAGAGTGGGGGCAACTTCCAAGTCACCTAAAATTTCATCGTCTTTAATAATGTCAAGTCCTGCACTGGCAACCTCTTGTAAAATACCAGCATGGTCGGTAGCTGAAAGTCCCAGGGCTGGTTTGAAAATTGCCATAATCAAAGGACGGTCAAACACTCCCACTTTTTCCCTGATACCGCTCATACCTAGCTGAGGATACCTACCGTAGTGATTTGGTAAACGCACTGCTGTGACTTTAGCTGCCCCTGCCATGGAGTACTTACCAAAAATCATTGTCAACAGACTAGGGATATCATTTTCCACGTTTGCTTCTGGAAAAGCGATGGTGACAGTGCTAGAACCATCTGGTTCTGTACAACCTTTAATGACTTGAGCCAAGTGTGATTGCAACACCTCCTCGCGATGGGCAAATTGGGCATTCCAGGTGCCAGCAGTCTGTCCTATGGCAATCACTTTTGCTTGTTTCTCGGCATCTACACCTGGTGGAAAGCGGTAGTCAACTTCAATAGTCATTGTCAGAATAGAAGGCTTCAGCTTACTCGAAAATGATCAAAGTTATATTTAGTCATTTTCCAGAAACTACTATAGTATTTTTCCGTAGCAAAAGGAGACAGATTTGCTCAAGTAGGTAAATTACAAAAAGGAGCTGAAGCCATACTTTAGGGCAATAGTAAAAGGTTTGGGCTTAGCTAGAGTTGTTCTGAGGTTATGCTTGGAAAAGCCGTGGGAGTTGAAACTTTGCAAAAATCAAATCGCCTTGCTGTGTTAATTGATGCTGACAATGCCAGAGTTAAACTTATTGAACCCCTATTTAAGGAAATTGCTAAGCTGGGAAGAGCTAACGTTAAAAGAATTTACGGAGACTGGACAACTCCCCAACTCAATAGTTGGAAAGATAAATTAAATAAATTTGCTATTCAGCCTATTCAACAATTTAGGTATACAACAGGAAAAAATTCAACGGATAGCGCTTTAATTATTGATGCAATGGATTTACTCTATACCCAAAATTTTGAGGGATTCTGCATTATCTCCAGTGATAGTGACTTCACTAAATTAGCTTCGAGGATTAGAGAGTCTGGTTTATTTGTTTATGGTTTTGGAGAAAAAAAGACTCCACAACCTTTTGTAGCTGCCTGTGACAAGTTCATTTACACAGAAATTTTAGAAGAACCGGAAGTTGAAAAAGAAAATAAGCTTTCAGCAACTACCACAGAAAAAAATACTAATTCCACAACTTCTAAACCTCTCAAACTTAATAGAAAAATTATTACACTACTTAAAGACGCTTCTGAGGTAACAGCTGGAGAAGGCGGCTGGTCTAATTTGAGTTTAGTTGGAGCACAACTTAATAAGCTTTCTCCCTCTTTCGACCCAAGAAATTTTGGTTATAAAAAACTAGGAGATTTGTTTCGCAAAGTTGATATATTTGAGGTTAAAGAAATTCCCCATAAGAAAAATCCTTTAGCAAAAGAATTACTTATTAAGTTAAAAAATGGTTCATAAGCTGTTAGATATTTAAATTAGGATATCCCTCTTCTGTCAGACTCCGAAAATATTTGTATTTTCTAAATCCTAGGGCTTTTGTCTATCTTGCGATCGCTAGCTTTTGTCTTCCTAGAAATTCCTAAGAGCAGTAAAATTGCTAAAATTCGATTATCGAGCTTTGTATCCCTCACTATAGCTTCTTTCCAGGAAGTTCAAATAATAGGAAAAACCGCAGAGTGACATAAGAGGGTTAATTCTATTCCTCGGTTTCCGATGACTTGACCTGACGCTACATCGCGATCTGTTTTGTAACTGAGCTTGTCGAAGTATCCCGACGCTGCGCTGTGTAGCATGGTGAGCACAGCGGTAGCGACGATAGGAGCGTCGGCAAATCAGAGATTATAGCGCTGGTTCGTTCGCTCCCCCAAACCACCTCTTTCTGGTAAAAAAATAGAGACGCGATTGATCACGTCTCTGTAAAACAATTTTAAGCACTCATCTCCAACATGCGCTGAATCGGTCGTAGGGCAGCCACCCTAATTTCTTCTGACATAGTAATTTCTGGCTGACGGTTTTTCATCGCTAAATACAACTTTTCCAGCGAATTTAACCGCATATAAGGACATTCATTGCAGTTACAGTTGTTAGTTGCTGGTGCAGGAATAAAGCGTTTGTTAGGTGTTTGCTTTTGCATTTGGTGAATAATTCCCGGTTCCGTCGCCACAATGAAGGTAGAAGAGGAACTAGTTTGAGAATACTTTAGCAGCGCCGTAGTTGAACCAATATAACTAGCATGGCGCAGTACTCCCGGTTCACATTCAGGATGGGCAATCACCTCAGCTTCTGGGTGTTCAATCTTGAACTCAATAATCCTCTTTTCTGAAAAGGTTTCATGGACAACACAACTCCCCTGCCACAATACCAGGTCACGACCAGTCTTCTCCATCACATAGCGCCCTAGATTACGATCTGGGGCAAAAATAATTGGTTGTTCTGGGGGAATCTGGTTAACAATCTTGACAGCGTTTGAACTAGTACAGATAACATCACTCATCGCCTTGATTTCGGCGCTACAGTTAATGTAAGAAACAACTAAATGGTCAGGATACTGCGCCTTGAATTGGGCAAAGGCATCAGCAGGACAACTATCTGCTAGAGAACAACCCGCGTCTAAGTCTGGCAGTAATACCAGTTTATGGGGGTTAAGAATCTTAGCCGTCTCTGCCATAAAGTGAACACCAGCAAAGACAATAACATCAGCAGTAGTGTCAGCAGCTTGTCTCGACAGCCCAAGGGAGTCGCCGATGTAGTCTGCTGCGTCCTGAATGTCGGCTTCTTGGTAGTAGTGAGCCAATACTACGGCATTGAGATCTCGTTTGAGGAGATCGATTGCCTCAAACAGGTCATAGGGTAAAGACCCGAAAGCTTGTGTCTTTTGAGGAAGTGCAGTCGTAAACAAAGTTGTGAGTTATCCACTGTCAGAGTAGGTTTCAGAAATTATAGTAAAATTCACCAAAAGTTGCATAATTGGTGTCAAATTCTCTTGACTACAAGTTTTGGGATGGAAAATGGCAAATTGAAAATTGATAATGCTTCCCTCACCCCATCACCCCATCACCCCCTCACCCCATCACCCCCTCACCCCATCACCCCCTCACCTCATCACCCC
>JBAUJE010000208.1:0-5612 GCA_049683475.1 Coleofasciculaceae cyanobacterium | reverse complement strand
CTGGTGTTGGTTGGGTAAAAATGCGTTTATCTCGCCCTATCCCCGATGGGTTTGTTGCTAAACAGGCTCAAGTGGTTAAAAGAGCATCCCGATGGTACGTCATGCTCACACTGCAAGCTGATGTTGATGTCCCAGACATTGCCCCTAGTGGCGAACCCCTGGGCATTGACTTAGGACTAAAAAGTTTTTTGGCTACTTCGGCTGGTGAGACTATCGCTAGACCTCGATTTTTTGTAGACCTCCAACGGAAGCTGTTAGCGAAGCGGGCGCGCGTCTTCGCGCGACAATTGCTCCAACAACGAGCGAGTCACAAAAAATTAGGCTCAAATAATTGGCGTAAAGCTCAAGCTAAAGTAGCTCGTCTACATGAACACATTCACGACACGCGCAAAGACTTTCATTTTAAGTTGGCCCATCAACTCTGCAATCAAGCAGGGATGATATTTGTAGAGGACTTGAATTTCCCAGCTTGGGCTAAAGGGATGTTCTCGAAACACACTCTAGATGCTGGGTTTGGAGAATTCTTGTCAATTCTAGAATGGGTCTGCTCGAAACGCCGAGTCTATTTTGCCAAGGTAAATCCCAATGGTACAAGTCAGACTTGCCCAAACTGCAACCATCATACAGGCAAGAAAGAACTGAGCGAACGGGTTCATCGTTGTGGTGAATGTCGATACACAACAGATAGAGACGTTGCTGCCGCTCAAGTAGTGATGCAGCGTGGACTTGCAGCCGTAGGGCATACGGGTCTTGCATGCTTGGCGAAGGGTTAAGCGTTGGCTCCCTTTTGACCCAAGAATCCCCGTCTCTTTAGAGCGGGGAGTGTCAAAAACTGATGAAGAATGCCATCCACTGGGAAGTAGACAAGTGTTACGCCGAACCAAGAATCTGGTACGAAGAGAAAAGAGATGGTTCCCTGCGGCTGTACGAGCCAAATGGCATCACCACCTCCTTCCGCCAAGAAGGTCACCAGATGACCAGAGAGAGGCTATTTAACTACCGGGGCAAGACCTGGATATATCGGTGCAATATCTACGACCTGGACTACACCAGTTGCAGCATGAGAGCAGCCCGCAAAGCATTAGCAAAACTTATCGATAATGAAGCGGTCGCCACGGGTGCCATAAAAGATAAGTAAAAATAATCAATCGAGAGAAACAACAGATTTAACGGTCACCCCCAAGAGGCCCACCCAGCCGGGAGAAGAAGGACAAAAATCATAATTTTTTTTGCTAGCCGCTTAACTCCCTTCCCCCTGCTGAAGGCTTATCATTCAGACAAAGGGACTCGCTGTTAATGTGAGAAACTAGTTACGAAAGAAACGCGCAAAGCTTGACATAGAGGGAGTTTCCAAGAAAACCGGAATTCTGGCGTTTTCTACTGTGGAACTAAAGCGTGGGCTGTACCGTTTGCCACCTAGCTGTCTGTGGAGTTCAAGATGCTTGTTGCCGACTGGATTGAAGAATGGACAATCATTGGACAGAACAAAAGGCGATGGGCGGTAGCGCGTCCCGCTTCACCATTGCCCTTAAAAATAGTAAGCCAAGCAAAATTGGGCGAAGAGCAGCCCAGTGAGCCTTTACCGGAAGAACAGCCCCCAAAGCGTACCGTCGAAGAACACTACACCAGGCTTTCTTCACCCACTCCACCAACCAGCCTACCTGTCACCATGCCGACACCGGAAGAAATGGAGTATTTAAAGTCTCGTCCCTGGGAGAAAGCAGAACTAGAAGGTAAGCCAGTTGATTGGGCAGATGTAGCTAAAAATTCTGGTTACGACCGAGCAATGCGCGTTGTCCAGGATTGGAGCAAGCCAAAGCGAAAACGCAGGATAAAGCGAGGTAACCCAGCGTTCAAATAGCACTACCGTAGACAGCCAGAAAAAATTAATTGACTTTTTCCCCGGTTCCCTACTATTATTGTCTCTTCCAATCTTAAAAAACCCCCAGCGAAGTTGCTGAGGGCAGTCATCAGGGTGCATCTACCTTTTCTTATTCCTCTAATTTGACTACAGTATCCGGATAAATCTCTCAACAATCTAATTTCTGTATTTTCTAGTTTTTAAGCAAAAAAGTAGTTCCTTAGAAGGCTGAGGGCAAAGCCTGTGGAGACTTAACTAATAGATCTGGGTTGAGCAAGAATAGAGGCGCTGCATTATCCTTGTAAATTACCAATGCACTTACACATCGAAGATTCCCCTCAGCAGCATATTCTGGCGTTAGCGGGGTAAAGGCAGAAACAGGTACACGCTGCAAAGAAGGCGGCTTTTCGATGGATACCCCCACGAGTTTGCCCTGAGAGCTCTTCAAAAGCAGAAGGTAGCGACTATCAGCCTCTTCGCTGGACGGCTCAAGACGTGCGTAGGGTTTCTTCACTAGGGCAGACAAATTAGGATTATCATCAGTGACTTCAGCATAAGTAAAAGACTCGGTGCTGTTGGTACTAGGTAATGAATACTGACTCGGTATTTCCCTAAAAATCCGCTGTACTGCGTCGATGACGACTAATTCTTGATTTTGATAAATTGTCAGGCTCACTCCTCCTACCCTTTGCGCACCATAGACTTTACCCATAGGAATAACTTTTTGAACTGCCCCAATGGGTAAGGCAAAGCCTTCATTACAAAGGTGGAAAACAATCAGTTGTTGGGTTGTTTCGGCTTTACGCTTGCCGGAGCGTCGGGAACTAAGAGGAGAAAAAACCGCCATGATTTTACAACCTTCAATCGATTTTAGATTTACAATTTTAGCCTTACTGTTTTATCAATTATTAATTAATTAACAGTCGTTATTTATTTATAGCCTTTCTCTATTTAGTGAGACACAAAACACTATATTCTCTGCAATCTCAAAGAAAATTAAATGTTCCTGACCTAAACGCAAATTGCTATATTATCACAACCATTAACTATTGAAAAAACCCTAATTATTACTACAGCTAAATCAGTAGATACAACTCAAAATCTAAAACCGTTAAATTCATTTTTTGGGCAGAGTTAATTGCTCTAATGTTTGTAATAACACCCGCTCATTGTAAGGCTTAGAAAAATACGCCGTTGCCCCTAAAGTCATTGCCAATTGGCGATGCTTTTCCCCACTGCGAGAGGTGAGCATCGCAATAGGTAAATCGCTGAAGGCTGGGTCTGATTTAATCCGAGCCAAGAAGCCATAACCGTCGAGGCGAGGCATTTCAATGTCACAAATGACAGCTTGAACTTGGAGCCCACTGAGCAGTTTTTCAACAGCATCTTGACCATCTTTGGCTTGTTCGACCAAATACCCCGCTTTTTCTAAAGCCAATGCCAAAAATCGGCGGACATTAACCGAGTCATCCACAACTAGGATGGTTCTTTTTTGGTTTTGAGGTGCCGTATCCTCCGGTAGATTGCCGGCAAAGGCTGGTAAAGAGGGAATTGATGGTGTCCTTGCTTCAGGTAAGCTACCTGGCAATGGAGCTGTGGGGAATTGCTCAGTAACCTCGGTACTGGGCGCAAAAGCAGCGCGACTTTGCGCCCCTGGGGTAAGCTGATTCTGGAAATCAACGCTATTTTTCTGCGTTACGCCATCGCGATTAGTAATCGAGCGCACTAACTCACTCGAATCAACCAATGGTACGACCTTACCATCACCGAGAATGGCACAACTGGAAAAACCAGAAGGTAGAGTTAGGGTTCCTTCAACTTTGCGGATGGCTACCTCTCGCTCACCCCAACAGCGATCGACTTGCAAACCAACCAAATGATCATCTTGATTAATCATCATTACAGTTGGATCACTAATGCTGGGTAAGCCTTCTAGGGTAGTTACTCGACGGGGACAGTTAAACTTTAGCAACGCTCCTAAGCGAATCAGAGGAATAATTTCCCCTTCCCATTGGATGGCTTCACTACCAGGGGTTTTCAAGATTTGTTCTGGCAGCAGCAGCAGCATTTCTTCGATTACATCTGTGGGAAATGCCAACAACATGCCATTACTTTCCACTAGCAGGATTCGTGCCACGGAAAGAGTAAAGGGAACCGTCAGGGTAAAGGTAGTTCCCCGACCTGGGGACGTATCAACCCTGATATCGCCACGGATTTGCCTGAGGTTATTGCGAACCACATCCATACCCACACCTCGACCAGAGAGGTCAGTGACTTGGTCGGCTGTGCTAAAACCTGGCTCAAAAATCAGCGAGAGCAAATCATCCTCACTAGCGGAGGAGAGCAGTTCAGCATCTAAACCCATGTCCTCAGCACGAGATCGAATTTTGTCCAGGTTGATGCCGTTACCATCATCACTGATGGTAATCAGCGTCTGGTTACCCCGGTGAGCTGCTTTAATTTCAATCGTTCCCTGGGGCGGTTTACCCTGGTTTCGACGGACTTCTGGTGTTTCAATTCCGTGGTCAAAGGCATTACGCACCAAATGCATCAAGGGGTCAGAAAGAGTCTCCAGGATGCTTCGATCAATTAGGGTACTCTTACCGACAACCTTCAGTTCGACTTGTTTACCATGCTGGAAGGAAAGGTCCCGTAATGCTCTAGAAAACCGTCCCACCAAGTCTGACAAGGGGCGCATCCGTAACCGGGTGAGGTTGGTTTGCAGCTGCTTAGATGTGCGGTTTAACTCACGAGTTGTTTGATCTGTATCTTCCAGACCAAGGTCAATATCGGAAGTGACTTCTTGAATTTGGACGATGGTTTCCATCACTTCCATAGACAGCAGGTGTAAGTCGCTGTACTGATCCATCTCTAAGGCATCAAAGCCTCTGTTGATATCCTCAGCGTCATCACCGAATTCTCCTTCACCTTCCCCTGGTTCAAGAGAAGCCATCCCCTCACCAACACCAGCATTGGGGGTATTAAATAAACCTGTTCTGGACGGATTTTCCAATATGTCACTATAGGAATAGTTTGCCCATACTTGGTTATAGTTTGGAGTTCCCCCACCATTGGGTGCCATTGCAGCTGCCAGTGACTTAGCAGCGGCAGGTATGGTATTTGCTTGGGTTGCAACTTTATCGTATGTAGTCCGGAGGCGCTGATTTGATTGCTCAAGAGTGCTAACTCGGCTACGCAGAGTTTCCATCAAGCTGCGCAAACGTTCTAGATGTAAACTCAGACCATTGCGCTCAATAGTGAGTTCCCCAAATAGATCACCAAGTCTGTCGAGCTGCCGGACTGGAATGCGGACTGTATTTTCTTGACTTTCTGCCGAGCGAGTAGATGAAGTAGAATCTGACTTTACTTCTTTGCGTCTCTTAGCACCTGCTGGCGTGCTGCTAGCCATGCTAGGCGCTGCCCAAGCAGCACTATCAGTCGCTAGTACTTCCTCGCGCTCACTTTGGACTTCTCGAGAAAGAGATGCCGATGATGCCGATGCAACAAGTTCTTGTTCAAAGACATCATCTTCAGTACTTTGTTCAACCTCAGCAGCAGCTTCCGACGAGGTTTCAAATTCTGCTGCGGTGTCTTGTTCAACCTCGCCAGCAGTTTCTGCCGAGGTTTCAAATTCTGCCGCCAGTACTTCGAGATCTTGCCAACTTTCGTCTAAGGCTTCTGTAGGTGTCCAGTCCTCTTCTGCTGCTTCTGTGAGAGTCCAATCCTCTTCTGCTGCTTCTGTAGGTGTCCA
>JBAUJE010000207.1:0-27509 GCA_049683475.1 Coleofasciculaceae cyanobacterium | reverse complement strand
CCGCGAGTAGCCTGAGGAGTATTGGAGTCGGAATCTCCTAGAGGTGGGTAATCGTTAGGAGGTCGCTGTGCTGAATTTCTACCTGTTTTTTCTCCGTTAGCTCCTCGTAGATTATTGTGAGGGGGATCAAAGATGCGGGTACCCTTCCCTAGTGGGATTGTTACTCCTCTCGATCTAAAGCGTCTCTCGATATCGTCAATAGAAGACCCACCAGCGGGGGTTAAACTTTTCCTAGAAGAATTTTGGGTAGAAGAGTTGTTAGAAGAGTTAGCTATTGGGGGTAGAGGATTAGAAGGAGAAGGAGGTAGAGGAAAGCGAGGGAGAGAGCTAAAAGATAGGGGAGCAGGCTGACTGGGTAGAGGTGGTAGCGCATCTAAAGGAGGCGTTGAATCGGGTAGACGACTTAACTCTAGAGGTGTTAACTCGAGCAGTTGCACATTTCCCGATGGCTGTGGTTCTGCACGGGAGAGCAAAGGCGGTAATGTCAACCCTAAAACGGCGTGGATACCAACGGAAGCCATAACAGCAATGCTGGTTGGCTGGCTTAGTTTTTCGGGGAGGTTTTGCAAAAATGAGGGAGTTTGGGACATAGCAGTTAAATTTCAAGTAGCTGTGTCTTGGCGGTAATCAGATCAATGAAAATATATGCTTATACTGGATAGTCAATTGACCAGTTTTTAATTTTTCTAGCTCTAAGAGAAAGATTGTCTTCTCCCTCAAAAAGTTGCCTCTTCTTCAAGAGAGTTAACTTATCTAACCTCAAGATTGACTAACTTTAACAATTAGTAGGGAAAAGTAGGGCAACTTCAGTTTAGGGCGATCGCTTAAATCATCGTAAATCATCTGTTCTGGCAGGGTTGCTCGTTCCACCACAGAGGAATTTTCCAAAAGCCCCAGCTTAGATAGTAGCTGCCAAACTTGTTCATAGACAGAGTTTACTTTCATTAGTACTACGACTTCTGCCCAGCCTAAAATTGTTTCTAGTTCCTCAATATTATATAGAGCAGGAATAACAACGAGGCGTTCTTGGCGTATTGTCAGAGGCAGATTCAGGGCAGATGCTGCCGCCATGGGTGAAGATACTCCCGGTATGGGTAATACAACACTTTCAGGATGCAGCTGTTGCAACATTTGTGCCAAATAGGTAAACGTGCTGTAGAAACTAACATCTCCTTCACAAGCAAAAGCTACATCTTGACCTAAATCTAGATATTTCCAGACTTGCTCTGCTGCCTGAAGCCAAGCTTGAGTCAAGACTTTCATATCCTGTACATAGGGAAAGCTCAACGCCAATTGTAGTTGATGACTTTCTAGCCAACTAGCCACAATTTGCTGAGCTATTCCTGGCTTACCTTGAACACCAGCAGGGAAAGCCACTACTGGCACCTGCTTTAATATACGTAGCCCTTTAATGGTAATCAGGTCGGGATCACCTGGACCAACACTAATACCGTAGAGAGTACCTGGTGACAAAGTTATCTAAAACCTAAAATTTAAAATTGCAAGTCATTACCGCTTGTCATTTTACCCAAAAGCGATGTCGAAAACCCACGTTATTTAGAGATGGGGTAGGGGAAAGGGAGTTTGTTGACCAGCTTTTGCCAGGCTTACCCAAAAATGAGTAGCGATGGGCAATTCTGTCCAGTAATTAAGTTACAGTTCCTTCCCCTTTACCCTTAATAAGAGAAATCTCTCAGTAACTCCACCTTATCTTGCCCATCTACATCTTGTAGATAAACCTTCACCTGTTCTTCAGCCGCCGTCGGTAGTTTCTTGCCGGTAAAATCAGGACGAATTGGTAACTGGCGATGCCCTCGATCAACAAGAACTAGTAATCTAATTGCCTGGGCTCTACCGTATTCATGCAAGGCATTCAAGGCAGCACGAATTGTGCGTCCACTGTAGATGACATCATCTACTAACACTACTGTTTTGCCAGAGATACTAAAAGGAAGTTCGCTAGTTGACGGTGTCCGAATGCCAATCTGATCGAGATCATCCCGATAAAAGGTAATGTCTAGTGCCCCGACAGGTACTGATATCCCCTCTAACATTTCAATCTGACGTCCCAGCTGCTGAGCTAAGGGAACCCCCCTAGTGTAAATGCCCACCAGCACCAGCTTAGATAAATCTCCTGATTGTTCAACAACCTGGGAAGCTAAACGGGTAACGGTGCGACGCAGTTCTTCGGCTGAGAGAATTTCAACAGTTTGAGTAGGCATCTGTGCAATTTATCCTCGTGGCGCTAAGGAGGTAAAAGTACTGGCATTGGCAATACCGTTAGCAATCCAACCTCTGTCTTGTTGGTATCTATTCAAAGTACTACTAACAACAGCATTGCCCCGTATTGCTGCCAAGGTGTTAGCATCGGCAATGCCATCAACTGGTAGTCCCCTAGATACCTGAAAGTCTCTCACTGCTGACTCAGTCAAGGGACCATAGAACCCATTGATAGCTCCTTTATAAAAACCCAAAGCCCTCAAGCGATTTTGTAGTTCCACCACCTCTGCACCACGACTATCTGGTTGTAATCTCGTACCTGTAAGGATTCCCGGATCAAGGACAGGGGGGTTAGTAACAACGGGCCCTGGGCTAGTAGTATCAACAGTAGTTCCCTGTAGTGCGACTAAGGTATTGGCATCAGCAACGCCTGTCACTGGCAATCTCCTAGCTTGCTGAAATCTGCTTACAGCAGCCTGGGTTACTTTACCGTAGTAGCCAGTAGAGTTGACACTAGAAGGGAAGTAGCCGCCAGCTTTCAAATTATTTTGAAGTTGAGTTACAGCGGTTCCTCTGCTACCTACGTTTAGTTGTACCGTCGTAACCGGCGCGCTGACGGGAGTTGCACTAGCGATATCACCCGAAGTTCCCTGTAGTGCTACTAAGGTATTGGCATCAGCAATGCCTGTCACCCCTAGTCCCCTAGCTTGCTGAAAATCTCTCACTGCTGCTTGGGTCAAAGTACCATAGAATCCTGTTACTGGGCCTGCGTAGATACCTAAAGCCCTCAAACGGTTTTGTAGCTCAACTACAGCTTGACCACTATTTCCTAGCTCTAGTCTGGTAGCTGTTAGCGTACCATCATTACTTTCGGGAGTACCAACAAAAGCAGCTAAAGTATTAGAACCAACAACGCCATCGACTCTTAATCCTTTTGCTTGCTGAAATCTGCGTACAGCACGCTCGGTAACTGGCCCATAGTAACCAGTAGAACGCACACTGGTAGGGAAGTAACCAGCAGATTTTAAATTACTCTGAAGCTGGGTTACGGCAGAACCACGACTACCTCGGCGCAGCAGCACACCCCTTGTCGGGGAACTAACATTAGTTGTAGTAGAGTTGAGGGCAGCTAAAGTTTGTGGTCCAGCAATGCCGTCAACTCTTAATCCCTTTGCTTTCTGGAAACTTCTGACGGCACACTCAGTAATTACACCATAGTAGCCGGTAGATCTGACATCACCAGGGAAGTAATCAGCGGTTTTGAGACTGTTTTGAAGAGAAACAACCTGGGAAGTTTTATATCCTCTCCGCAGAACACGCGCCTCAGCTTCATTAGTTGTGCTCAAGAAAGAAAGAGCAAGAAGAACCGATAGGAGATTAATCCAACCGGAACTAGGAAGTTCCCAGTTAAAGTTTTCCCCCAACCTAATCTGGCAAGGCTCGGAGTTAGGATTCTCGTAAGCTACAGATAGATAAATGCATGCAAGTGTGTCCATGATTCTTTCTCAAATACTTATTACTAATGGTTTATTGATAAGGTACAAAGCCTTGGCAAGTTGGGGCGGGAGTCCGGAGATAGGGGTAGAAAGAATTGCCGAATTCAGAATTGCCGAATTCTGAAAGATGGGGGAGATGGGAAGCAGGGGAGGACAAGGAGGACAAGGAGGTAGAAAGAATTCAGAATGGCGGAATGGCGGAATGCAGAAAGATGGGGGAGATGGGGGAGATGAGGAAGATTGACAATTTCCAATTCCGCCATTCTAAATTTTCAATTCTAAATTCTAAATTCTAAATTCTCTATTCCCTGTTGCCTATTCCCTATTCCCTATTCCCTATTCCCTCTTATTAACAATTTTTCATTTACACTTCACCTCACTTAAACAAAAATTGCTATATATGATCTTTTTAGCTTCTTTTTGCAGTTTTGAGGCAAATTTTTGCTCTTACTTAAGTAAAATTAGGCTTTTATACGAAGAAAAGCGATCGCCCCCACCAACCAGACTAGAAAGCAATACCTTGTCAGACTTAAAGCTTCCTCAATTGCTACTGTTGTAATTGGGCTGATTGGCTCCCCTAGAAGAGGTTTTATTTTAGCAATACCTTGATACCAGTTTGTTCCCCCTAGCTGAACTCCCAGAATTGCAGCATATGCACACTCACTCCAGCCAGAGTTAGGACTGGGGTCTAAATCTGCATCGCGGCGGCACAAATGCCAGACTTGTTGAGGTTTGGCTGATAAAAGCGCCAAAGTAATTACGGTCAAACGACAGGGTAACCAAGTCAGGATATCTTCTAATTTGGCAGAGAACCAACCTAAATCAGTATAAGGCTCTTGCTGGTAGCCAATCATTGAATCTAGAGTACTAGCGGCTTTGTAGGCAAGGGCAAAAGGAACAGCACCACATCCCGGCAAAAATGCTCCCACAATTGCGTAGAAAAGAGGAGCCATTACTCCGTCTGTGGCGTTTTCTGCTACTGTTTCTAGAACTGCACGTAAGATTTCTGGTTCACTGAGTTTTTCTGTATCTCGACCCACATATTGGCTCAGTTGAGAACGTGCCTGAGTTAACTGCCCATTTTTCAAAGGTTCTAAGACATCAAAGGCTGCTTTGTACAAACTTCTACCAGCAAAGCAACTAGCTAGTAAGACAACTTCTAAGAAAATACCCAGCAGTGGATGAACCCAGCTAGCAAGCTTGAGAATTAGCCATCCTTGGGTTGCGCTACCAATTATTAATATGATGCCTAATAAAACACCGATCCAGCGGCGAGAGAGACTAGATTTTACACGAATTAAAGTAAAGTGAGTTGAGCTAGAAATTACCCAACCCATTACTCGCACAGGATGAGGCCATCCCCAAGGGTCGGCGATCAAGTAATCTAAACTAGCAGCTAACAGTAAAACAAGAGCAGAATTTATCAATATCTATTGTGGTTTCGTGTTGATTGAGGATTGTCGTTTTCTTGCCAATGCGCAATCTTACATTTTCTAGCAACTACGGCAAAATGTGTCTAACAGCTGCATAGAGTTAGGTAACTTTAACTCTTGCCTTAGTACTTAATCTGCTAAAATTTTTATCATCTTTTTTCTTGCCTCCAGCTTTTGCTAAGCAACTATTCTCTAAGCTTGTCGATATTATCTTCCCAATTAGCACCGTCAAAGGGTACAAGCTGAAATTGGGACAGCACATTACCGTCTAGAGTGCGTAGGTTAACATCAATTGCCTGGGGATGAGAACGGGGTCGATAAAAGGGGTGGATACCACATACTTGGCAAAAAGTGTGTTTGGCAACGTGAGTGTTAAAAGTATATGTGGTTAAAAATTCAGCGCCTCTGAGTAAAGTGAATTGCTCTTGAGGCACAATCAAGTGTAAAAATCCTTTTTTGTGGCAAATCGAACAATTGCAATCAACTGCTTCATGCTTGTTAACAACAACTCGGAAACGGACGGCACCACAGTGACATCCTCCTTCATAAGTCACGGGTTTACTTATCTTTGTCATTTTTAGAAAATGTTTTTATACGACAAAACTCGTTTCCTCTCCTTGAGAAGCTTGCCAGCTACGGGCATCATAATAAAGGTCAGCAAGAGTTATACTATATAACGCTTCTTTCAGCTTTTGATGCAGGCGATGCCAAAGGGTAAAAGTCACCCAATCTTCGGCTAGTTCTGCATCCCGGCTTTGGCGTGGTAATGGTTCAATTGTTTCTCCAACTGCTTCTAAGATTTGACCAAGAGAAATTTGTGCAGGATCACCAGCTAATTGGTAACCACCTTGAGAACCTCGTACTGATTTAACTAAACCAGCACGACGCATTTCAAGGAGCAGTTTTTCTAGATAGCTTGCTGGTAGGTCTTGGCGACGTGCGATCGCACTAGTTGATGTTGGTCCATAACCGGGCTGTAAGCTTATATCTAGCAGCGCTTTGACACTATAGTGTCCACGAGTTGTGAGCTTCATACAGGGTGAAAATATCGATAAATTACAACGAATTTTTTACCAGGATTGACTGGTAGTTTTACTTACTCCAAGGTTCAACTCTTACTTGTAGGTTATTGTTGAGGTTGCACATGTTAATTGTTTAACTAGTTTGAGAATAAATTTCCTACTCTGGTTGTATCATTAACCAAAAGTTGATGTGATTTATCTTCTAGCTTGAAAGGCTGAGTGAACTGATACAGTCGGGAGCAGAGTATCGTTTGTTTCTGACATTGAGACACTAACAACTAACATTATGCAAATGGATCAGTTGTTCAACTAGTCAACCTTGGAGGTTATGACTCAGTTGCCAACCCTAAGTCAACAAATATAACTAACAAAGTTGACATTCTTTGTGTAATATAGTTTTATATGCTGATAGAACACTGAGATTTTGTTGTCTTAGTAAGTTGTCAGTACAGCAACAATGCTGCACACCACTTAACTCTTTAGTTTTAGATTCAAGTTGATGGCTAAAAAGAAGAAAAATGAACCCTTAACCGGGGAGAAACTGATTAAGCAAGTTAAAGAGCTGGGAAACCTCAGCAAGGAAGAAAAAGCTCGGGCTTGTGGCTACTACACCGTAACAAAAAATGGTGTAGAGCGGGTCAATATGATGAAGTTCCTCAACGCTCTTATTGATGCAGAGGGAATTGAGTTAGACAGCAAAATTAGCAGCAATGGACGTGGTGGACGCAGTGCCAGTTATCGTATTTCAGTGCAGTCTAATGGCAATCTGCTGATTGGCTCTGCTTATACTAAGCAGATGGGATTACAACCAGGAGATGAGTTTGAAATTACTCTGGGAAGAAAACACATTCACCTTAAACAAATAGACGATTTAGAAGAGGAAGCTGCAGTAGCATCCTAATTGGCTGAGGCTTTCTTGGTACAAAACTATAGATACAGTGCCTAAAAACACAACAACTCACGCTCAAAAGAGCAGCCAGATTAATCAAGCACTGGCTGCTGGGTGAGGGGCATCATCATGACTTGCTCTTTTGTCGTTAGGATTTGGGTCGAAAGCTTTACGGGCAAAGCACATTAAGAGGAGCCATCTGAGTGCATTGCCCAGCCTTTTCTCTAGCAGATACATCTAATAAAGTAATGCTAGATAATGTTTATATTGAAGTCTAACAAGTTAAGTGGTTATAGAGTAACATGCTGTCGCCTAAACACCTCACCTAATTAACCTCCAAATAAGACCTTTTCAATCTCCATCAAAAAATTAGTGTACTAAAAGTCATCTAAAGATGATGACTGGGATGATTGTCTATTCAAGAATTACCTAGAATAGTTCAAACTTGCTCGATAGTTAAGAAGCACTGATTAAAAGTAGCAAAGAAACATAGCTACCCCAAAAGAGAATTACAATAAATTGCAGATTTTGCCTAGCAACTAAAACAGCTGAAATTGCCATCGTTAAAGCAACCGAAGTGAAAAACACAGACAAAGAGTGATAAGCCTCCTTCTCAAGCCAAAAATAAAGACCACTCGCAACTGCTCCAACTGCTAATAAGCTTAGACCGATGCTCCAGAAGCGAGGATAAGATCTGCAACTTGGCCAATTCCATACTTCTGCTAGTTGAGCGCCAGCAGCAAGTGCTAAGGCTGGATAAACAGGCAAAACATACCACGGTAGGTTACTCAACATCGCGATGATAGCGAACAAATAAATACCAGCCCAAACTAGAACTAACTTTGCCCAGCTCCAATTGCGGTTAGACCAAGCTAGCCCCAGTCCATAAGACCAGAAAACCAACCAAGGTAGCGAGAAAATTTCTGCCAAATAAAACCAGAGAGGACGAGATTGAGAACTTACTTGTGTCCAAAGAAGCGGTAATGAGCGTTCAGTAAAGTTGGCTAAGGTAAAAATTTGATTCTCTTGGAGCAATGGGGACACTAACCAGGCTAAGGCCGGTGCACAGCCAAGCAGTAAGCCCAACCACCAATAAATAGAAGTTAAAAGTCTTGGGGTATCCCAGCCTAGAAATAAAAGAGCGATCGCCACAAGTACCATTCCCAAAAGGATGCCTTTGCTCAGGCAAATCAATCCTAAGCCTATTCCAGCACCGAGAATCCAGCGAAAGTCACGGCGAGAACGTAATACACACCACATCGTCAGAAGTACAAAGCATAAAGCAGTTCCCTCTACCCCAGCTAGACGACCTTGATGAACTAGGGGAAATAAGGTCAGATAAATCAAGCTCGAAAAAATAGCGCTCTGACGAGAAGGGAATATTTCTCGACCAATTCCGTACATGATTGGTACCGAAAGGGCCGTTAGGATTGCTCCTGGTAAACGCGTTGTCCAAGGGTTAACCCCGCCCATCTCATAAACGCCAGCAACTAGCCAAGGTTGCAGAGGTAGTAGATATTTATCTGATTCACCCGATAGAGTCGGATAGAGCCATTGCCAAGAGGCAAATGGTGCTTCTTGTATCTGTCGTGCAGCTAGTTCAACCGTTTTTTGGTCCCAATCTTGTAGTGGTATACTACCGAGATTAACCCCAAATAAAAGCATTGCTGCTAGAAGTAATCCTAAGATCCAAAGTCCCTCAACCCAGCGTTCAGTCTTACGAATGCTATTTTCTGAGCGACCCCAAGTAAAAGTTTGACGATTCATCTTTACCAACAATTCAGATTGCTGCTCTGATTCTGTCGCACTCCTCGTGGCAATCTGATCTGCTGATTATTCTCAAACAGTTGCTCACAGTAGTTGTACGTACTCAAAAGGTTACTTTCCCATTATGAATAATCAGAAACTCATATTGCCAAAATTAGACTTTTTGGTTGGTAGCCTCCTTTACTTCCCTTGTTAATTAAAAAGAAAAGCATATTTTCGGAGGAATTTGCCCACCCCATTCCTAATTTATAGCTTCCTTGGCGGCAATGCCCACTTGGGACTTGCTCTGTCACCCCCA
Organism: Coleofasciculaceae cyanobacterium; assembly: GCA_049683475.1. Taxonomy (GTDB): domain Bacteria; phylum Cyanobacteriota; class Cyanobacteriia; order Cyanobacteriales; family Coleofasciculaceae; genus JBAUJE01. The sequence goes on along the minus strand of JBAUJE010000207.1, from coordinate 18,384 downwards.
ACTCAAATTCCTTTCTTAGACAATCATATCCGGATAATTTTCTTAATTAATCTGCCTTAAATGTAGATATACTCTCTGTCGCTTTAGGCAAGCTTGGGAATCTAAGCCTGAAGAAAGCTTCCTTTGCTCAACCCAGGTGCTAAAATACCTGGAATGAATAACAAATTAATTTTTTTTCAAACTACCAGCCCAGTTTAAAGAAACTTTAGCAGCATAGCACAATGAACTATCTTTTCTTCTCCAAGAAATGCATCAGTCAATCTCCAGTGGAAATAAAGTGACAATCATACTCAAGACAAGGAAAAATAATTTGACAAAATTCTCTAAAATCTTTCTGACAATAGAGCTTAGCTTAAGTATTTCCGTTGCTGGGTTGGTGAGTGTTATCCTTCAAAGGATGAATTACTCAAGCTTAGGTTTTACTCATGGCTTGAGCCGAGTGCTCGAAGATGAGTTTCTTCTTCAGGGATAGCAAAAGCTAGCTGTTGAGGTAGAGTCGCTTTATTTAAAATGAAGGGAAGTTGAAGCATTCCTAATTTAGTTAGTAGATACAGTTGATACAGTTGATAAAGCTATACCTCTTTGATTAAACAACTCACAAGTTTACAAATTTTGCTCAAATTACCTGCTTTCATTAGTTGCACTAGCTTAAAAAAAATCTCTTCAGGCTTTATAAAAGCCCTCAGGAGGCATATACCTGAGTTGATCACCTGCGACACTTACGCATATGGAAGGCTCATTTGAACTAACCCTACAAATGGTTATGGCCGTCTTTGCCGGGATCAGTGCCCAGGTAGTAGGTCAGTACCTTAAAGTTCCTAGTATCGTCTTTCTATTAATTTTTGGCGTTCTACTCGGACATGATGGCTTCGATCTACTCCACCCCCAAGAGTTAGGAGTTGGTCTAGAAGTAATTGTTGCCCTATCTGTAGCAGTAATTCTGTTTGAGGGAGGGCTTAATCTTAATCTTCGAGAACTGGGTAAAGTTTCTGGTAGTATCCGAAACCTTGTTACTGTTGGCACACTGATCACACTGATGGGTGGCGGTATGGCAGCTCACTGGCTAGGGGAATTTCCCTGGTCAATTGCCTTTCTCTACGCCGCTTTAGTGGTCGTCACAGGTCCGACGGTAATCGGTCCTTTGCTTAAGCAAGTGAAAGTGGACAGACGGGTAGCAACGCTGCTAGAGGGAGAAGGTGTGCTGATCGATCCTGTCGGCGCAATTCTGGCAGTTGTCGTACTAGATACCATTATCAATGCTGATGCTGGTCTATTAGCTGCTGTAATGGGTCTTACCCTACGCCTTGGTGTTGGCGCTGTTATCGGTGGTGTCGGTGGCTGGTTGTTAGGTTTGATTCTCAAACGCGCTGAGTTTATCTCAGAAGAACTCAAAAGCCTAGTTGTCTTGGCGGGAATGTGGGCTTTATTCGGCTTGGCGCAAATGATTCGCTCTGAGTCTGGCCTAATGGCAACAGTTATGGCTGGCATTGTTCTGAGAGCATCCTCTGTACCAGAAGAGCGATTATTACGACGCTTTAAGGGACAGTTAACTGTGCTGGGTGTCTCAATGCTGTTTGTTTTACTCTCAGCAGACCTGTCAATTCCTAGTGTATTTGCCTTAGGCTGGGGCAGCGTTTTTACCGTTCTCGTGCTAATGCTAGTTGTACGCCCCATTAGCGTCATTTTCTGCACCTGGAACAGTGGACTAAACTGGCGGCAAAAATTATTTGTCTCTTGGATTTGCCCGAAAGGAATTGTCAGCGCCTCAGTTGCTTCCTTATTTGGAATTATTTTGACAGAGCGAGGAATTAATGGTGGTGATTCAATTAAAGCCCTGGTTTTCCTGACCATCATACTTACAGTATTTGTACAGGGTTTAACAGCGCGCTGGGTTGCTAAGTGGTTACAACTAAACCCAGAGGAAAAAGCAACGGGAGCAGTTATTGTTGGTTGTAATTCTTTAGGTCGTCTCATTGCTCGTCTCTATCAAGAACGGGAAGAGTCAGTAGTACTAATTGATACGGACCCAGAATGTTGCCAAAAAGCAGAAGAAGAAAATCTGCGGGTTTTCCAAAGCAGTGGTCTAGATATTGAAGTGCTAGAGGAAGCAGGTCTAGAGTCAGTGGGAACTTTCCTGGCAATGACTACTAACGGAGAGGTAAACTTAGTCTTAGCTCAACGGGCAGCCGAGGAGTTTAGCCCACCTTGGGTTCTGGCGGTATTTCCACGAGATCCCCAAGCTAGTAATTCAACCAACAAAACAAAAGTATCTCAAGCATTCCTTTCCCAATTCCCAATCAAAACCTGGAATCAATACCTGACAGATGGGCAAGTTAAACTGGGTAAAACCACCCTCAAAGAAGAAGGACTTGCTTTCCAACGAGCTCATTTACAAGCCTTAACTCGTTCTGGAGAACTAGTACCTATTCTGGTGGAGAGAGAAGGTAGTTTTCAAATTGCTGGTGCTAGCGACAATTGGCAAGCAGGAGATCAAATTACTTACTTGCTTCACGATCCAAGACCAAAACTCTTGAAGCGTTTATCTGGAGGTAGTTCTTCATCTCGTCTAGCGATAGAGAAACTACCCGAAGTTGAGGAGATTCCTATCTCTGACCCTGTCTCTGCAACTAGTGTTGGGGAATTTCCTCAACCGCAAAATAAGCCTCAGAAAGCGTCTGAGAAGTTTTAAGAAAAAGAATCACTCTTCTGTGAAAGGGTCAGTGAGTGGGACAATCAAAATAACAGAGTTCTTGCATAACAGGTAAATAAATTGACGATAAGTGTTATACCAACTTCAGAAAAACCAATTTGTCCAAGAACTCTCATCTAACTACCTGCCTGGATAAAGTCCTAAGTTATGATCTCAACCCAAACGCGCAAGGCAGATCACCTAAGAATTTGTCTCGATGAAGATGTTCAGTTCCATGCTAATACCAATGGACTGGAGAAATACCGCTTCAACCACAGTTGTTTGCCTGAACTTAACCATTCTCAAATAGACATCACAACTACCTTTTTAGGGAAATCTTTAGGATCACCTTTACTTATTTCCTCTATGACTGGGGGTACACAACAGGCAAAGACAATTAATTATCGTCTAGCTGAGGTGGCTCAACATTACAAATTATCAATGGGTGTCGGTTCCCAACGGGTAGCATTAGAAAATCACCAGGTAAAAGATACCTTTGCTGTGCGATCGCTTGCCCCCGATATTTTACTTTTTGCCAATCTCGGTGCTGTTCAACTCAACTATAATTACGGAATCGATCAGTGCTTGCGGGTAGTTGATCTTTTGGAGGCAGATGCTTTGATTTTGCATCTTAATCCTTTGCAAGAGTGTATTCAACCAAAAGGTGACACAAACTTTAGGGGATTGCTTGACAAAATACACACAGTATGTAGTCAAATGCCGGTGCCGGTAATAGTTAAAGAGGTTGGTAACGGCATTTCAGCTAAAATGGCAGAGAAATTACTTAGTGCTGGTGTCACTGCTATTGATGTTGCTGGTGCTGGCGGCACCTCTTGGGCAAAGGTAGAAAGCGAACGGGCAATAAATCCATTACAACGCCGATTGGGAAAGACCTTTGCTGAGTGGGGTTTGCCAACTGCCGAGTGTATTACCAGTATTCGGGCAATAGCTCCAACTGTACCTCTGATCGCTTCTGGAGGGTTACGTCATGGCTTGGATGTTGCTAAAGCGATCGCCTTGGGGGCAGATATTTGTGGCTTAGCATGGCCCTTTCTTGAGGCTGCAGCTGAGTCAGTTGATGCCGTCGATGCTCTTGTGCAGGTATTGACAGCAGAAATCAGCACAGCTATGTTCTGTAGTGGCAATGCTACTCTTTCTCAACTTAAGCACTCCAACAGTTTGCAGAAGTTAGGATAGTACCTAGTGGTCAGAAAAAAGAAGACGGGGTGATCGGGAGCAGGGGGAGCAAGGGGAGCAATCCTTTACAATTCTCCATTACCAATTATCAACTATCAATTAACATATTGATAACCATAAAAAATGCGTCAATTTCTCAAGCAAACTTTTGCCAGCTTAATTGGTAGCCTTGCCGGACTTACCCTTTTCTTTACTCTCGGAACTGGGGGATTACTCCTGTTAGTAATTGCCGCAGCTTCTAAGGATACAGGCCCTCAAGTTAAAGATAAATCCGTACTAGTCCTTGATTTGGCTTTAGATATTACCGATACCGATCCAATTTCAAGCATTGGAGAAGCACTAGCTGGTGAAAGAGCAGGCAACATTAGCCTACGTAAAGTGCTCAATACCCTAGATAAAGCAGCTAAAGACGAGCGAATTGTTGCTCTCTATCTAGATGGTTCTCGAACTTCTGCCGGGAGTAACACTGGTTGGGCGACACTGACAGAAGTCAGGAAAGCACTAGAACGTTTCCGAGAGACGGGCAAGAAAATTATTATTTATGATGTTGATTTAGGAGAAAAGGAATATTACCTTGGTTCAGAGGCAGATAAGATAGTTATCAATCCCCTGGGAGCTATGGAGTTAAATGGTTTAGCCTCTCAGCAACTATTTCTGACAGGGGCTTTGGAAAAATATGGTGTTGGTGTTCAAATAATCCGGGTAGGTAAGTATAAATCAGCAATTGAACCCCTAACTCTTAAACAGCTTAGTCCAGAAAGTCGGGAACAGACCAAAGAACTATTAGATGATATTTGGGGTGAATTCCTGACAACAGTTAGCAAAAATCGTGAGAAAACCCCTCAACAGCTACAATCAATCTCTAACTCCCAAGGCTTTTTGACAGCCTCTGAAGCCCTCAGTCAAGGTTTAGTGGATCAAGTTGGCTATTTTGACGAAGTAGTTGATCAACTCAAACAACTTACGGGTAGTACTGAAGAGGATAAATCTTTTCGGCAAATCCCCATTACCACTTATGCCAAAGTAGAAACTAAAGATTCCCAAACTAGCTTTTCAGACAAAAAAATTGCCCTACTCTATGCCGCAGGTGAGATTGTTAATGGTGAAGGCAATGTTCAGCAAGTGGGTGGTGAGCGCTTTGCCAAGCAAATGCGACAGTTGCGACTTGATGAGCAAGTTAAAGCGGTAGTGCTACGAGTCAATAGTCCAGGGGGTAGTGCCACAGCTTCTGATATTATTCAGCGGGAGATACGACTTACCCGAAAGAAAAAACCTGTTGTGGTTTCTATGGGTGATGTAGCAGCCTCTGGTGGCTACTGGATTTCTACCTACAGTGACAGAATTTTTGCCGAACCAAATACTGTCACTGGTTCGATTGGTGTTTTTGGAGTACAGTTTAACGTCCAGGAAATAGCTAATGAGAATGGTTTAACTTGGGACGTTGTTAAAACTGGTCGTTTTGCTGATAGCCTGAGCATTGCTCGTCCTAAAACCGAACAAGAGTTATCTCTAGCCCAGAAATCGGTCAACCAAATTTACAATCAGTTTCTCGAAAAAGTTGCCGAGTCTCGGAAATTGCCAAAGGAAAAAGTACAAGAAATTGCTCAAGGCAGGGTTTGGTCAGGTAAAGAGGCAAAACAGCTAGGTTTGGTAGACGAGATTGGTGGCTTAGAGGATGCCATTAATTACGCTGCCAAGCAAGCTGAGTTAGGAGATAATTGGCAACTAGAAGAATATCCAAAAGTTAGTAGCTTTGAAGAAAGAATTTTGAAAAAACTGACAGGCCAAGCCAGCAACCACATCACTCAGCAACCGGATCAATTAACAGCAGAATTCTTAAAGTTACGAGAGGATTTAGAAATTCTCCGGGCGATGAACGATCCTAGAGATGTCTACGCGCGGTTGCCTTTCAGCTGGCGGATTGAGTGAAGCCGTCAACTCGATTTTGGATTTTAGATGAGATTTTCCTCTCCGTGCCTTCGTTGAGGCTTGCTGATTTACAATTTTGGTCAAAGGAAAATTGTTGCCTCCTTGTCCCCCTTGTCTCTAAAACCTCTCCCTCAACTTCCCTCAGAAGCGATAATTGTAAATTTTTTGTTGCTCGTTTTCTTCTACCCTTGCCCAAAGGCTTAGGGGTGCAGAAGTACCTTTAGTATCTACCTTAATTTCCATAAAGATGGGTGGCTTCTTTTGCTCTTCATTTTCTTTGCTCCGTTTAGCTGTACTTAATTGATTGTTAATCTGTTCCATTTGGTCTTCTGGCATATAGTAAGTTTCTAGTCCGTAACGAACAGATTGATTTTGAGCAAGACCTTTAAGAGCAACTTGATTAGCAGTTAGTTGAGAAGGAAATTCCTGACTTAAAGCAACAGCTGACCAAGGAGTTGGTAATTGATTGGAACTGTTTTGAGCCGGTGCTTCCATAACTACATAAAAGCTAGTACCGGGCTTAATAAAGTTAACTGTATTGTCTTGGAGTTGTTGCTTCGGCAAGTTTTGCCAGCCTGGGAGAGAGCGTAAGTTGTCCTGGCTGGAAATATCATATCTCAACCTCTGGGAATAGCCTCGCAAAATTTCATTAGGGTCAAGCGGTACTGTTTGCAAGATAACAATTTTACCTGTTAGATAAGTATAGATAGCTTGAGCTGGGAAGCTAAAAATTAGCGCAACTTGCAATAAAAGAGGTATCCAAAACCTCCAGATGACTGGGGAAGAACAAGTATTATTAGGGATTTCCTCTTGTTTGTCCCTTTCTAGATCTAAGCTAGTTTTCATCTTATTTTTGCTGAGATAGTTTTTTGATTGTTAGGCAAATGTGCATTTAAATTGCCTATTATCAATGGATAATTGACAATTGATAATTGTTTAATTCGGTATAAGACCTCTGACGCTCCGTTGTCGCTACCGCTAACGCTATCATTTATGAAGAAATCAAAGAAAATATGTTCGGAGCTTACTCAATCAAGATTCTTTTAAGGAGAGGTAATTATCCATTGTTCATTGTCCATTGTCAATTTTTGAATCAGTTAATAAACAAGCCATCAAAACCTCCCCGCGTTGCCGCGTCTATCTCAACAGGCAATGTTTATTGACGTGACAGCTTAGCATCTCTGCGGCGGACATAGCGCTCAAACCATAAGCCGGCCGCAATAACACCACAACCACACAATAATAAAACTAGAGATTTTAATAATAAGTCGGTCTGATACTCTAGCATCCTTGTGAAAATTTGTAGAGTGAGTAGCACCATGCCGCCCCAAAAAAGTCTACGTTTACCCTGCGCTAATCCCTCCTGAACTAAGCCGGCGGCGAGTATTAACAAAAGCAGGTTGAAGATTAATACAGCTTCTACAGTTAGCCTAACCGTACTCAGGTGCCAATAAGGAATTAAGGCAGCAAGAGCAATCATGCTGGCGACAAAACTAGTTTTCCTATCCCATCTTTGCCAAAGTTGCAGCCATGCCCAGATGGTAAAACACCCTAAAATCAGAATATTTACCAGAGAAGACCAAGGTAAGGATGAGATACCCGTAGTTAAGGGTATTGATGAAATATCCCATAATCGATAAAAGGATAATAAGTACAATGTAAGGCTGAGGAAAGTAATAGCAAGGGTGCGAGCTGTATCCTTGAATGACTCGTCTATTGAGACTATTTTTCCCCAAAGGGAATCGTTATAAGCCCATAAAAGTGCAGGTGGTAGAGCACAAGCGATCCCAGCCAGCCAAGCCGGAGAACGCAAAAGGTTAAGGCTAATAAGGCTAGCTTCTAGGCTATAAACCATTAAGAGAATAGCTAGCCGAAAAATCCAGCGCGAGTGGCACCAATAAGCTAGGGGAATAAACATTAAACCAGCCAAAACGGGCATATATTCCATGATCTGCCGCAGCCAGAAAAATTCTCCTAGATCTAAAAATTCTGCTTGTCCTTGCCCCAAGACATAGCCAATTCCAGTAAAAAAAATTGCTAACGTTCCCAACAGAGTCAACCGTAGGCTATAGGCCATAGCTAAGACACCCAACCCCCAAGCTAGGAACAACTGATAGAGGGGACTGCTTTGGTGAAACAGTTGAGACATTAGAGCTAGATTAGCCCCTAAAGCCAGTGCCCCTGCCAAAAGTAAACCCTTTCCTAAATGCCTTTGCCATCTCTGAGTTGGACTTCGCCAAAGATAGAATCCCACTGCATTTAAACCCACAAACACACTTAGCAGCAGTATGACTTTCAACTCTCGTGACCAGGCTTGCCAGTTCGCTGCTACAAAGGTGATAATGCCTAGACCGAGCAAGATACTGCCGAGACTAAGCAAAATCAAGACGAAGCGGTTACGAGCAGAGTTTTCTAGCTCAGCAAATTGATAGCGTTCGTATAGTTGTTTATATACAGAAGTATCAATTAGTCCTTCTTTTCGCCATTGCTCAACTTCTCCATACAGCCGGCGACGAAATTTCTCGGAAGGCATCGTGATTTTTTTCCCAAGTTTCCCAAGTTTAAACCATGTAAGAAATCTACATGGTTAACTTTCTCCGGCACTATTTTCTGTTTTTCTAGCAAAAACACTATCTACTAAAAGCGCTGACCAGTAACAATATAGGCTACTCTTTGACCAATATTGGTAGCATGATCAGCCATACGCTCTAGGCAACGAATTGCTAAAACTAGCAGCAGAAGTGGCTCTACTGAACCCTGGATATCCGTTTGTTGGGCTAGGATTTGGTAAACTTCATCATAGGCAGAATCTACCTGATCATCTAGCTCTTTAACGGTTTTTGCTGCCCCGGCATCTAAGTCAGAAAGTGCTACTAAACTCAGCGCCAACATCGCCTGGGCATTATTAGACATAACCTCGATCTGGTGTAGACAGGGATGAGGGGTATAGGGTAACAGCTTAATAGAAATTTCGGCTAAATCTTCGGCGTAATCGCCGATTCGTTCTAAGTCTCTCACTAGCTGCATAAAAGCGCTAACAATTCGCAGACCTTGAGCTTCTGGCACTGACTTGGTTAGTAGACTAGAACACTCTAACTCTATTTGGCGGTAGTAACGGTCTATTTTGTGATCTAGTAAGCTAATTTCTGTAGCAGCCTCCAGGTTTTGGACAAACATCGCCTGATGGCTGAAGCGGAATGAACTTTCTACCAAAGCCCCCATTCGCAAAACATCCCGACCTAAGCGTCTAAGACCTTGTTGAAAATGGGTATGATTTTCATTAAGTTCTGGATAATACAGTTTCACCTAACCTTAATTAAAACTAATTTTAACGATAGCTTGTACCTTCATAAATTAAAATATAAATATTAAGTCCTAACAAACATAAGGTAAAAGTCCAATTAAATACTACCCTCAGGTAAGATGATTTGCAACCAAGCACCACCTGTTTCTGGATGGTTCCGAGCTTTAATTGTACCTTGGTGAGCCTGGACAATTTGCTGCACAATAGAGAGTCCCAAACCGCTCCCACCGTTGGCTCCTAAGGCACCTGAGCCTGGAGAGTCTGTCTTCAGGCGTTGACGCGAGACATCTCCCTTATAAAGCCTTTCAAAGACGTGGGGTAGGTCTGTTTGGGAAAAACCACTTCCTGAGTCAATAATATCAATTTGAACCGAAGATTGTCTGGCTGGTTCTTCCCTTACCGGAAGATAGAACTGAGATTTGATAATGTCAGGTTTCCCAAGTTTATTGTTGAGTAACTCTAGCTTGTTTTTAGCCTCAGGACGATTATTTCTCAGATCACCGATACCCTTTGCCATCTGTTTGGTTACTTCAACTCGAATCACTGACTGAGGTGAGCTATGTCTAATGGCATTATCAAACAAATTGAGAAAAACTTGTGTCAGACGGGAGCCATCAGCTCTTAGATAGAGATACTCAGTTTCACAATAGCTAAGACTGATTTGCTTTTGCTCTGCCAAAGGTCGTAAGCTTTGCCAAGCTGACTCAACCAAAGAACGCAATTCTAGCGACTGATAGTTAAGACTTTGGCTATGATCTTGCTCCATTAGGCTCAAATCCAGCCAATTTTGTACTAGGTTAATCAGTCGATCAACTTCTAACAACATTTGTTCAAGCCAGCGGCGGTTAGGCTCTTCAAGACGCTTATGCAAGGCTTCTGCTACCAAACGAATAGAGGTTAGGGGAGTTCTCATTTCGTGTGCTAAGTCGGAAACCCAGCGATTTCTGTCTTGCTTGAGTTTGACAATAGGTTGCAGATTCTCTAGAAAAACGCCTACTTGTCCTTGAGGGAGAGGCCAACCGGAGGCGCGTAAAGTGGTTGATTGCACTTTACTCATCGCTGCGCCATCGATACAAGGCGGGTGAAATAACCATTCGCAAACGTTAGGTTGTTGCTGAACTCTAATGCGTTCAATCAACTTATCTAGCTCATAGGAACGCACTAACTCTAAAAGCAAGCGTACTTTTCCTGGTTCCCAGCTTTGAATATCTAGTAGCTGACGTGCTTGCTCGTTGCACCAGAGTAGCTGATTTTCTTCATCCAATAGCAAATACCCCACTGGCATGACCTGGAGTAGCTGTTGTCTAATTGGCTGTTCCAATTCTTGCCCTTGGAGGAGCTGATTGGCTCTGGTTATCTTCTTCAGCTGGCGTTGCAGTTGGCGCTTTTGCCAAAAGTAAAACCCAATACCCAGAGCTAGACCTAGTATAAATGCTAAGAGGGTCATTTAAGCTTACCCAAAATGCGATGTGCAACTAAGCCAGTTTTAATGCTTTTTCCTCAAATAACTTATCCCCAAAAATAGTAAGTAGCCCTTTTCATTTATAACAACTAGCTCTATCGTTGTGAATAATTCACGATATTGGTTTACTGACCCTGGTGACCTCAAAGGGCAGTTTTGAGGCATCTAACGTAGTTGCACAAAATTATTTACACACTAAAGATGAGTCAAAAGCTTAGATAGTCTGAGTTTTCGCTATACCATGAATGTAATTAATTCTGTTTAGGTACTTAGCCAGAGTCGGCTTCTTAGAGAATTATTGCCTCGCGATCTCTAAGCTAACGCCCATTGAAATTGCCTAGTCTGACCATAAAGGTAAAATCATCAAACTCCCTGTCTGTCCCAATAGACAAATTCAATACTTGAAACATGGACTCTGTAGAAAATTAAGAGCCGACATTCTAAAGAGAAAGTAGATGCATCTAGCTTGCTAGTTGTGCTATTTCCAGGAGCTTCAAGTAAATCGGTAGCCAAAGCCGCGCACGGTGATCAGGTATTCTGGCTGACTGGGGTCCTGCTCGAGTTTTTCTCGCAGCCAGCGAATGTGGACATCAACCGTCTTAGTATCTCCCACAAAATCTGAACCCCAAACTTGCTCAATTAACTGGTCACGAGACCAAACACGACGAGGATTACCTATAAATAGCTCCAATAGCCGGAACTCTTTTGGCGAGAGACTAACTTCTTCTCCTCGCACCGTAACGCGGCATTCTTGAGGATAAAGGCAGATGTCTCGCAGCTTCAGTACCGCAGTTTGGGTTGCAAAGGAAAAGCGTTGGCGACGCAGTAGAGCACGACAGCGAGCAATTAACTCTCGCATACTGAAGGGCTTGGTGAGGTAGTCGTCTGCACCAACTTCTAGACCTAAAACTAAATCAGTTTCACTGGCTTTGGCACTGAGAATCAAAATAGGTACGGGGTTACCTTGATGACGTAGCAGGCGACAGATATCTAATCCATTAACCTGAGGCAACATCAGATCTAGAATCACCAAGTCATAAGGAAACTGTTCCTCACTAGCCGTGTATTCTTGAAGATAACCTAAGGCTGTACGTCCGTCTAAGACCCCCACCACTTCATAGCCTTCCTCTTCTAGGGCTAAGACAAGCATCTCCCGAATCAAGTCTTCATCTTCAACCACCAGAATGCGGCTAGACTGAGCCAGTTTAGGGTTGGGATGAACTGACTCTTGTTCGTCAATATAAACCATAAAAAAATTTTGGGGTATTTCTAGCTTCTAAGCCAAGGTATACACCAAAATTGTCCTTTTGACATAGAGGAAATCTTCCCATAGGGCTTATTTCAGGGCAACTTTACTTGTTTGCTCCCTACTGAGAGTTGTTTAAAGAGTTGGTAAAGCTTTCTACTTTTTGGGCTTTTAGGAAAGATTTTTTGCATACGTAATACGCGTCATACGCTAGTATGACATAGTAAGTAATTTCAGGCCATCAAAGCAGTGGGCTGGCAATAGCAGTTTTTTCGGTTTGAGCTGTCTTACCGATTTAATGCATCAGGGTCATCTATATTTCTAGCTTCAGTTTCAGCAGTTTATAAAATCTGCCACATAGGCAGAACCTCAGGGCGGCTCAACCCCAATTCTCAGGGAGGGCATCAAACCAAGGGCAGAGGGTTAGGCAACCCCGATTCCCTCGCTACCAGCATAACTGTCCACATCAAACCAAAGACCAGACCAAACATGTAAACACCAATACTAGTTCAAGACTAAATGGCTAAATGACAATGCTGCTACATCTGAGTACCTGGACAGAGGTTGAAGATTACCTGAAGAGGTCGCAAGGGATTATTCTCCCGATTGGCTCTACTGAGCAACATGGCCCGACAGGTTTAATTGGCACAGATGCAATTTGTGCCGAAGAAAGTGCCAAGGGAGTGGGTGAGGCTACTGGTGCCCTGGTAGGTCCAACTATTAATGTAGGTATGGCACTACACCATAGCGATTTTCCCGGCACAGTTAGTCTAAGACCAACGACATTAATTCTGGTTATTCGAGACTATCTCACTTGCTTATCTAAAGTAGGATTCACCAAATTTTTCTTTATCAACGGTCACGGGGGTAACGTCGCCACTGTCAAAGCCGCTTTTGCCGAAACTTACGCTCACCTAGCTGACTTGAGGGTACCTAATGCCCCACAGGTCAAGTGTCGGTTAGCCAACTGGTTTACCTGTCGCTCTGTTTACAAACTAGCGAAAGAGTTATACGGCGACCAAGAGGGCTATCATGCTACTCCCTCAGAACTGGCGTTCACTCATTATTTCTACCCCGGATCAATTAAGGATAGGGATACACCTTTGTCCATTGACACTTGCTCCGAATGCAAGATCTACGGTGCAGCTGACTTTCGAGAACGTTATCCGGATGGACGCATGGGTTCTAACCCAACTTTGGCAAAACCGGAACATGGCAAGCAGTTCTACGAATCAGCAGTTAAGGAACTGAGCAACTATTATCTGGAGTTTTTGGCGGAGTCTTGAGATTAATTCAGACAGAGATTAAGACCCACCACATTACCAAATGACTGCTTTGCTCTGTTGGCTACCTTCCTGACTACTAGTTACCACCCATTTCAATAGCTAAAAAGATTCGGTCTTCTCCTGGAGGCAATAACTAAAAACTACCTGAACTAGACTACAAAACAAACCCTTTATTGCTATTTATAAGCCATCAGAAACAATGTTTACTCAAGTATCACAACCAAAACATACCAGCTTTCTCGATGGCAGTTGCTGTAGTAGTTCCCTCGAATCGATTGGTAGTTTTTCTTCTTTTCCAATGACCCGATTCAGTTTTTTACCCTAACTTAATTTCTTTTAAAACATGGCTATGACTACTCAAATTCAAACCATCAGTTCATCAGTTACCTTAAGGCAGCGTACCTTCAGCCGTCGAGACATTATTCCTCTCCATGCCGATGGCTTATGGCAAATTGCCCGGGGAACAGTCAGAACTTTAACCTGGACTCAGGAAGGAACTCTAACTACTCTGGGGTACTGGGGACCAGGAGATGTAGTAGGTCAACCTCTATCCCGCATCCAGCCCTACCAAATTGAATGTTTGACCAGTGTAGAGGTAAATTACATCCCTTATCACCAGTTTCACCAAATTTTAGATGCAATCTTCTTGCATATTCAACAGACAGAGGAAATCCTCAATATTATTCGCTACGAAAGAATGCCTTGCCGCTTAAAGCAATTGTTAATCTGGTTAGCCAGGAAGTTTGGTCGTCCTGTCAGCTCAGGACGGCTCATTGACCTGCGACTCACTCATCAAGGCATTGCTGAGGCAATTGGTACAAGGCGAGTTACTGTGACAAGGATGCTTAGTGAGCTAGAAAAAGAAGGAGTTATTCTTCGACCAAGGCGGCATTTTATTGTGCTAAGAGAGCCTTTGAAAACTATTGCTGAAGAACAAATCTGATCAATTCTTATGCGGATTTGGCTCAGTAGTAGATGTTGTTAATTCTTGATTTTGCGTTAGCAACAGTCAATCGAGCAAGTTAAGGCAGCAATTTGATAGTTGATAAACAATTGGGCAGGTTAACGATAATGGCTTTTAATATTGTTAACCTGTCGATAGGTTTTAATCTTCTAAATCTTCACTCTTATCATCAAAATTCTGACGTAGGCCTCCTGGTAGGGCAGCAACAATTGCATCTAGAACTCTTGAGACTGGTATTATTTCTAAGCCGACCTCAGGTAAAGTCTGTCCTTTAGGTATAATTGCCCTCTTAAAACCTAGCTTAGCGGCTTCTTTCAAGCGCAGCTCCATCTGAGAAACCAGTCGAACTTGTCCCCCTAAGCCCACTTCCCCGATTAAAACAGTGCGTGGATCAACCATGCGATCGCGAAAAGAAGCTACCACCGCAACTGCTACGCCTAAGTCAGCAGCAGGTTCTTCAACACCTATACCTCCTGAAGTAGCTACGTAAGCGTCTAATTTGGAGAGGGGAATGCCTACTCGCTTCTCTAGAACGGCAAGAATCTGCTGCAAGCGATTGTAATCAACGCCAGTAGTTGAGCGGCGTGGTGAACCATAACTAGCAGGAGAAACCAAGGCTTGCAATTCTACCAGAATGGGGCGGGTGCCTTCACAAGCTACAACCGTAGCAGTGCCGGGACTCAATTCATCTCGGCTGCCTAAGAATAGCTCAGAGGGATTTAATACTTCCTCCAAACCCTTGTCTACCATTTCAAAAATGCCAATTTCGTGGGTAGCGCCAAAGCGGTTTTTCACTGAGCGTAGTAGGCGATGGGAGGCAAAGCGATCGCCTTCAAAATAAAGTACTGTATCTACTAAGTGTTCCAGTACTCTCGGGCCTGCGATCGCACCTTCTTTAGTAACATGTCCAACAATTAACAAAGTAATATTAGCCCGCTTAGCCACCTGCATGAGTGCTGAGGTACACTCTCGTACCTGCGCTACAGAACCAGGAGCAGAAGTCAAGGCGGAAAAGTAGATGGTTTGGATACTATCAATTACTGCTACGTGTGGTTTGAGAGACTCTAGCTCCCGCAGAACCTCTTCCAAGTCTGTCTCCGCCAGCACGTAAAGGTTTGGCTCTACGGGAACATTACTTCGATGATTATCCTTCGTTTTCGATGGGGAGGCAGAAGACTGCTCTTTCTGCTTACCGTTGTTTGTTTCTTCGGAAGCTAGATTGCCAGTAACATTCAAACGAGAAGCTCTGATCTTTACCTGTTGTCCTGACTCTTCTGCACAGACATAAAGAACACGATGTTTAAAAGACAGTTGGTTAGCAACTTGCAACAGGAGTGTTGATTTACCAATTCCTGGATCACCGCCAATTAAAACTAAAGAACCAGGAACAATACCTCCCCCTAACACCCGATCTAGTTCACCATAGCCTGAAGCGAACCGTGCCTGGTTCTGACTAGATATTTCCGAGAATCTCAGGGAGGCCCTTGGCTGTGCCGGAGCATTACTATTGGGCTGGTGCTGGTGACGATTATTAGATTGCCAACCACTTCGAGTATTAACTGAAGTAGGATTAACTACCTCTTCTAGGCTGTTGTAGGTGCCACAAGATGAACATCTGCCAAACCATTGCGAGGACTCCGCCCCGCATGCGCTACAAACGTATAGGGATTTTGGCTTTGGCATCCTTAGCTAAAAAAAACTAAAAAACTCTTAAAAACTCTTAAAAAAATCAGTAATTAGATCCACATCAACAAATGGAGCAATTGATAGTCATAGGGCAATTGTAGCGCTTAAAAAAGATTCGTATAATGTTATATTTTATGTATAAGGTATTGATAAGTTAACAATTTCCTAACCAGATTTATGAGGAGTATAGATTCAATTGGATATTCATAAGGAAAAAATTCTTGTTGTCGATGATGAGGCAAGTATACGCCGTATTCTAGAGACTCGCCTGTCGATGATTGGCTACGATGTCGTTACAGCCGCAGATGGGGAAGAAGCTCTAGACACCTTCCACAATTCTGAACCAGACCTAGTGGTTTTGGATGTGATGATGCCAAAACTTGATGGCTACGGTGTTTGTCAGGAATTGCGAAAGGAATCAGACATCCCCATTATCATGCTAACTGCCCTAGGGGATGTTGCCGACCGTATTACGGGTCTAGAATTAGGGGCAGATGACTACGTAGTTAAGCCTTTCTCCCCCAAAGAATTAGAAGCCCGTATTCGTTCTGTACTACGGCGGGTTGATAAAATCGGTGCTTCTGGGATTCCTAGTTCAGGAGTTATCCACGTTGGTAGCATTAAAATCGACACCAATAAACGCCAAGTTTACAAAGGGGATGAGCGTATCCGCCTTACTGGTATGGAGTTCAGTTTACTAGAGTTACTAGTGAGCCGTTCCGGAGAACCATTTTCTCGTTCTGAGATTTTGCAAGAGGTATGGGGATACACTCCTGAACGCCATGTTGATACTCGCGTCGTGGATGTCCACATCTCACGTTTACGAGCAAAGTTAGAAGATGATCCCAGCAATCCTGAGCTAATTCTTACAGCACGAGGTACAGGTTATCTGTTCCAAAGAATCATTGAGCCTGGGGAGGAGTAGAAACCTAGCATGCTACACCTCTACTAACAATTAAAAAATAGCTATTGACAAATGTGTCTTCTTAAAGATACCTAGTCATTTCCTATTAACAAAGTATGACTAAGCCCGAACAAAACTATGTACTGCGACAATTGCCCTTGGTGGTTGGTTGCTTAGGGGGGGTTTTGCTGCTGTCTAACCGCCTGCTAACAAGCCAACTGACTGAATCTCAGGCGCGTTCAGACGCTCTGGGAGTAATTTTAAGTGCAGTATTAATTTTGACGGGTTTATTGTGGCAACAGGTACAACCTCGGCAACCCGATGCCGTTGATTTAATAGGTGAGCAAGGCTTTGAACTATCACCAGATTTGCCGGAAGAGGTAAAAACAGAACTCGCCTGGGCATCTCATCTTTTGCTTACTAATACTGTGACGAGTTCCCTAGTTATTTGGTATCAGGGAAAAGTGCTATTGCGACGAGGTATTTTAGGCATGAACTCAGAAGTTAAGCCAGGGGCAATTTTGCAAAGAGTACTAGCTAAACAAAAACCTGTCTATCTAGTTGATCTCAAAATTTATCCTGGAAAAATTGAGTTTGACTACTTACCGGAAAATAGTCAAGGTCTGATCTGCCAACCAATTAGTAACCAGGGTGCCTTAATTTTGGCAGCTAATGCCCCTCGCAGCTACACCAAACAAGACGAAAATTGGATTGAGGGGATAGCAGATAAACTGGCAGATACCCTCAGTCGTTACCCAGAAGAGATTTTGCCGGTTGCCCCCTAATTGACGACGGGTTGAGGGCGACAGAGAAGAAAAGAGATATCAGAATTTTTTATAATATTCCAATTAAATCAAAATAATACAAATAATCTGAAGCTAAATCTCAGCAGCAGAAGAGCGGGTGGCATAAATTTTCAGCTACAGCTAATACCTAACATCTAGTATTCCAAGAAAATTTGTAGCATAATGCTGAATTGTTAGATCATCTGTTAGTTTTTCCAGAGATTTTCTAAAAAAGTTAAGTTGTTATGCGGAAAAGGTGGTATCAATATCAGTAGTGTAGCTAACTATCTTCCCTAGGAAGGATTAGTTAAGACAACATTATTAACGGCCAAAGCTGACTAGTTCTGGCATGAGGCTACTGCAAAAAACAAAAAGTGGTTAAGCCCAGTTTAACGTTTTGTTAAAGCCGATCAGGTGTGAGGAAGATTAAGGATTATGTCAACAATTTTTTGGAACGCTTTAAAAATCAGCCCCGCTTTACTAAGCGCTTCTTTACTACTGGCTGGCAGTAGCTATGCTGCTCAGACCACAACTGAACAAAATCAATCTGCAAGCCTAGAGTTATCATCAGAAGATCTGTCTGAGGAAAATTCCGTTTCTCAGATGGATTTAACAGACAACAAGCCCAGTTTTGACTTGGCACAGTCAGTTTCAGTTGACGAAACAAATGCTGGGGCTAACGAAGTTCTACAGCAAATCCAAAACTACAATAACGACACTATTAGCAACGACCCATCTCTCAACCAGGTTACAAACGTCTCACAATTGCGTGATGTTTCTCCAGGGGATTGGGCATACGAAGCACTGCGCTCATTAGTAGAACGCTATGGTTGTATCGCTGGCTATCCTGACGGCACTTACCGAGGTAACAGACCGACAACTCGTTTTGAATTTGCCGCTGGTTTGAACGCCTGCTTAGACCAAATTGTCCG
>JBAUJE010000206.1:0-8494 GCA_049683475.1 Coleofasciculaceae cyanobacterium | reverse complement strand
CTGTTTTAAGGCGTTGCTATTACAACATTTTCTAATTGCCTTTAACCCCAGTTCTAACCACAGTGGTAACTGACGGTAACTGATGAATTTACCGCGACCTTGGACAAATTTAATCCAAATTTGATGGGGCCAGAGTTCGAGGCATTCGAGGTTTTGTAGGGGAATTTGTAATAATTGACATATTTCTATCCTTAGTTGTTCTAAGGGTAGGTTTTTTGGGTTAACGAACCCTGATGTCAAGAGATTTTCTGACATAGCTATTACCTTAATTTGGCTGATGGGATTTGCCAAAATTTAAGCCACCCCGTACTTGTTCAAAAGGAGTCGAGGTGGCCTGGGATAGCATGACTAGCTAGGCCTCCGAGACTGGTTGTTTCAGTTTTGGGGGTTAGCCTTTCAGGAGCTTGTCCAGAGCTTCTGAGGGCTGGGAGATATTGGCTATAAATAATTGACTAAACTAGACTAGCAGATTTTTGGCTTTTGGCAAGTTGCGATTTGTTAAGACCATTTTTAGACCGAGTTAAACAATTATCAATTATCCATTGATAAAAAAAATACCCCGCTCAAAAGCGGAGTATTCCGTTAATTCAGACAATTGCTATTGTGCCTAATCTAGCAATTCAGAAAAAACTAGGCATCACTCTCAATGTGAATAAACAAAAGTCCCATCAGTACCGCAGGCATCAGCCAGCAGACGATGGGTATCAAAATCCAAGGCAAGTAGGCAGCTGCGTATGAACCTGTCATTTCAAATTCTCCTATCTAAATAAATTGCAAACTTCTCTAGAGTTTATTGGCTTTCCTCAGTAAAAACTACTGAGTTGTTCGTCAAAGCCTTCTTAAAAAGAGGCTTATGACCAATCTCCATTAGGTGTTATTGACCACACCCCGGAAAATTTGGTCTACGATGTCAAAGTTTTCCAAGAGGAAATAGGCAACAAAAGCACCACCCATCGCACCAACAAAGAAGCCACCGGTAAACTGACTCCAGCCGTCTTCCGTTAGCATGGCATCTGGAGTTCTGGCATTTTGCTTAGCAGGAGCACTACCTTCTTGGAAATGAGCAATACCATAGGCCGCGAGACATGCAGTAGCAATGAGAATTAAAGCAAGACCTGAAATTAGACCACCTAAGCTAGCTGCATCAGGATATTCCCGCAATGGGCCAAGCAAAGTCCACGGACCAATCAAAAAGTAACCGTGGGCCATACCAATTTCAAGGCCTCGTAGCAAAGGAGATATCCCTCTGCGGTAAATTGGCAAATTGTTCAGGTAAGCGTTAACTACACCTGAGTCGCTGATTGGTGTTGAGAGATGACCGACAAAAGGGTCACCATTATAAGCCTGAATCAGTTCCTTATTTCTGGGGTCTGCCATACTTATATTTCCTCTCTAGTACTAAAAACTTTCAGAATTACTTAAGATCACATTCTAAGCAAGTAGGGGTACTCAATTGACGCAATCAGTCGTGAGCTTTAGAAAAGTTCATTAAACTGGCACGATCTTTGGGAAACTGACTAAAGTTGAAGGCAGCTTTCCTAGATTCTTACCCTCTTAGAAGCTGTAAAGACTGCTGTCTGGGTGCACTGGTGACATACTACCTTTGATTGAGATAAAAATATGGTGAACATTCTACCCATCGGCGACTCACTTACTTGGGGAGTTATCGCCAGCAGACCGGCTGATCCAACTTTGGAACAAAGTGGAGGCTACCGCACCCCCCTCTCTGACTCTCTATCAGCTAATGGCTTTAATGATATAGATTTCCTGGGTTCAAGAGAAGACGGCCCTGACAGCCTAGTAGACCGCAATCATGAAGGTGTCAGGGGTAATACCATCCAACAAGTTAGCGATCGCATCACCAATAACACTGGCGGTATTCAAGGAAACCTCGCCATAGCAGATGTCGTTTTACTGCTAGCTGGTACTAACGACTTAATTAGGAATACCAACGCCGAATTTAATGATGCCCCCAACCGTCTCAGCAACCTAATCAATCAAATTATTCAATTTGGCAAGGCAGGTATCCAGGTATTAGTTTCATCAGTTCCCCCCCTACCTGGCCCATACAATAGTCCTCAAGCCCAACCTGTCAACGTTGTTGCCCCCAGGGTAGACACTTTCAATACAGCTATACGTGATGACGTTGTACCCACTCTGGTTACTCAAGGTGGAAATATCAGTTTTGTTGATATTTCCAGTACCCTTACTCCCAATGACATATTCGACGGCATCCATCCCACAGCCGAAGGTTACAGCGAAATCGCCAACGCCTGGTACAACGCATTAGTACCAATTCTTGATCCCAATTTTGACCCAACTATCAACCCCAATAATCAAACCAACAGAGAGGAACCAGTCCGCAGTGAATTTGAAACATTCACTCTGACTAACTTTGTCGAGGAACCGGCTGTACAGCCTGGAAATGATGCAGCCGACTCACTCCCAACTACTCCAGTTATAAGTGTTGCTCCCAGTGCAGGTCCAGGTAACGTAGGTACAGCTAGCACCACATTTAATTTGCCAACGGGAAGTTACGACGTAGTACTTGGCTACTACGATGATGATGGTGGAGTAGCTCAGCTACAAGTTAATATTGGCAATACCTTCCAAGAAACACTACTCCTCAATTTAGACGGAGATGGTATTCCGGGAAATCAACCTGCGCCCAGTAGCAGCACTTTCGTACGTACTACCATTTCTCCAGGTCAGTTAATTACCCAAGGAACACCGATTGAAATTACTGTTACGGGGGACGGTACTGATTTAGGGCAAATTGACTACATTGAATTTGTGTCCGTCAATGATGCTCCAGTTTTAGACCCGACTCAAGTAGAAAACCTCACCCCCATTGAGCAAGAGCAAGTTCCTGCGACTAACAACGGCAACCTAGTTTTTGAACTACTCGGCACAGCCGTCACAGACTTAGATAACAACTCTGCTTCCGGCATCGCAGTAACAGGAGTAGATAATACTAACGGCACCTGGCAATATTCCCTAAACAATGGCAACATTTGGACAGACTTTGGCACCCCAGACGCTACCACCGCCAGATTACTTGCCGCTGATGATCTTAGCCGTATCCGCTTCCAGCCCAATCCCGGCTATAACGGCGATTCAACTATTACTTTCCGCGCCTGGGACCAAACGAGGGGTTTTAATGGCAATACGATAGATACCAGTAACTCTGGTACAAGTACGGCCTTCAGCCAAGCAACTGCCGCTCCTAGCCTTACCGTCAATCCTGCTAATAATGCCCCGGTTGCCGAAGATGATAGCGCTGTCACGTCTCAAGACACGGCAGTTAACATCAACGTACTGGGCAACGATAGTGATCAAGATGGGGATACCCTTGCTCTAACCATTGCGATGGCTCCCAGCAACGGTACTGCCCAAGTTAACGACAACGGTACTCCTAACGATACTAGTGATGACCTGATTAGCTATACCCCTACAACAGGCTTTGCCGGGCCTGATAACTTCAGCTATATCCTCAGTGATGGCACTCTGACTGATACAGCAACAGTAACGGTTAATGTTAGTGCTGAGCCTGTTCCTAATAACCAGCCGAATAACCAACCGAGTGGACAGTCCCCTCTTGTTCTTAGCCCAAACGGCATTCTCATAATTCAAGGATCGCTGCAAGTAACCTCAATCCTCTTTGCTCTAGCGGATAACAGTGTTAGCTCAGAAGACGAAGTAGGCTATTTTATTGTCGATGATGAGCAGGGTAACATCGGCAATATTTCTCCTAATGACCCAAACTATCTACAAACAGCCCTAAACCAGCCACCAGGAAGAAGACGGACACTTTTCTCCCTCCTTAACTCTGAAAATAATCCTAGTAATGCTGAGCCAACTCGTCAAATAAGTTTACCGACCGGCACTTTCATCAGGTTTTACCGGGTGGCGAACGGTAGCACAGATAGTGTGCAAGCTGGACAAACACCCCTAACGGATGTTTCCTTGCAGACTCCCACACAAACCGATGCAGGTGGTCTTAATTTTGGCGATGTTACTCTGACATTCCAAGAAACTAACACCCCTCTTCCTACAGGAACAGCTTTACAAGGAGGTTCTCAGGGAGAGTTAATCGATTTAAACAATCAGGTGGGTATGCTGCAAGCTAATTTCCAGGTTGATAGTGAAGCAGCTTTTGACAATACCACTGGTTTGTATATTGTTCAAAACCCCCAAGGAACAGTCCTCGACCCCTTGACAAATCTGGCCATTAACCCTGGGGAAGCCGGTTATGCAGAAGCGGCTATTCGCGTTGGGCAAAACGTACTGCAAGCTGCTGGAGGTGATAGTGGTTCCTTGCAACTTGATGGGGGATTGTTCTATGTGCCTTATCTTATCGCTGACGGCACTGCTGAGGAATTTTTGGAGGATAATCCTGCCAACGTGGGAAATGAACCCCTAGCTTACTTTCCTTACTTACAAGCTAATCCTGACGGGTTGGATCATCTACGTTTGTTAGGAGATAACATCTTTGCCTTTGAAGATGTATTTGGAGGCGGCGATGGAGACTACAACGACATGATCTTAGAGATTAGTTTTGTCTAAAAGAGGGAACAGGGAACGGGAAACATGGGTTACTGTTCCCCGCAGCCTACGGCAACGCTACCTGAACCTACAGCTGCGGGGACATTTGAACAGAAAGAGAGGGAAGAAAATGTGAGTTTTACATAGATTTGTATAGTATTTATGAGAAAAGGTCGCTTTTGGATTAATTTAATGAAACAGCTCCTCAACCAACTAAAAAAAGGACGAACTCATCTGCAACGGCTGATTTTACCACTGCTTTCAGTTCTGCTAGCTAGTTGGCTAGTCGCAGCACCAGCCCAAGCTACCAGTGTTTATGAAATGCCTAGGGTTAGTGCCGGTGAACCGACTTGGGTAGTTGATAAATCTGAAGTTCTTAGTCGCCTTAATGAAGGCAAGTTGAACAAAACTTTAGAACAATTAGCTAAGGAGACGGGCAAAGAAGTAAGAATGGTGACCATTCGCCACCTAGATTACGGCGAAACAGTAGAAACTTTCACCGATGCTCTGTTTAAAAAGTGGTATCCCACACCAGCAGAGCAAGCCAATCAAACCTTGCTAGTCATCAATACCCTGACCAATAACAGCGCAATTCGCACAGGCGTTGAAGTTCAAGGGATTATGCCTGACGAGATTGCCCAAAGCGTGTCATCGGAAACGGTACAAGTACCCCTGCGCGACGGTAATAAATATAATCAGGCTTTTTTGGATGCAAGCGATCGCTTAGTTGCAGTACTATCAGGTCAACCTGATCCTGGCCCTCCTGTTGTTGAAGATACTATTCAGGTGGCAGGCACCTTTACTAGTGCAGAGGACACAGACACCAACAACGCCACTATCTGGGTAATTGTCATCTTAGTTGTTGCTACAGTTGTCCCAATGGCTACTTACTTTTTCTACCAAGGGTTCTCAGGCTAATCCTGCACATAGTCTTGACCACTAATTAGAGCATTCTCAGCCCTGACAAATTCTCGTCCCAAATAAGCGGCATGGTCTAACCTGGTGACAGGACAGGGTTGGGTTTGCTCAAAGATAGAAATGCAAAGTTCCTTAGCTGTTCTGCCTGTAAAGACAGTGCTGTGAGTCCTTTCCACTTTTCCTTTAGCTGGGATGGGTTTGCCGGTTTCCGGGTCAATGGCCAAACCCCGCTCATCAATTACATTGGTAAAATGCTTGGCGCAAATTAGCTCGGCTTCTTGATCTAAGTAGATAATAAAATACCCTTCTGGATCTAAATCGATATGGCGTTTGGATAACTTGTCATCAATGACAGATAGGGAGTCAGCTGTTTGATTCATCTTCTCAAATTAAATAGATGTTTATAATGCTTGGATAGCTTACAACAAACTGCTCTTAGTTCAAAGCTAGTTGATAGCAACGGACACATCGGTTAGGACATTATATTTTTGCTTCAAGGGAACAGGTAAGAGAAAAATGCCCTAACAACTATGGCGACTGCTGTAACAACGGCAAATCTTATTAGCCTTTCTATTCTCCGTTAGCTGCTTGTAATTTTTTTTCCTTAAGCTTCAAGAGAATCTCTGCATGAACTTCGCGGGTAATAGGATAAAAGTAGGCGAGAACCATGCCAATAATTAAAGCCAAAGTTGGTAGAGGACCAATGGCAATACGAATTGCCATAAGTACGGCTTCTGGTTGAACGGGTGCAGAGTTTTCTAAAGTAGGTTTAACATATCCTGCCCAGTCCAGGCTTTTTAAAACTAGAGAAATAGCGATCGCTAAACAAACTTTTTGTAGTAATACCATGAAGCTGTAGAAAACTCCTTCACGACGTTGACCTGTTTGCAGTTCATCAAGTTCAATAACATCAGGTAACATTGACCAAGGAATCAAATAAGCAGTCGAAACTCCAAAACCTGCCATCACTGCTAGCACATACATCAGAATGACTTGACCAGGTTGCAAGAAAAACAGTCCTGCTTGGGCGATAATCCAGATACCCATGCCCATAAAATAAACAGCCTTTTTGCCAATGTGTTTGCTGACGAGACTCCAGATATGCAGCATAACCAAGGCAGTTCCTTGCACAGCGAGAATCACTAGGGCAATAACAAAATCCGGTTCTCCCATCCAACGCAGAACAAAATAGGGAATAATAGCTGCTGTAATTTGAACCCCTAACCAGGAACACAAGTAAATACCAATAACGTAGAGAAAAGGTCGGTTTCTAAAAGCAATCTTCAGCTGTTCTAAAAATGGCAAAGAATCAGACTGTTCTGTGGCTGGCATCTTAGCTTCTATCGCCAGAACGCGATTTTTGATGCCCCAAATACACCAATACAATGTCAAAATTGACACCACGGAACAACCGACACCAATAATCAAATACTGTAATTGCCGATTATTGGCAAACAAAGCAGCAATAATGGCAACAAAAATAACCGAGACAATACTACCTCCGATGGAAAAAGAAAAGCGAAAACTATTAAGGGTAGTTCGTTCGTCATAGTCCTGGGTTAGTTCTGGAGTGAGAGCAGTGTAGGGTAAGTTGACCGCGGTGTAACAAGTGTTGAATAAAATCGCCACCAGGACATAGTACCAAAACAAGCCCCATTGGTTAGTAGTGGTATTTTCACTAAAGTTGGGGACAAGCCACTGTAAGAAAAAAGTGATGCCAAAAGGAATTGCCCCATAAAACATCCAAGAAAGCCGACGTCCCCAGCGTTGGTTGCGGGTGCGATCGCTTAAAACTCCCACAATTGGATCATTGACTGCATCCCAAATTTTGCCAATCAGCAAAACTCCAGCAGCTAATCCTGCTTGTAAACCAGCAACATCGGTAAGGAAAATCGCTAGATAAAATGCCAAAATATTCGCCGTAATTGCTGCACCCGCATCCCCAGCACCGTAAGCTAGTTTAGTTATAAAACTTAGTTTTTCTGTCAGTGGTGTTTCTGGGGATGCAGAACTCTCAGAAGGGGAAGTATCACTACTCATAGCAGCTTTATTAAAAAATTACTTAACCAGCCTATCCTCTGGCTAGAGTTATACGCCAAACAAAAGGAAGATCAAACCTCCAGTATGAAGTATGAATGAATATAGAAACTAGTTCTTGATTAAACTTCAGTCTTAGCCAGGAAGATGTTTTAACCTGTGAAGCTTTGCCTACTTCACACTTCACTCTTCTTACTTCATAATTCTGATTGATGTCTTTTTAAACCCTTGTTATGCCAGACCTTTACCTGTCCTGGTCAGAGTACCATCATAAAATTGAACAGCTAGCTGCCAAAATATATCAAAGCCATTGGGATTTCAACCAGATTGTTTGTATTGCCAAGGGGGGACTGCGAGTTGGTGATATTCTCTGTCGCCTTTACCGACAACCATTGGCAATTCTCTGTGCCTCTTCCTATACCGGACCCGATAATCAACTCAGAGGTCCCATTAGCTTTGCCGATCATCTGACCATGAGCAATCAGCAATTAGGGAGTAAAGTATTGCTGGTTGATGACTTGGTCGATTCCGGTGTCAGTTTGCAAGAGTCTGTTAAGTGGCTTAACTCTCATTATGGTGAGGTAATAGAAGAGATTCGCACTGCTGTCCTTTGGTATAAAGCTTGCTCTGTGTTTACCCCTGATTATTACGTAGACTATTTACCGGATAATCCCTGGATTCATCAGCCTTTTGAAACCTATGAATTTATCAATCCTGCCGAATTGGCGGTGAGATACGAGGAGAAATTGGTAGTAAGTGAGTGAACTAAGCTCTCAAGCATTTAATTTACCTGTTGAGACAGACACGGAGACACAGAGACGCACAGAGGGTTTGGAGATTTTTTCTAATCTTGCCAAATATACAATTTATAGCACCACGCGTTAATGTTAGGACATTTCTATACTCTCAAACTCAGCCACAGCTTACTGTTGCCTATTGCCTGTTGCCTGTTCCCTAGCGCGTAGCGCTATAAATACGCACTAGCTTACCTAGA
>JBAUJE010000205.1:0-11846 GCA_049683475.1 Coleofasciculaceae cyanobacterium | reverse complement strand
TGGGGTTATCTGAGTCATGGGTGTAGTGGATAAATTGCCCAGTCGCATGGTCTAGTTTATCTAGTCCACTATTGTAAGTACCAATCCAGAGATTATCTTTGCTATCTTCGTAAATTGACGATATTTTATTACTGACTAAACTCTGGGGTTTAACAAGATTGTGTTGGTAGTTAGTAAATTTGTGGGCTTTTGTGTTTAACTTGTTGATGCCGCCAAAACCCGTTCCAATCCAGAGTATTCCTGAATTATCTTTTAAAATAGGACCGATTATGTTGTCGCTCAAACTATTGGGTTCTATAGAATCGTGAGTGTAGTGGCTAAATTGTTCCGTTTCTGGGTCAAATTTCTCCAGTGCTTCGCCGTAGGAGTTTCCATACCAGCTACTTGTTGCCAACCAGAGATTCCCTAATCCGTCTTCGGCAATTGAATTAACGGTATTACTACTTAAACTATGGGGATTAGCTGGATTGTGAGTATAACTAGTAAACTGTTCTGTTTCCCTATCTAATTTATTTAATCCCCCATCCTTTGTCCCCAGCCAAAGTCTATCTGACTTATCCTCATAGATAGATAGGACAATATCACTACTTAGGCTATTGAGTTGCTCTCGATTGTGGGTGTAGTGGGTAAATTGCTTAGTTTCTCGGTTAAACTTATTGAGTCCTTGAGTTGTGCCAATCCAAAGTATACCTAGCTTATCTTCGTAAATGGAGATGACAGAATTGCTAGTTAAACTCTGGGAATTATCAGGGTTATGGGTGTAGCGAGTAAATTGCCCTGTTTCCCGATCTAATTTATTTAATCCGCCTTGGTCAGTGCCAACCCAGAGTGTGCCAGATTTATCTTCGTAAATTGATAATACTTTATTACCACCTAAACTGTGGGGATTGTCAGGGTCATAAAGATAATGAGTAAAACTTTGGGTTTGGCGCTCAAATCTGTTCAATCCTCCACTTTCTGTACCAACCCAAACTGTGCCAGACTTATCTTCGTAGAGTGAAATTACAAAATTATCAGATAATGAGTTAGGGTCTAATTCATCATATTTATAGATTGTAAAGTCGTAGCCGTCATATTGATTAAGACCATCTTGTGTGCCAAACCACATTAAACCTTGACTATCTTGGAGAATAGCAAGAACGCCACTTTGGGATAGTCCATCTTCAACTGCTAGCTGTCCAAATGGAAGTTGGGCTTCTTGGGCATATCCATTGGCTGGTAAACCTAATACTATTAAGAATGCAAGAATAATAGCTAGGGCAATTCTCTGGATATGCTCGGAGATTTTACGACCTATTTTCAAACCCTCAACCGAGCCTAATAATCTATCAGATACCATAAATTATGATAAGCAATAATCTAGTAAAAGTGAAAGGTTGAGAGCTTGTAGCTATTTTTTTATAGGCTAATATAAACACTCTGAAAGTAAAAGAAATATTAACCTGTTTTCACGTCAAACACAGCTAAACATAAACTAAGCACTAAGTTTCAAAAAGTAGCAAAACAACTACCATTATCGATACAATCAGAACCAATATACTCAGAGTTCCCATTTGCCCAAGACTGAATAGCTTGGTCTGTCAGTCCAGCTGGCTTATCAGATAAAGGAAGCTCATAAACAACTTCACCAGAATTAGTTCCCACTAAAGTATTTCCCTCTAACTTAAATTCCACTCCACTAGGAACACTTAAGCCATTTTCATTTAAAACTGCTGCTGGGTTAGCAACAAAGTGCTGCTTGAACTCTTCATCTAACCAAGTCTTGGCAATAACTTGAGATAAAACTTTCTGAACTTCTTGTTGGTTGTTAGCTAAAACTGCCATTTTGATTTACTCCTAAATTACACTAATCTTTGGGTTGGAAAGACATAACACATAGTAGACCTTGTGATTGCGAGATGTCTACTTTTATTGCCTTCCTGTTATTTAAGTTTACCATAATTATCAATCAAGTCAACATTATGTGCTTTAAAATACATTGCCTTGCTATACATCCGGTTGGCTACCGAGAATAAATTCCCCTACCGAAGTTTCAGCGTAGTAATCTGTTCCTACGGCTGTGGCAAAGACATCTGAATTACCGCTACCAATAGCACAGGGAGCTAAATTCATAGCAGTCGCAACCAAGTACATCGTCTGCTGCAAAGAACCTACATCCTTAAGGACGATAGAATAGGCAATAGACTCGTAAACCCAAGCAACTCTGGGAAAACGTGCAGCAAAGATAAATAACACCTGGGCTTTACAAGCTTTCCCCGTTGCTAAATAAGATTCTTCTAACAATGTCTCTACTTGAGGAGTTCTACCAGTTAATCTACCTAATTGATGGTCTTCAGGGTAGTAGAGGTAAATACCAGAATCTAGATTCTCACAAGTATTAACGATCGCATATATTTCTAACTCATAACGACCGCCACCATTAGCATAAGGTCGGTGGACACATTCCCCATAGTCTTTAGAAATAAATCTTTTATTTCTGGCGCAACGGAAGAGAAATTCCCCTAGTTGTCTATCGGTTATCGGCTGCTCATGATAACTTCTAATAGATTGCCTCTTTTCTAGCACCCAACTGAAAGGAGAATCTTCCTCTTTAAGTTTTTCAATATCTGGTTTATATAGCTCAATAATATCCTCACACACCTTCGGCTTAACCATCGGCGGTTGTTCTAGCTTGTCGAGAAAGCGAAAAGTTTTACCCACCGGATTACCATGTCTTCCTCGACGAATCCTGCTGTGAAACAGTAAATCGTGAAATTCCCAGTAAGCTAGAGGCGCACTTTTTTCTTCTTCTACCTTGCCATCTTCTGCAACTTGAACCAACATTTCACTACTTAAGAGCAAAGTAAAAAATTGTTGAATAGTCTCTTGGGAAATCCCGGCAACTTTATTACCGACTTCCTGACAAGTTTGAGGTTTCGCCAATTCTACAACCAGCGCCGCCCCTCGCCCATCGGCTAAAATAATCTCTGCTGAAGCTAAAGGACATTCCAGCACTAACTGTTCCTGCTTCCTGTGGCAATAAGCAAAACGGGAAAGAACATATTTTTTGTCTACTGCTACCTCTTTTAACTCAAACTGATCATTAGGATAAAGAGGCGATCGCCTTGCTAGAGGTAATCCTTCCGCCAGAACCGTCTGACAAATCATGCCAAGATTGATAAACTTTTGCAGATAGTAATAAAATTTCGTTAGTTCGGAAACTCCGTCAGTTTGCAAAACCAAATCACTCAGATATTCCTCCGTTGCACCCTCAGCAGCGAGAGTCTTGATAGCCTTCAACAAACCCCCTGATATCTGCTCAATCGGGAATTCATATTGAGGAATATTGCCCTTAATCCGGGGAGATTGAATAGTAATACTATTTTCTGCTGGTTCAGTTAGGGAAATATCTTCTTTGAAAGAGAGATGAAATTTAGATAGCATTGGTCTAATTTAAATTAAAAATAGCCTAATGGCGTGGGCGTAGCATTTGCAGACAGGATACAGGTATTTATTTATAAATTTCGTCCAAATGCTACGCCCCTACACCTGAAATCTGCTGTTCTCTACAAAAACATGGGAATTGGATTCAACTGACTTTCCTGTAACGGTTCAGCTAACCAACCTAGTTTGACAGGAACATCATACAGCCTTCCCGGTGCCCACCTTTTCCAAAAATGGCGAATACCAGGAAGCATAACCTTCACCACATTTAGCCCAATATCAGCACGAGTTTGATCCAAAACCAACATTTCTAAACCCCGTTTCTCGGCAATTTTCAGACAAGTTAAAACATCATCTCGCAAATCATCATTTTTGAGTTGAGGATAATCATAATAAGTTTTCGGTTTAAACCTAGTATCAGCAACTAGATAAGGCTGATTCTCAATAGTTGCAGTCTTCCACCACTCCACAGCTACTTCATCATCAAAGCGGTATTTGGTATTGCCATCCTCCGTAGTAGAGAGAACAGCTGGTAGTACTTGGTTTGACTCAGTTACTGCCCGTAGCAAAGCTATTTTGGCATCAAAATGGGCACCAAAACCAAAGACAATATCTTCTACTACTTTATCTATGCGTCTAGAGATAGCGACAAAAGTAGGAATATTGAAATCATTAGTGATATCTAACACCCAGATATCCCGATTAATCTGGCGATAGTAATCTTGTATTTCCTTTAAATAAGGCTCCTCAAAACTGTCTAAATCTACAGCCGGACGTTGCAGACGGTTATACCACCATAAGGCTATACCATCCCGCTCAACTAACTCCATAAAACCCTGGAGAATTGCTTCTTCAAGATTATTTCCCGCCGCCGCGCCATTAGAATTTGCCCAACAGTAAGGATTTAGTTCTTTCGGATAGCCGTAATAACAGTAAGCTGTGGGCAGATACTTAAATTCTTGATTAGTTAAAGACCAAACAGGAGTCCACTCAATTTCTCTTTCTGGGTCAAAAGGTTCTGGCACCTTATTATAAGTGGGAGAGTTGGCATTCCATTCCTGGCGAGTTTTATACTGTTCTTCACTAAAATTAAGACAAGCATTGGGGTGAATTGCTGCCTCACCTAAATTTTTATAGCTATCTTTACGTCTAATTTCATCTCCCTGAAAGACACCAGAATACCTTTCTAAAGCCTCGCAAATAGCACTCGCCTTAGCTTGCACATCAGTTTTACCCTTGCCACCACTTTTGCCCCGCACTGTTTGCCGCAGAAAGTATAAACTATCAAACATCATGGCAAAGTTATGTCCTGCTGAATAACTATGCATTACCCCATTTTCTGAGCGTGCTTTTAAACCGTGGATTACGCCAGTAATGGGACTAACATGATGCTGATATTTTTTAATTGTTTCTTCCGGAGAAAAACAGCGATGTCCTCCATCAGCCGTGAAAGTTTTCAGGCTGCTTTCTAGGGTAATGGGTTTAGGTTTCTTCGGTAAATCAGCCAAGTTACCACAAGCCAGACATTGGCGACGTTTTAGCAAGAAGTGACTTTCTTTCTCTAAAGATAAGGTGTCTAAACTAACAACCACACCTTCAAGCTGCTGATTTTCCCCCTGAACCATCCATTTAACCAGTTCAGTGGCAGCTAAATTAAAGGCAATTTGTCGAGTAGAGGGAAGCGCCGCCAAAGATGTTGGTAAAGTCTCAGAAATAGCCTTTTCTTTCTGAAGATAAGTCTCAACAGGTCGATTAGCTCCTAGACGCTGAGCTAAACATTGCCAACAACCTGTTTTACCTGGATAAAAGATGGGACCTAGCCAAATAGTTGTGCCGACGGGTTTAACTAACATCCAAGGATGTTTTTGCTGCAAAGCTTGTTGATTGAATTCTGCTAAATCTTCCCTTAGATAGTCATCAGTCAGAACCAAGGTTATGTCCCCTTGTTGGGCAATTTGCAAATTAACTGATTTCAGAATCGGTATAAATTCTTTATCATCGACATCCCCAAAACTTTTAACCGCAACTTTGCCTTTATTTAATCTATCTTTAACTTCCCTAGCATCAACTTTCAAGGTATCCCAGAAAGCCTCTGCACTCCTAGGCAATTCTTGATAATTTTCAACTACGTAGCCTTTTTGCTCCATAAGCATTAAGGCATAGTAAATATGGGCGGCAGAAGCTTTGCCTTCTAGTAATTCGATTATCTCATCAACTGTATGCTGACCATTCAACAGAGGTGCTAGCAGCACATAAAGATTACCTCTGAGCAAGAAATAATCTCTCTCTGACAATAAGAATAGATCAGAATCTATAATTTCAATATGAAAACAACTTTTAAACTTAGGTTGATTCAGCATTGCCAGTTGGGATTAAACCTGAGTTTGTCTTAATCAAGATACCAAGGACAATCGCTGAAAAGGTTAACTACCCTAAAAGAGCGATCGCTCAAGATAGATTAGAAACTGGTCTAGTTAGTATATTCTCATCAACTAATGGTTGTTGCTAAGAGTTACTTAACTGCTAACTCCAGCCCAAGCTCTTAGATAGTTAGTATCATTTTTACCAACTTTTCCTACTAAGGATACACTACAACCTTCTGCCCAACCTGCCAACCTATCCACAATAAAGCTCTTGACATCACCCGAATGGGTGAAATATTCCAAGACTGAATTGAGGAACAAAATATGATGAAACCTCGACTAATACTAACTGTTACCTGTACCCTTGTGCTATTACTTCTCCTGCAAAGAAGTTTTACCCCAGCTTCAGCCTCCCCTGCTTTAGCATCCCGCATCTCTCGCCTAGAAGCAGCTAATCTTCAACTGAGGTTGCAAGTTAATCGCTTAGAATCTAGAGTATCCGGACTCATCGCATCAGACTCTCAACCAAGGAGAAATGCTCAGCTACCTGCACCACCTCCTTCCCCAGCTTCTCCCTCAACAACGGAACAAAACCCCATGTTTAAACAACTCGCCACCCTAGTCATTGAACTCAAGGAAAGAGTTACCGAACTAGAAGAGCGAGTTGAGGAGTTAGAGAAATCGTCAGTAAGTTGACTATTAGGGGGGACACGGAGACGGGGAGACGCGTCGCCTAATTTACCTGAATACACATCTCGAAGGCTTCATCCTCAGCATCTTGACGAGTTTGTGCTAACTCCACGGCTTTAGCTGCATCTGCTGCTGTAGCCCCTTGACTAAACTTGAGTATGGTATCGTCATATTCTTGCTGAGCTTTAGCTGCGACAAGTTCTGCTTGTCTACATCGATCGGCTTGGGTAATCTGCTCAGAACAACCAAAACATAAAAATACTAGAAACAAAATTCCTAAAGTTGACTTTGTCTTGTCTGATATCCTGGCGACGCTAAATTTCATAGATATAGGTGTAGTTCAGATAGGGGCGCTAATAATAGAATTACACCAGCTAAGTTCAGTTTCAGGAAATTGACATTACATCCCACACCCCACACCAACCTCAAGTCGATAACCTACTTTTCGTAGGTCTTAAGGGAACTTGGCGATCGCACATGCCACTGGGGTGATAGATCGATTCTCTCCAGGCTTTTACGCATTTGCTGTTCCCTGCGCATTAGTTCTTCGACTAATTCAGCGTTCTTCAGAAGCACACCATGTTGATGAAGTACAGGATTTTCTTTCAATTTTATTGCCAAGTGGTAGCAAGAATCACATCTGTTGAGGGTTTTGAGAATTGCTGGAACGAAGCTAGCAACTAAGGCTTCGTCGTCTTTGCTAAAACCACTCTTATCAATTCTTAAAGATAATTCGTTCCTTGGATCGTAATCTTCCTTCAACTTGTTAAGGAATTGTACGACGGATATTAGGTTTGTTTGCTGATCAAATATCGGCCACGCCAAAAGTGTGTAGGTGCGGTATCCTGTTATTTTATCCGTCTTTTTCGCCTCTGTTGAGCGCGGATCGTCATAGAGGTCAAAAGGAATATTAATAACTTCCAAAGAGCTAGCCGCTAAACTAGCAATACCTTGATCTGAAGGAATATCAATTACTAAAGAGCCACCTTCCCCGTCTTCAGCATTAATGGAACCGAGTGTTTGGCTGTGCCTATCTAGTAAAAAAATGCTCGTGCGATCGGCGTTGAGAGCGTTACCGGCTTTGCGGGTGAGACGACGCAACATTTCACAGAGAGTATTAACCAAAGAGTTCAAAGCTTGGTCAACCTCATTAACTTCTGCCGATGATTCTGGCAAATTCAAACCAGCAATTTCCTGCCAGTCTAGTTCTAATAACTGACAAATTTCTAGGAAACATAGACCATCAACAGGTCTGCCTTTGAGGAAAAAATGAACTAGAGGCTGAGCTAGCTCTAATTCTTGAGCTAAGTCTTGTTCACATCCCCTACTCTTACGCTCCCAGACCAACTTGACTTGCTCGATATAGTTAGGGTGCACACTATAGGATTTTGACATATCTGAGAGTTGGCAGACTGAACCAGGCACATTATTATACCACTCTAGCTAGCCCATAGGATAGGACAGTTAGGACTTACGAAGTGAAACGTAAAAATCATGATTCTGGGCTATGGGAACAGGGAACAGTTGCAGTTGTAGTGCCACACTAATACTACGACTGCTCCCTCTAGTCAATAACTTTCCATTGAAAAATTAACAAAATAATGAATATTTTTGCTGTTCTCGATGTAGCGATTGGTCTGCTTTTAATTTATTTGGTCTTAGGTTTGCTGGCTTCAGAAATTCAGGAGTTAATTGCTACGGTTCTTGAGTGGAGAGCTAAGCACTTAAGGGAGTCAATTGTCAATCTTTTGCAAGGGGAGCTGACGGAGGAACTTTATAAAACACCTTTACTTAAGTCCTTAAATCAAAAGCGTAGCCAACAAGCAAAATCCGTAGGACCTTCTTATATTCCTTCTGAAGTATTTTCTACCGCTTTGCTGGAAATATTAAAGGATAAGTCTTTAATAGATAAATATAAATTTGATGTTGGCGCCTTAGAAACCCTAGAAGAGTTTATTGGGAATGTGGAAAATTCTCAGCTGTCTGAAGAGTTAAAGTATAATCTTACTGCTTTGGCAAGAAAAGCTAAGTCTAAAGCTCAGAATACAAAGGAGCAAGTTCAACAACTAGAAAGAGAAATTGCTAATTGGTTCGATAGCTCAATGGCAAGAGTCTCTGGGGTCTATACACGCAATGCTAAAGGTGTAGCCCTATTAATCGGTTTAGTTATAGCTCTAGCAGCTAATGCTGATACTGTTTATATTGTCAAGAGTTTAGCTAATGAGCAGACGATTCGCTCAACGGTTACTCAAGTAGCAGACCAAATTGTTGCCCCGAACTCGGAGGCTTTATCTTGTTTAAATGCGGCTGAAAACAAGGAACAAGCACTGAAATGCACCACCGATATTAGGGATGAGGTTAATTTAATTTTAAACGATATCTCACCGTTACCGATTGGTTGGAATTTGTCGGAACCGTTTAAGAAACAATTTGGGATTTTCAATTTCCAGAGTTTAGGTGAAGCGCTTATCGGCTGGATATTAAGTGGGGTCGCTATTGCCATGGGAGCACCTTTTTGGTTTGAAATACTAAGTAAGGTGATAAATGTTCGTAATGCAGGGAAGAAACCTTAATCTTTTATAGTGTTCATCCCTATTAAATCTACTGTTAGAAGTTCTCTAAAGCGATAAGTCATCCGATGGAAGTAGAAGTGGAAGCATTGACAGACCTTTTATCTAGAGTACGTCCACTGGGGTAGGTACGTCACCTTACCCCCTCTTCTGTCACTCTCGCAAGTAAGCAAGTAAGCTCTCATGCATTTGATTTACTTGTTGATGCCCCAACATACTACACTTTGCTTAGCAAAAATACTGAATTCCTCTAAATTACAAAAGTGTCCATCTGCTGTTCACTCCAGTTACGCTGAGAGCGAACAGCAATAAAGGGTTGGACTCGAAACTTGGGTGGTTTACCTGCTTGAACATCAATGCGCAAAAATGAGTAAAGTCGTCGCTTTTTTGAGCCGTGACCATGACGGCCTGCGTAAAACTGTGACTTAGCGACTAGTTGAGCTCGTTCACCCTCGGTTACTTCTGCTCCCTCTTTACGCTGGCGGCGAAGGCTATGACCACTACCACCACAGACAATCCAGTTTAAATTAGAATCAGCATGTCCAGTATCGACTGTATGCAGATATTCTAGACAGTGGGCATGACCCGACAAAACTAGGTCAACAATGGGACGTTCCTGTCTAAGGGAACCAACTGCCTCAGAAACAGCATCAAATACTTGACGGAGACGGCGACGAATTGCTAAAGTCTGGGCTTGCTGCCACTTGGTTGCTTCAGTGACATAGGGAGGATGGTGGAGATAAATCACCCGTCCACGTACTTCTTCAGTTTGCCAAGATTTAATTAACCTTTGCCGCAGCCAATCTAGTTGCTCAAAATCTATAATAGTTTCCTCATCGCATTGCAACTGTTTGTCAATGTCAAGGGTTATCTCTTCAATTTGTTCCATCTTGGTATCTAAATCATCTAGCTGTTCTGCATCCTCCGGGTTATCAGGGTTAAGCTGAGCAGAGGTTTCCATAATTTGCTCTTTTTGCTGCTCTAGTTCTTGGCGACGCTTTTCTAATAAACGGCGAAATGCAACTCCTTCAGGAGTTGCAGGTATGGGTGAGGGGGAGTTAAAGGTATTGGAGTCAAGGGCAAAGAAGTCAATTCCGCCGCTGCAGAAGCTATAGTAGCGGTTGGGTAGGCGAGTAAATTTACTAGGTTCATAGTACAGACAGCGACCTGTATCTGTTTTAGCGGTGTAATGTTGGTTGAGATGACTTTCTAACTCTCCTGGCAGATTGAACCGAGAAAGATAGTCCAGGAATGCCTTAGCGTAAGCTTTGCCTTTACTCGAACCGTGCCAACCAACGTTGAGATCTAATTTGGATCTTAAAAGATGACGTATCGGCCAACTAACTTGTGCTAACAAGCCGAAAACAAACGGCAGATCGTAGTAGTCGTGGTTGCCTGGAACCGCTAGAAATGGTAGCTTAAACACCATCTGGTCATAGGCGACCTTGTGAGGATTTTCGCCACCAACAATTAACTCCCGATAGGGTTTGATGAAGTTTTTATAATAGTATTCACTCGAACCCACCTGATAGACCATATCGCCAGTATGTATCAGGAAGCGACTCTCCTCGGTATGCTCAAGCATCATTTGGGCTAACTGTCGTTGAGGGTTATGTCCTCGACGATCACCAAAGCCAGTATCACCGATAACCAAAAAAGAGAACTCTTCCTCGTCTGAATTTTCATCTGCTAAAACTAGCTGGGTTTGATCAATATTCCTTTCTTGCAGGGGTGACTCTTGCCATCGCACCCGTTGCTTCATCTTCTGGATTTTATCTTTAATTGACGGGTCGGATACTAATTCCATCGCCTCTGTTGCTGATTCTCTGTTCTGAGACTATCTTCTCCCTTTCCTAGTTTCAACTACCACGGTATAGATATAGCGCTACGCGCTAGGGAATAGGGAATAGGGAACAGGGAACAGTAAGCTGCGATTGGGTTTCAGGATGTGAAAATGTCCTAACCTTAACGTGTGGTGCTATACCTTTTTCTAAGGTAAAGCTTCGCGTATGCTTTAAAGTATGCCGTTGAAGGAAGGTAGACCGATGTCTTTAACTGCACAACAGTTGGCAGACCTAATGCCAGATGCCACTGAAGTTGAAAGCAACGAACCAGAAATGGAAAGCTCTTTACACTATATCCAGCTTGCACTACTGGTTTCGTGTCTGGAGTGGCTTTGGCGCGATCGCGAAGACTTCTTCATTGGTGCAAATCTCACTATCTATTTCAGTCGCCAGCAACTCAAAAACCGTGACTTTCGAGGCCCAGACTTCTTTCTGGTTCAGTCAACTCAAAAGCGACCTCGAAAATCTTGGGTTGTCTGGGAAGAGGATGGCAAGTATCCTGACTTGATTATTGAGTTATTGTCATCCTCAACAGCAGATATTGATCGCACAATCAAAAAAGACCTTTACCAAGATAGATTTCGCAGCCACGAATATTTCTGGTTTTCACCGGAAGATTTAGAATTTGCTGGCTTCCGGTTACTAGGGCAAAACTATCAAGCGATCGCTCCCAATCAGGTTGGCTGGCTCTGGAGTGAAACGTTAGAATTGTATCTTGGTATTTACAATGGGCAACTGCGCTACTTTAACTCGCAGGGGCAATTAGTCCTAACTCCAGAAGAAGATGCTATGCAAGCTAAGCGAAGGGCAGAACAGTTAGCAGAGCAATTGCGTTCCCTGGGAATAGAACCAGAGTTTTAAAAGCAATTGATCAGCTTTTCAGACACTGAATTCGACTAAGGCAAAACAGCCCAGCTATCCTAACCTCGCGAAAATCGATGGCTTGCGATCGCCAA
>JBAUJE010000204.1:0-8896 GCA_049683475.1 Coleofasciculaceae cyanobacterium | reverse complement strand
CCTTTACTCAAGTAAGGATTTAACGCCTCAATTCCTTGCTTGTTAAGGGCACTTAAGGCAACAATTGGTACACCAAAAGCAATAGATTCTACTGCTTGTCGGCATTTTTCCACCTCTGTAGATAAGTCTGCTTTGTTCAATACAATAACTGGATTAGCACCACTTTCCCAGACTAGAACTAGGTAACGCTCAATCCTTCTGAGATTGAAATTGTTATCTAAGCCGACAATGAGAAATACTGTGTCAATGTTGGCGGCAATAATTTGCTCTTCGGTTTTGATGCCTACTGTTTTGCGGGAAAACTTACTTTTTCTCGGCAAAATTGCGTGAATGATTGCTCTTTTTTGACTCTCTGCATGGCTAATTACTACCCAATCTCCTACTGCGGGAAAATCTTGCCTTTCAACAGCATGGTAGCGTAACTTACCTGCGACTTCTGCTGATATTTCTCCTTGTTCTGTATAAAGGATATAGGTGTTTTTGTGTTCAAGGGCAACTCTGCCAAAGGCGTATCCTTCTTGCCATTGGGTTTCTAGGCTGTTAGCAAAAAAACTACTCCAGCCAAATGATTCTAAATTCATTGATTTCCTCGATGTGTTGCTTGTTGCTTGCAAGCTTCACAGAGGACTTTTGTGGATCATTGTCTAGGGGAGAATGATTTAGCCAAAAACTCTGTGACTAGCTTGCGTTGGGTTTGAAGAGTCCCGATTGTTTGGATGGCAACAAGCTCAGTCATAGGTTTTGCTCCTTTGATGATTTAGGTGTTTCTTAGATAATCCATAGCTTCACTCTAGGATAAATATATTAAAAATACAAGGACACTACAATCTTTGTAACATGCGCACCCATTAAAATTGCCAATTAACTAACCATCAAACTGGGGAAGATTATTTGAATTAAATTACTTGCTGGAAATTTTAATCTAAATGTATCTAGAGGCTGATTGCTGCTCCAGGAGAACTAGCACTAGACTATAGAAGAGTAAAAGGGGCATTTATATGGTTAAAGATGTAGTTCATGTTTCCAATAAATGCTGTTTAACTCCTTTGTATTTATCAGATTTTTTTTATTAATCTATAGCTTGTATTTACTATTAAATAGGAATACTAAAGCACAAAACATCCTGTTACTAGTTGCTAGCTATATTTTTTATGGTTGGTGGGATTGGCGTTTCCTCTCACTGCTGGCACTTTCGACAGTTGTTGATTTCTCCGTAGGTAAGCAGCTACAAAGAACTAAGTCAAATCACCAGAGGAAAGTCTTACTTGCCATCTCTATTATTTTTAATTTATGCTTACTTGGATTTTTCAAGTACTTCAATTTCTTTGCAGATAGTTTAATCAGCATCTCTACTGTTGCTGGTCTACAGCTTGACTGGGTAACCTTAAATATTGTACTCCCTGTAGGTATTTCTTTCTATACTTTCCAGACGATGAGTTACACCATCGACATTTACAAAGGAAAGTTAAAACCTCTGAAAAATTTTCTTGATTTTGCCCTCTTCGTTTCTTTCTTTCCCCAGTTAGTAGCAGGTCCTATTGAAAGAGCAACGACTCTAATTCCTCAGATAACGTCGCCTCGCCATTTAAAAATAGAACAAATTAATGCTGGACTATTTTTGCTGCTCTTGGGCTATTTCAAAAAAGTGGTAGTTGCTGACAATCTAGCAACTATTGCTAATGAAGTATTTAACAATTATTCTCAATATCAAGGTGTAGATATTATTGTTGGCATACTTGCCTTTACGGTGCAAATTTACGGAGATTTTTCTGGTTATTCTGATATTGCTCGTGGTATCTCTAAACTTATGGGCTTTGATTTAATGGTTAACTTTAGGTTACCATATTTTGCCCTTAATCCTAGTGATTTTTGGCTGCGATGGCATGTTTCCCTCTCCACTTGGCTAAGAGATTATCTTTATATTCCTCTAGGTGGTAATCGTCAGGGTAATTTCAACACCTATCGAAACTTATTTTTGACAATGTTGCTAGGTGGTCTTTGGCACGGACCGGCTTGGAATTTCGTAATTTGGGGTGCTTATCAAGGGCTAATCTTAACCATCTATCGCCTGTTTGATCGTGAACCAGAACATAAAGATCCTTGGTCTGGTAAATACTCTTATCTCCGTGTTCTGGGCAAAATGCTGCTCATGTTTATTCTCACCAATATTGGTTGGATGATATTTCGCTCAAATTCACTCCCACAGCTTTTTTACCTACTGAGTAATGTTGGTTTAGCGATTTCTGATAAAACCTCTGATTGGGCATATGAATTATTGTTTTTCTGCTTACCTTTGTTCTTAGTTCAAATTTATCAATATCTGACCCGTGACCTGCTAATTATAACTAAGCTCAATTGTTTAGTTCGCATTCCCATTTATAGTTTTCTACTAGTTTGGATCTGCGTCTTTGCTGTGCGTCAAGCTGGAGAATTTATTTACTTCCAATTTTAATTAATAGAAAATGAGACAAAGTAGCAACAATCAACTAACTAAAGAAGTTATTAAACCCGTCAAAAGAAGAGATATTTTAATTTCTATTCTAGGAACTTTCATACTAGTTCTCCTAATCAATTTTGCCGCTGGCTGGTATTTGCAAAAAAATACACCAAATCGAGGGTATTTTCTCATCAATCAAAAGTGGGAAATGCTACTGGGGCTGAAACAACCAGTTAATTGGCTAATTTTAGGTGATTCTAGCTGCAATCAAGGCATAATCCCCAGCGTTCTCAATGAAAAATTAAATGTAACTTCTCTCAATCTTTGTACGATTGGAGATATGTTAGCTCTTAATGATGCTTGGATGTTAGACAAGTACATAAAAAAACTTGGTGTACCCCAAAATATCTTACTTGTCCATGTCTACGATGTTTGGCATCGCTCAGCTAATCCGAGACTTCTAGGAAAAATCCCTTTAAATTTGCCTAATTTACAAAAGCTACAACCTCAGATTAGTTTGAGCTTTAAACAATTAATTCAATTCTTCTGGTGGAGATACTTTCCTCTTAATTCAGAAAGCAGTAGTCTGGCTAATTTGTTGAAGCATCCAATTGAATCCTATGAACAAGCTAAAAGCTTCAAACTTGAGGAAAATGGATTTATGATTTGGGAAAAAGCTGATCCTTACGGTGTTGAGGTAGATACCAAAAGACATATCAAGTTTACCAAGGATAATCGGTTTAAACTCTCTTCTCCTAACCACCAAGCTTTAGAAAAAATTGCTGCTTTGGCACAACACTATAACTTTAATGTTTATCTAGCTAACAGCCCTATCCACCAAAAACTCTCCGAAAACGAAGAGTTTCAAGCTTATTATGCTCAAGTTAAAGCAACCCTCAGCACCTATGCAGCTCAAAGTGAACAAATTCATTATATTAGTGAGCCAGTCACTTTTTCCAAATATCAAATGCAAAATAGCGATCATCTAATCTACACTAGTGCCAAGGTTTATACTCAGACCGTTATTTCCCAAATTTTTTCCGCTTCCCAGTCCAATACTGTCAGCCAGAAGTAAGAGACAACAAGGATACAGTCTTCCTAACTCCTTAACACTTAGATCTAATTTATCAAGACGTTCCTAGTCTGGTCGGATTATCCTTAATAAAGCCGAGTAACCTGAGACTAATGTTAAACATTCCCCAACTACTAGCAAAAGAGCTTTCCCTCAAGCCTTTCCAGGTAGAAAATACTCTTACTCTCTTAGCTGAGGGTTCG
The DNA here is from genome assembly GCA_049683475.1 of Coleofasciculaceae cyanobacterium. Classification (GTDB taxonomy): domain Bacteria; phylum Cyanobacteriota; class Cyanobacteriia; order Cyanobacteriales; family Coleofasciculaceae; genus JBAUJE01. The sequence goes on along the minus strand of JBAUJE010000204.1, from coordinate 5,184 downwards.
ACAATCCCCTTCATTGCCCGTTACCGTAAAGAGCGTACTGGTTCTCTCGACGAAGTGCAACTGCGTGATCTCTCTGAGAGGTACACCTACCTGACGGAACTAGAAGAGAGAAAGAAAGCAATACTGACGGAAATTGACTCTCAGGGTAAACTTACCCCTGAACTGAAAGCAAAAATCGAAGACTCTCTACAAAAAACAGAAATAGAAGATCTTTATCTTCCCTACAAACCAAAGCGACGCACGAAAGCAACTATTGCTAAAGAAAAAGGTCTAGAACCTTTAGCAGAGTTGATTAAATCTCTCAATAATCCTCAAGCTACTCCCCTCTCCCTAGAAAAGGAAGCAGAGAAATATATTGCGGCTGATAAGGGGGTAAATACTGTCGAAGAAGCACTCAAAGGTGCCTCAGATATTTTAGCAGAACAGACATCAGAAAAAGCCGAGTTGCGATCGCATCTGCGGGACTACTTCATGCAAGAAGGAGTATTCGCCTCCAAAGTGAAAAAAGATTATCCCGAAGGTACAACTAAATTTGAGATGTATCGGGATTTCCAAATTCCGGTTAAAAAAATTGCCCCCCACAATATGCTGGCTTTACTACGGGGTGAGTCAGAAGGAATATTGAATCTGGAACTTTCCTTTGATGAAGAGGTCGTAATTTCCTACTTGGAGTCTAAGGAAATACGCACGAAAACTTCTGTAGTTCGCAATTTCTACCGGGAAATGCTCAAGGATGCTTTCAATCGTTTAATGAAAAATTCCCTAACTACAGAAGTGCGTTCTGACAGAAAAGCCTATGCAGATATCGAGTCAATTAAAACCTTTGAAACTAATTTACGGGAGTTACTACTTTCTGCACCTGCTGGCATGAAACCAAGCTTAGGTGTTGACCCCGGTTTTCGTACTGGTTGTAAAGTAGTTGTACTAGATGAAACAGGTAAATTTCTCGAATACCAGACGATTTTTCCCCACCAAGCTGAAGCACAACGACAAAAAGCGGCCAACACAATTAAACAGCTAATTGAAAAATATAATGTTGAGTTAATTGCCATTGGTAATGGTACAGCTTCCCGTGAAACAGATGAATTTATGGCAGAAGTTCTGAAAAATATGGAACGTGAGCCAATTAAAGTCATGGTTAATGAGTCCGGGGCCTCAATTTATTCTGCTAGTGATGTTGCCAGAGAAGAATTCCCCGATCAAGATGTTACAGTACGAGGGGCTGTTAGTATTGGTCGCCGTTTACAAGACCCCTTAGCAGAACTAGTCAAAATCGATCCTAAATCAATTGGGGTGGGACAGTATCAGCACGACGTTGACCAAAAACTGTTAAGAAAGAAACTAGATGAAACCGTCGAAAGCTGTGTAAACTATGTTGGCGTTGATTTAAATACAGCCTCGAAGGAACTGCTAACTTTTGTTTCGGGTTTAAGTAACACGGTTGCCAAAAATATTGTTAATTACCGTAATGAAAATGGTGCTTTCAAGAATCGCAAGCTACTACTAAAAGTACCAAAACTAGGCCCCAAAGCCTTTGAACAGGCAGCAGGTTTTTTGCGTATTCGCAATGGAGAGAACCCCTTAGATAATACCGCAGTGCATCCAGAGAGTTACGCCGTAGTCAAAGCGATCGCAACTGATTTAAAAGTATCCTTGGAAAAGATTGGTCAAGCCTCAAGCAGTCTCAAATCAGTGGATTTAAATAAGTACGTCACTGAGACAACAGGATTACCCACCTTACAAGATATTATCAGCGAATTGGAAAAACCGGGTAGGGACCCCCGCGCCGAATTTAAATACGCCACCTTCAAGGAAGGAGTAAATGAAATTACCGACCTCAGAGAAGGTATGGAATTAGAAGGAGTAGTCACCAACGTGGCTAACTTCGGGGCATTTGTCGATGTCGGTGTACACCAAGATGGCTTAGTACACATTTCCCAATTAGCTGACCGTTTTGTCTCTGACCCTAAAGATATTGTCAAAGTGGGACAGGTAGTTAAAGTAAGAGTAATCTCCGTTGACGAGAAATTAAAGCGAATTGGTTTATCGATGCGTTCACCAGACCAAGAAAATAGAGAACCCCCTCGTCCCAAAACTACTAACAAAAGTAAGAAACCGAAAGGAGCAACATTAGAAGACTTGCAAAAGAAGTTTAATAGAAACTGATATCAACTAATCGGATTTGTAGGGGGGTTCCAGTCAAGAGTAAGAAACTTCTTGATGCTGTGATGATACGGCGACTCAAGCAAGACTTACGAGAAATTGGCGATCGCGATTTCCCTAAACGTCAAGTGCTTCCGATTATTGTCGATGATTTACCGGAAGATGCACCAGAACTAAAACTTGCTCAACTCTTACAGAAGTATCGCATTCTGAGAGAAGAACGTTCAAGCAGGTGCAGATACTACCTGGGCTAATACTCTCGATACCTTAAGACCTGTTCGCAAAAAGAAACAGAAACTCTGGGAATGGCGAAAAGAGACAAATATTCGCCCCGTGGTCTTCCGTGACCCAGGAACCCTTGATGGTGAGGTGGTTCACCTGCACTTAGAGCATCGGTTAGTCCAAAGGCTGTTGGGACGGTTCCTTTCTCAAGGGTTTCTCTACGACGAATTAACCCGTGCTTGCGTCTGTTTAACCGATGACCCGGTACCAAAAGTAATTGCCTTGGGAAGATTATCCCTCTATGGGGAACGAGCCGCTAGACTTCATGACGAAATTATCGCCGTAGCCGCAGAATGGATAAATCCTGAAGCACGAGGAAGGGGACGGCTGCGACCTTTGAGTGAAGGGGAAAAAGAGAATGTCTTGGGAGTACTAGAACAATCTCTGGCTACTCCCCGACTGCGAGACGTTCCTGCATCAGTAAAAGAGCGTTTTCAAGCCTATGCTCCAAGGGATGTAGAAGAGTTGATTCCCCACCTTAAACGTCGCGCTCAAGTATTAACAGAACGAGCTAATAAAAAGTTACAAGAACGGGGAATTAAAGAAGCCAAAGAGATGAAAAAGCTTTTAGAAGAACAAAGAGATCGCATTCTCAAACAAGAAAAACAATACGAAACATATCAGCTTTCCCTCTTTAGTAAGGATGAAATGAGACAAATTGAAGCTGATAGTAGACACTGGCGAATTCGACTCACAGAACTAGAGGAAGATATTATCAAAGAACCCGAACGGATTGAGCAAGCCTATCAAGTAAAAGCCGACCGAGTAGAGCCAGTGGGTTTAGTTTATCTCTGGCCAGTGTCGAGCTAGGGTGAAATGGAGAAGAAATAACTCGGAGGATAACGTTAATGGTTCAAACCCTACAAGCAAAAGCAGTTACCTTGCACGAGCTTTATAATCTCTTCGGGTTACAGTTGCTCGAAGACCAGCAGTTCTTTCCAGAATGGCAGGATCACTTATCAGAACTAACAGAAGAAGAAAAGCGACGGCTGGATCGGGTCAAGACCAGTTTTACTAATCTTCTAGAGTATCCTCCCTTGTTAGAAAACACAGTCAAGATGGTTGTGTTATCTCCCCTCTTAGATTTAGCGGAAGTTTATCTCAAGCCTTTGCATATTAAATCAGAGCCATCGTTTCAGATTACCACCGAAGATGAGGGAACCATAATCAAAGGCAACGTCGATGTGTTGGTTTTGTTTGAAAAACTTTGGGTATTGGTTATCGAAGCCAAACGAGCAGCAGTTGATATCGATGAAGGCAGAGCGCAGCTTCTATCCTATATGCTAGCCAGTCCAATGCCTAATTTACCCACCTTTGGTCTGATGACCAACGGGAGAAATTTTCTGTTTTTGAAATTGATTCGTCAACCTTTCCCTCAGTATGCCACGTCGAGATTATTTAGCTTAGTTAATCCGGGAAACGAACTATATGCGGTCTTAAGTATTCTCAAGAGTTTAGTCAAACTAGTACAGCAGGGCGTTGATAAGGGGTGAAATAGCTTTGCCCAAAGTACCAACTATTGCTACAAACAATCTCGCTTTCTACTCTCTAAGTATGTCCTCAGATCCAGAAATTTTCAGACACAAAGAATGGCTAGGACTCATCCAACCTGTTGGTTTGGTGGTTTCCCCCATTGCTTTGGTTAAGGCGCAAGCAGTTATTGACCGAACCCAGGCGGTAGAGGTGCAGGAGAGACTGTTAGAAGTGGTCAGTGATGACCCGCTTCCTGGGGAATCTGAGGGGAAAGATGCATGGATTAAGGACTTTCCAACATTTGCTGAACAGGTGTTGGAGTGGATGCCAGAAGATTTAGTCGGAACACCTGCACAAGAACCCTTACCAGAAACCTTGGAAGTCGTTTTACCCGACTATGGCCAAACCCTCAAACCAACCTATGCTGTTCGTGACCTAGATACAGACTCCTGGTTAATACTCATCCAGGAAGCACCACCCGGACAGTCCCTCGATGAAGTAGACCCAAAAGCTGAAAAAGGGCAGGGTTGGAAAGCAACGGTACAGGAGAAATTTGAGCGACTATTGCGAGAAACAGAAATCCCCATTGGTTTACTCTGCAATGGCACTCACCTGCGTTTGGTTTATGCGCCGAGAGGGGAATCATCCGGGCATTTGACGTTTCCCGTCCAAGGAATGTGTGAAGTGCCAGGTCGCTTAATCTTGGGCGCACTGAAGCTACTTTTAGGAGCAGATAGGCTGTTCAATGTCCCTTCTGAACGTCGTCTGCCTAAACTTCTTAGTGAGAGTCGAGAGTATCAAGCAGAGGTTTCTACTAAATTAGCAGACCAGGTACTTGATGCCTTGTGGGAACTGCTGCGAGGATTCCAAACTGCCGATGCAGCGGTTAATGGTCGATTGCTCAGTGAATTAGCCAAACACAATCCTCAGCATATTTATGGTGGACTGATTACCACACTGATGCGGCTGGTGTTTCTGCTCTATGCCGAAGACCAAGGGCTAATGCCAGGGGATGACATCTACCAGCGTAACTACGCTATCACGGGTTTACATGACCGTCTGCGAGAAGATGCGGGGAATTACCCCGATACAATGGATCAGCGTTACGGGGCTTGGGCGTGGCTGTTGAGTCTGTTTCGCTTAGTTTATGACGGCGGTGGGGCAACACCAGAGTATTTACCTGCACGACATGGACAACTTTTTGACCCGGATGAATACCCGTTCTTAGAAGGACGTTGTTACCCTCATCCCCTAGCCCCTTCTCCC
>JBAUJE010000203.1:0-1914 GCA_049683475.1 Coleofasciculaceae cyanobacterium | reverse complement strand
CGGTCAGCAAGTCCGCCGAGCGGGTCCGCGACGCGCTCAATGGCCGGACCCTCTATGGTTTGGTCAACAATGCCGGTGTCGCCGTGCCCGGCCCGCTGCTTCATCTTTCAACCTAAAAACGGCGGTTGGCGTGGGATTGCCGGGGCAGGCTTGCCGCTATTTCAACCTGTAGGTGCGGCGCGAGCGGGAGGCAGCCACGGTGGCTGACCCGGTTGGCGGCCGTGGAGATACTTTCTCAGGGCTTCGGCGAGGATGCGTCGCCATCGTTCGTCCATCGTCAACTGCTCCGCAGTTTGGCGCAGACTTTGGAAGAACTTGGAGATCCGCGTGAGGGCGCGCACCACATGCTGGCGGCGCCCGTGGCCGGAGGTCACCGTCAGCCGGGTCTGGCCGGCATGGCGGGTCTGCCGGGCCACCCCGTGCAACAGCAAGGGCCGGCTGGTGATGGCCTCGCGGTGATGGTCGGGGTCGGCCAAGCGGGCAAACAGGCTCCACCAATCGTAGACCAGGGCGATGAGACGGGCCATGATCTGGCAGCGCTTCAGATCGCGGGTGGTGAAGCCGGCCCAGCCCCACTGGTTCTTCAGTTCGTCGAAGGCATTCTCTGAGTCGGCGCGGTCGCGATACAGCTGGGCCAGGGACAGGACTTCGAGATCGAGCGACGTCACCAGCACCGCGAACTCCCAGGCGGTGTCGCCGGATTTGGCATCGGCCCAGAACAGCTCGCCCTGGCCGTCGTCGGTCCGGGTCAGGGCGACGGTCTCGGGCAGACGCCGACGCACCACCACCACCCGGCGCGAGCGGCTCCAGCCGCTGAGACGCAAGTCCGCCTTGCGCCCCCACCAGCCCTGGCCGGCGTCTTCCCAACCGCTCTGCCCCATCGCCCTCTCGGCCGCCCGGCGCACTCCCTTGGTCAGGCGCAGCTTGAACAGATAATCCATGCCCTCGCGTTCGCACGACGCCATGGTGCGCTCGGTGCCCCAATCCTTGTCGCCGCGCACCAGGCGGGGCCAGTGCTCCCGCCCCATCCGCCGAAGGAAATCCCACAAGTGCGGTTCCGAGGTCTTCGAGGTGTGCCGGTTGCCCGGCGCCACCGCCACCTCCAGCACCAGGCGCACGCCGGCCATCAGAAAGCTGTGGTAGGCATGCGACGGCCGCCCCGGCTTGTGTGGATTGTAGCCGACCACGGCGCCTTCCTGGTGGCCGTACAGCGGCTTGATCGTGGTGTCGCAATCCAGAATCCAGGGCTCCGACAGCAACGGCCGCACCGTGTCGTCGAGATGACCCTGCAACCACGTCGTTCCGGCCGTCTCCTCGATCTTGTCCAGGCCGCGGCGCACCGCGTCCTCACTCATCACCTTGCTCATCCCCAGCAACGCCGGGTTCACCGTGTCACCGCGCAACGCCGTGATGTGGGCATAGCGCCACTGACCCGCCAGGATCGCCAGCACCGCCGTGCCAAGCACGTCACGCTTCGAGGGCGCGTTGGGGCTAGTGTAAAAAAGCGGGCAATCCGCAACAACAGCATCGTACCGGCCGCTCACCTTCAAGTACTCGGCAAAGAACGCCAAGTGACCAAGCGGCGTCACCGCCGCGTCCGGGTCCCACTCCACATGCACCGGACCGGCATAGGTGTCCACCGTCACTCGGGCGCCGGAGACCGCCCGCTCAACGCCAGGTCGATCACCCGCAGGGTGCCCCTTCTCAGGCTGCGCTACTTCCGACATCTCCGCACCCTACAACCATTCTCATCCATCCTCACCACTCACAACCACCTGAATCTGCTATAAATCCTCATGCGCGAAGCCCCTGCCGATTTGCCCGATGACGTTGCCGTATTGCAGGCGATGATTGCACTTCGGGATGCGGAGATCGCGACCCGAGACGAGAAACTGTCGATCTTCGAGACCGGGA
>JBAUJE010000202.1:0-9869 GCA_049683475.1 Coleofasciculaceae cyanobacterium | reverse complement strand
ATCTGGCGGCAACTGTTCTAATTGACAGCTTTTCTGCTAAATGTGCTGTCACGATTTTTTCTCGCAAATCGACTGAATATGCTTTCATTCGTTATATCGCCCTTGTCCAAAACTCAAATTAACTGTACTGATTAAAGAGTCTTTACCACTCTCTAGAGAGTCCCGGATACTCATTAAAGAGTCTTCGATACTGATTAATGAGTCTTTACCACTCTCTAGAGAGTCTTTGATACTGATTAAAGAGTCTTCAACACTCATTAAAGAGTCTTTACCACTCATTAAAGAGTCTTCGACACTCATTAAAGAGTCTTCAACACTCATGAAAGAGTCTTCAACACTCATGAAAGAGTCTTCGACACTCATTAAAGAGTCTTTGACACTCATTAGAGCTTTTGCATAAATCCCTCAAACCCCTCCCCAGCCCTCCCCTATAAGGAGAGGGAGCAAGTTAGGACATCAACAGTTGAGAAGTCTTTGTAGTGCGACCATCTTGGTCGCTACCTATACCCAATTTAAAGGCATGACAGCTTAACCAATTCACGTACTGTGCTATATAGCTCTTGCCCACGCTACCCAAAGTACCCCTTGTCCTCCTTGTCCTCCTTGTCCTCCTTGTCCCCCTTGTCCCCCTTGTCCCTCTTGTCCCCCTTGTCTCCCTTGTCCATCTTGTCCCCCTTGTCCCCCTTGTCTCCTCACACCTCAAGGTAGCCAAATTCATTCCACAACCCGCCACTCCCCATCAGCCGACTGAATAAAAGTTGGCAAACTCTCATCCTCTGACTCAAACTGCTGACTGAGAAAAGGAATCAACTGCCAAAATCCTGGTAAACCCTCAACCGACTCTATCGTAGAAATTCTTTGCAAAAGACGAAACTTCCTGGCATGAAAAACCATCGTTTCATAGCGAAAAAGCCCTAGATAAAATAACCCCGTCTCGTTAGTCATTATCTCAGCTTGTGCAGCTGCGATCGCCGGATTTCTCAAAGTAGCTTCATAAGCATCTCTACCTTGACCAATAATATGCTGAATCAGCATACCCAAATGGAAATAACTGCTCAGATTTATCTGAGGTTCCTCTTTCCCGAAAAAATATGGTTCCAGTCTGGCAGATAACATCAGGCTTAACCTTGCCAAAATCTTCTCAAAATCTCGTAACTGACTCTGACTATATCTACTCCTAACTCTCTCCACTACTCCCGGTAAATTTTGCCAATCTTGCCTTTCTTCTAAATCAATACTGGTAATAAAATCAGACCAAAACAAATCTACATCTAAGGGAAAACCCGCCGAATTTGTGACAAAAGCTGGTTCTGCATCGCCACAAGTACAAGCAAGATTAATTAAAGAGTTTAACTCCCTAGAACGGCGCTTCCAGATAAGCGCATCCCAATGAAAGAGTTCTGGATCAGGTAATAACTGCCGCAATGCCTCCCGATCTAAACTGGTAGGAGGTAAATGCTCACCAATTAATGTCCGTACCCACCACTTACCCGTTCTCGCCTGTTCTTCTGGGGTAGTTGGTTGGTACATATATAAATTAACCCGTATAGCCACTGGCGGCCTTGATGAGGAAGGAAAAGGATTGTGACCAAAGAGACTAGCCACAACTGAATCACCCATAAGTAAGCGCTGAATTAGGCAATCAAGCCAAGAAATATGGGAAAAAACGTAGGGATTACAAGGGCCAGCTAGAGAGCAAAGGAAATTATTACTTTGACCAAAAGCCTCATAAAAAACACCATGATCTAAACGAGGATGAAAAGGAGCAACAAACCTCGGTGGTGATGACTCCGTACTCGTCATATAACGGTAGTGATACTCCTGCCAAACTCGCCCATCTTCAGTTCCCTCAACAATTGGCACTAAGCGTATACCCGGACTACTGTGAGGTGGGAAAACACCATAGGCATGTAAGAGGCGAAACGGTGCTAAAGCACGGTAAAAATTAAGTAATTTAACCAGCCAAGGATTGTCTATTTTGAGAGTAGAAGGCCAATATAACCAAGTCTGACTACACCAACTATTAAAAGGGAAATAAAGTAAGCCACCGATAAATAGAATTAAAACAACGGCATTAGTAAGCAAATTTTGCCAAGGGTAAACTAATTCAATTAAACCCTGATTAAAAATAGAAGCATTAACATCTAAGAGAGTCAGACATAAAACAATAACTAAAATATTGAAAAAACCGTAATTTCCCGTTAATTGTATTGCCACCATCAGCAGTGCGATCGCCACAGCAGCAAAAACCCTCGCCTCACCTGGAACAAACACCAAAAAAGGAATAGGAACCTCGACCAAAAACATCAGCCCCAAAGAAAACTTAAGTAACCAAAGGGGAAGACGAAAAGCATACCAACCAAAATAAGTCGGCATCGGCTGATTAATGAAAAATCCCTTGAGATAAGCTAAATCTCGCAAACTGCTATCCCAAAACTTATACTTACCAAAACCCAACATCAGGCGAAAAATCAGCCAATGGTAAGCCCAAGTAACGCTAGCTAAAGGCAAACTAGTAACCTCTAACTGAGGTAAAGCAGGAATAGAAGGTAAAAATAGTGCTAGAAAACCCGCCTCTAATAAAAGAGAATCCCAGGGATAGGCTAAGCCTATCGCAATATCCAAGGACAAATAAACTAACCAGCAAATCAACAGAGCAAAACCAGAGTAATCCCCACCAAAAATTACCACTAAAGAAGAGCAAACTCCCCCTACCACCAACCCTTGTAAAAACCAATCCTCAGCACTTAGCCAAAGTAAACTAGGAAAATAAAAAAAACGTTGCCAATCAGGATAATCCCGACCTATCTTTTTCAACAAAAACTTAACAGGTCTAATTCCCCTAGAACCCGCCGAGGGCAAAACCTGATGCCACAGTGAGATGATAGCAATCAAGTAAATTACACCCAAAAGTCGAGGGAATAATCCCCAAATTAGGAGGGGATGAGGGAGATGGGGAAGCATGGGGAGATGGGGGAAGAAAGAATTAAGAATTTAGAATTAAGAATGCAGAAAGATGGGGGAGCAGGGGAAGCAGGGGGAGATGAGGAAGATTGACAATTTTCAATTCCGCCATTCCGCCATTCCGCCATTCTAAATTTTCAATTCCCTATTCCCTGTTCCCTCTAATTAACGATTTTCAACCTTACTTGCGCAGGGGGTCTGGGGGAGGCGCACCGTCACCCAGCGGGGGGTTTGGGGGGTGGAATCCCCCAATCCAAATGTATTTATCTTCTGATTCAAAATCAATAATGCCTCTCAAAAACATACCAACCAAAAGCACGCAGCCTAATTTTGACATCCGAATCTCGAATAAGTGGATCAAGCTTTTGCCAAGCTGACTCTACCAAATCCCTCGCCTCTTGCTCACAAGCAGCGAGAGCATTACACTTTTCTAACTTTTCAATCACAGCCGAAATTACTGCCGAATCAGTTGGCTTAGACGAGATAATATCCCATAACCAACGTCTTTCTAACAACGGTAACTGGGACATCGCTTTAGCAATTGGCATCGTAACCTTACCATGGGAAATATCTTCTCCCCTAGATTTTAGGTTATTCTTAAAACCCCGTAGATTTAAGACATCATCAATAATTTGATAAGCCAAACCTAGCATCTCAAAAAAGTTGCCCATACCCTCGATTTGCTCTGGCGTACCCTGGGCAAGAATAGCACCAATCTCCGCACTTGTTCTGGCTGGAACTGCTGACTTGAGCCGATGGGTGGCTAAAACCCGTTTCTCTAAAAATTCCCCATCACCACTCTCTACCACTTCCGGCATAATATAGCTTAGACCATCAATATCGAGGGCTTGGCCAGCGTGGGCTGCTCGCAGGGTTTCAAAGTAAAGCTCATATATTCTCAGCTTGTCAGCCACAGAAAATCTGGAATCAATCAGTAAAATTTGAAAAAGAAAATAACTAGCCGTACCGCAATTAATGGCTAAAGCTTCACCATACATCTTGTGACAGGCTGGCCCTCCTCTACGAACACTTGATTTGTCTTCTACATCATCAACAATCAGCGAACCAACATGCAGTAATTCAGTTACAGCCAACCAGTACCCCAATTCTCGCCGCGAATCTCCACCTACTGCATCAAAGCAGGCTAACGGTGCATAGGAACGCCAAGATTTGCCCCCTCTATCGATAATTTCCCTGAGAGGTTGGATTAAAGCGCGAGAATATTGATCGGGGTCAATACCTTGCAGATAGTGTTCTCTTCCCTTACCCGCCACAAGTTGACGCATTTGCTCATAATTTGGCTCAATGGGCAAAATAGCCCGAATTGCCTTACGGGTTTCCCGACTAACTGCAGCCAAAAACTGATCGAGTCGATGAATAGGACAAAAACCACTGCGTTCAATAAAACCTGGCCCCTTAACTAGCTGACCATTCATTTTACCCTCGACATTAACACGACCTTCCCAAAAAGCTGGTTTGGAAATGACACTGACAAATTCTTGGGTAGGGAAAGCGGCTTCAACCGCTAAACTGAGATTAGCTGCTGGTACTTCTAACTTCCACTTAGTTGGATAATCAATAAAAGTACGGGTGCTAGTCCACCAACCTTCCTGGGGTTCAAAGGAAAATTCTTGATATTCTTGCCAGTTACCTTCAGGATCAATAATAATTACCCAACGTCCACAACTTTTGCCCTTTTGATTAACATCAAACAGGTCATAGGCCGTAACTTCATAACCATTCTCTAACTGAGCTGAAATCCAATTCCAGGCAACATCTTGGGGAGAATTAGCCTCTGCCTTTTCCTCACCCATAGAACCAAATTCGTGGTCATACCAACCAGTTGCTTCTTTGACAGTTAAAATCTGATCATTGAGAGTAAGAGTACCTTCAACTCGGCAGCGAGGTGTAAAGTAATAAAACATCTGCTCCCCCGACACCCCTCTTACTACGCCATTGTCACCATGGCGAATCATCGGTTTTTCGGGTGTAAAAACCAGGGAGCAACCAGCCTGAATCTCTTCGTTATATAGTGTCAGTTCGTAGCTACCATCAGTGAGTTTAACAAAGCGATTACCTTCAAAGTCCAGTTCCAGCTTTTCAGAATTAACGAATCCATCCTTTTTGAAGAGTCGGTCAGGGTAAGGAATACTACCTTTTTCTAACATTTCCCGCAGAGCACGCTCAATCATCGGGTCAGTTTTGCCGGGATTACTGTCGAGTATTTCCAAACCTACCTGAGGCGCACACTTATCTATCAAAGAGTCAGCGTAGTACATCTCCGTATCAGGGTCACTGATTGCCCAAGTTAGAGAATAAGCTAGCCGAGGCTCTTTAGTTTGTTCGTCATGACCAATAACTCGGCGAAAAAATGAGGCAAAGAGGGAGAACTGACGGTCATCAATCGTAGTTAGATGGCTATTTATATACCACCATTCCGTAGTGGCTGAGTTATGAGGTAGATCGTGAATAGCAAGGTCAATAGAACCTTCACCTGGCCAATCAGTCGGGAATTCATTAAACATTTACCCTAAAATTTTACCTATAGAGAGTAGTTTTTTATGATAGTGATTTTTCTCTCTTGGCTAAAGGCAGTAGTCCGGTTATTTCAATCTCCAATTAAGTTTGATCTCTCTTTCAGGAGGTCGTGTCACCTAATACAAATTGACCAGTTTGTCTAGGAATTTGCAAGTTAGCACAGTTTTTCTGGCAATTTTGTTCAAGGGTGACAAAAAACAGGGAACTTCATATCTGCCAACGGAGGTGAGAGAATTAGGTGTTGTGCATCGTCAAATGGCTTCTCAGAGCAATTACTAGGGGAAGAGTTTTTTCTATCTAAATAACGCCATACTCCTTAAACCAAGCCTGTAAGCGTTGCCAGCCATCTTCTGCTGCCTCTTGTCGATAACTAGGACGATAGTCAGCAAAGAAACCATGGGGTGCCTCTCGATAAACAATAATTTCTGACGAACTTTCCCCAGTTGCCAAAGCCTCATGCATCTTTTCTACTGTTTCTGTCGGAATTAAATCATCTTTGCCCCCGTATAGTCCCAGAATTGGCACTGTCAAATCACTGGCAATGTCAATAGGGTACATAGGGGTTAAAGAGTTTTTCTCACCATCCAAGCGTCCGTACCAGGCAACACCAGCCTTGACATTTGGGTTATAAGCAGAATAAAGCCAAACAATTCGTCCACCCCAGCAAAAGCCTGTAATACCAAGCTTAGATGTATTTCCCTTACTTTTATCCGCTGCCCAAGCGACAGTAGCATCTAAGTCAGACATAACTTGAGCATCAGGAACTTTCGAGACAACCTGAGAGATAATTTCCTGAACATCACTTAACTGAGAAACATCTCCTTGACGAGCATATAATTCAGGTGCGATCGCTAGATAACCCAGTTTGGCAAAACGGCGACAGATATCCTGAATATACTCATGGACACCAAAAATTTCTTGTATCACCAATACTACAGGGAAACTATCTCCAGTAGCAGGCATGGCTCTATAGGCAGGAATTTCCCCATCTTCTACCGAAATCTTGACCTCACCCGCCGCTAAACCTTGAGCATCGGTGGCGATAACTTGTCTAGAAACAGGACGAGTACAGCTAGCAAACCCCGCCGCTAGAGTGGTGACAATAATAAACTGTCGGCGCGTTAAATCGCCCATTAGTCATTTTCCCCGAATACCTCAGATTGGATTTTAGCTTTGAAATCCAAATTGGGTTGTAAAAACTTGTGATATACACACTGACAAAGCTAGCGATAACCCTAGCGGGATGCGCTAAAGCGATCGCACAGAAAGATATCCCCTCAAATTAGCAAACAGCATACTCGGTAAATTGCCGCTTAAAAGGAGACTTAAAACCCAAAACTATATCATTCTGCCGAACTCCAGCCTCAACCAACTCATTAGCTACTCCCACCTCTGTTCCATCACTCTGAATCCAAATTTTTTCATCCTTGATATCAATGTAAATTAAGCTCCCATATTCTCGACGTTGGTTGTACCAACCTACAAGCATTAGTATGTAATGATGGCGTTCTAGATCAATAATTAACTGCACTTCATTCTCATCATCTTTAAGATTGACAAGGTGCGCCTTGATAATGTTTTGTACCAGTTCTGAATAATTCAATTTTTCCATAAAACAATCTCCTGTTTAATAGCATCAAACACGAGCAACTTAAGCTGATATTCTTCTAGTAACTGGAACAGCTTGTTATAGGTGACAGCACAGGTGGGCTACTCTACAGGAAGCTGCGATTTCGCTAACTTGCGCATCATACACAAATCACTGAGCAACCCCCTTAAGAACTGTCAAAGGTTTGCAGTCTTTGATAATCTTCATCTGCTTCTCATTACGAACCAGTAAAGCACCAGCAAATCCTAAAGAGTTAACAGAAATAGACTGAAAATCCTCCTCTAGACGCGGCACAATTAACATCCATTCCCGTGTAGCCAGAAAATTGTAAGCACCAGACTGCTGATTACCGTTACAAGACAAGCCCACGCTATACAAAAGACGATGGTAACACTCAAGAGTTGCCTGAGCAGCTTGTTGGGGTGATTCTTGCCAAGAGGGTTCTAGTTTAGCCACAGCATGTTTAAAGGGAAAAATAGGTACTTTACCTACCGAATTCTGAAAACTAGCAGAGGCGATCGCAGTTTCAATCGGTATTTTTGCTCCTTGGGGTGTGAGGGGAAGAGGAACTAATTGTAAATGCTTATGTCGTTGACTAGCCCCAGCAATCTTACCACCGTTGTAGAAAACTAAACCCTCAATTTCACGAAGACATGTCCACATTGCCTGAAAATCTTGCAAGTTAAGACAGTTTTCCTGTTCCTCGAAAGCTCTTGTGACAATCAACAAATGGTAGTCAACGACGTTAAATTTATTTAAAAGACAGAGATGTGTCGGAGAAAGATTGGCGACGAATAAATCTTCCTCGTAAGGAAGAAATGGGTTAAACTCTTTGCCAGATTTAGTATTTTTCTGAGCTTGTTGCTTTTTGGCTTTATCCTTGCGTACCAAGTTCGACAAAATGCGCACCAGGAAATTAATTCCATCTTGCTCTACAAACTCGTACTCTGTCGGTATTGACTGGAGTGCACCAGTTTTCAGAGCGTATTCAGTTTGCTCCTTAACTCTAGTCCATAATGTGCCAGGTTCTAGGTTTTGCATTTCCGGTGCAGTTGCTTTTGCTTCAGACATAGTCAAATCTTTTATCAGCAGAATATTTTAGCTAGGGATAATTTAGGTTTCATCTGCGCATCCAATCTAGACGAGATGAGGTGATTTGACCAGGATTTGGGAGATGGGGAAGTAGAGACGTTCCGGTGGAACGTCTGGAAGATGAGGAGAGGGTAGGGTTCGGCAATAATGAATGATTTTTTATTTCTAATTCACCAATTATCGAGTCTTAGAAATCCCTTGAAACTAGCATAGCTTGAGGGTGATTGAAAATGACTTTACCCTGGCTTCATCTTCTCTTTACATTATCGGCATTTTTTCAGCAATTATGATGAAGTTTTGGTTAAATAATTTACCATCACAAAAAAACGATAGCCTTTGATGTTAATTTTGGATAGCGCACGATTGAGTGGGTTAATCAGTAAGATTATCCAGTTACAAAAAAGAGCAAAATAATAAATAATTGCTTTGTTAGTTATTTGCAAAAAATCACCGCTAGCATTATCAATTACTTTGAATAATCAATGGCAAATATAGATGCAAATTAATTCTTGAATTTTGTCAGCATATTAATAAGTGTTAGTGTTTATTATGCTGGTATTTCTTTGAAGAAACCATGTTTTCTGTCAGGTGAGTTTAATCCCCATTTAATTTATTCTGTCTCTTTTTTCAAATCTTTTTACCTCTAATTACACCTACAAAAATTGATAGGAAGATGAATAATAGTTACATCCTTGGCAACAATCTACTTGTAAAGTCTCCCTTAATTGTTGACCCAGCTCTGTTAATTTACCTAGAAGAAGCTTTAGTTCTTGTGCAACAAAGGTTACAAGCCTTTGCTAGCGAGGCTGATTTTACGCGAAATATGGCAGTAGCTTTTGGGGAAGAGGCTGAGGTTGACTCTTTAGAAGCGGCATGGTTAGCAGGAGATTTAAGCATTTTTCCTGAGCTAGAAATTCGTAATCTAGCAGAATTAAATGGAGCAAATGGAGCTTATAGTGCAGATACTAACCGGATTTATCTGTCTTGGGAATTTCTGCAAAGTAATCAGGGCAATACCGAGAGTTTAGCTAGCTTATTGTTAGAGGAAATTGGACATCGAGTTGATAGTTTACTCAACACACAAGATAGTGCTGGAGATGAAGGAGAAATCTTTTCTGCCTTAGTACGAGGAGAAAATCTCTCATCTGAGCAATTACAGAGGTTAAGGGCAGAAGATGATACGGAAACTATTAGTTTAGACGGACAAATAATCCAGATTGAAAAGAATACTTCTACTTGGATTAACCCTGCTGGAGGAGACTGGAGTCAACCAGATAACTGGAGTCTGGGTCTGCCAACTGCCTCCGATGATGTGCTGATTACCCAAAGTGGAAATTACACGGTTAATCTAAATGTTAATGCTGAAGTTAATGATTTCACTTTAGGTTGGTCGAGTGGAACACAAACTTTCTCTATCGGTGGCAGAAATCTTACCCTTAATGGTACGGGGACCGTTAACAGCAATGGGGTTGTTAACCTTAGTGGTGGCCAAATAACAGGAGGTGGAACTTTAACAACAGACGGTGTTTTCAATTGGGATGGAGGCACTCAATCAGGTAGCGGTACAACTGTAATTACCGACACACTCAACATTACAGGAGATTCCAGAAGAGACCTTAACACTCGCAACCTCGAAACCAACGGCACCACTCTCTGGACAGGAACT
>JBAUJE010000201.1:0-13600 GCA_049683475.1 Coleofasciculaceae cyanobacterium | reverse complement strand
AATTCAGGAGAATTGTTTTTTAAAGATACGATGAAGATCAGATAAAGTGTTTTTGATTTTTTGATAAAGTGCCTCAATTAAAAAAATGAGACATGTTATGCTTTGTAAAGAGATTAAATAAGCAATATTGCTGGTTAATAATCTCTGCCAAAGGACTGATAGAGTTAAGTTGAAAGTCAAGCAATACTAGCTATTAACCAAATAGACAATAGTGGTTTAACTAGTTTAAAAGAATGAAGGTTTTTATTGTAGGTAATTTAAAGTTTTAGAAACATCTTAGTTTTTGTGATGCAAATCTATTTAACAATTCGGTATTTTGTGAAAAGGCATACTTCAGTAATTAAAAGTAAAAAAAAGAAAGTTATGCTTCTTCACAATTAGTGGAGGTACTTTTCCTAAAGATTAGAAGCATAACTTTACAGTTCATCAGTAAAGAGGTTCATAAAAATGACACTGCCAGTAATTAGGTTACTTACTGCTCCATGTAGAAGTGGTAGTACAGCTTTTATGCAGTCCCTGGTTCAGAATCCTAATGTACACTGCTTCTTTCAACCGATAAAAGAAGGTGTCCGGGAAGGTAAAGGACCTGATTACAAAGTCTTTGACGGCACCCACAAATCTTTTGCCCAACATCCAGGAAAAATCTTCTTCATCAAAGAAACGTTTGGGCATGCCTTTGTGCAAGAGTGTAGCTTTGAAATATTTCCCAACCAAGAGGCTATTAGCCGTTCCAAACCTATATTTCTCTTGCGAGAACCAGTCGCAACTTGGAGTTCCTGGAAAAAATGTAAAAATGCTGGCAAACAAGGTTGGGAAGGAGTTTGTGATTTGAATTTATTTAAAACTGCTTACCAACATGTTCATGACATGTTTATAAATTCTCAAGCAGTTTCAGATCAGGTAAGTTGCTTGACCCGAGAACATTTGCTGAAAAATCCTCACAGCACGTTTCAGTTAATCTGCAAACATTGGGAAATTCCCTTTACAGAAAATATGATTCATTGGACTAAGCCTTTTGATGTGAACAATATCAGTTGTGGCGAAGGTCATCAAGAAACATTTAACAGAATACAGCATAAAGACATCAGAGAATCTATGTCCTTTTATGCTGTCGAAAACAGTCAGGATAGATGGCAAGAGTCCTTGGTAACACCAGAGGAACGCCAAGAAATCGAGGCAACCTTGAAGCCACTCTACCAAAAATTCGCAACCTTATCTGAAGTTTACTATCCCATTGAAGCTAATTTAAAGAGCGCTTAGAGACAAGTCAATGTACTATGAAATGAATGCCAAAGGAAAAATATCTTCTCTGAGCCTAGGGAATCTTGTCATCATGTTTGCCAAGGTAGGAATGAAGGCCTTTGGTGGGGCATTACCAGTTCATCTTCTACATCAGTGCCTAAAGCATCGCCTCTTGACAGAACAGGAATACCTAGAAGCTCTCAATTGGTGTCAGTCTCTACCAGGACCAAACGGTACTAACCTTTCAGCTTATCTAGGGTGTCGTTTGCAAGGAGCATGGGGAGCTTTACTTGCTACCATTGCCATAATTTTGCCAGGAGCCTTTTTCATCTTACTGGCATCCCATCTTCTGTCTATAGCACCCGAACAGCAATTACTCCAAAGCGCACTCTCCTCCGTGGCAGCGGCAGCAGCAGGGCTGGCTTTAGGCATAACTTGGAGGTTGGCATTGCGTTTAGGTAATCACACTCGCTTATTTATTTCAGCAGTAACATTTGTCCTGGTAGGTATTTTCCGAATGCCGACACCCCTTGCTATCGCGCTCATCGCGCCCTTTATCTGGTTGGTGTTTGAGCAAACCTAGGAGGAAAGAAAATGAACGTCGTGCTTAATCTGTTCTTCACCTTTGCTTATTTAGGTCTTATAAGTTTGGGTGGTGCGATGGCAACAGTTCCAGAAATGGAGCGCCAAATCGTCATCGTCCACGGTTGGATGGATCATCAAGATTTCGTTAATGCAATTGCTCTTGGTTTATTTGTGCCAGGACCAAATATGCTTTATGTCCTGCACATTGGTAACAAAGTGGCTGGTTTGCCAGGAGCTGTAGCTGCAGGACTCGGCATGTTCGGACCTACTTCAATTCTGCTAGCTGGCGTGGCAAGCTTGGCAAGAAAATCAAATCCTCCTGTTTGGGTCAAACACTTCCATGCTGCTTGTGGTCCTATAACAATAGGTTTGATGGGTGCTGCAGCTTGGAACCTAGGACAAAACCTAGGAGGAGATATTTTTGGCATCGGTATCTGCCTCTTAGCTGCCCTCTTAACTGCTAGACGCTTACTTGACCCTGCCTGGATCGTACTATCAGCAGCTACCTTCGGAGTGGTACAAGCTTTCTTTTTATCAACTTAAGAACCTTTGAGGTTCTTCATCAGGCTCAGCAAAACCGGTTAACCGTAGAGCGAGTGTAACTAGTCTATTCAATTTTGATTAGCCATAAAAAGGAGGTTTAAATTACCAAAAATTTTTTTGTCTTATCCCCACCTCGACGATTAACCAAGGCTGAATAAACTTAGCAACTTATCGGCTGATAACCCGCTACTGAACCACTAATTAGCAAATTATACATCAGACTTCCACTATCAAGACAACCCTAGCTAACAAAACTTTAAGATTATGCACACTAATCTCTCAATTTCATCTCCTCTAGATAACAAGCAAGCTCAACGGGCAGAAAAATTCGATGGGTGGAAAATAAACCCTTCTGCTAAGGACAACGAAATCAAACGACCTTATGAAAGGTATGAGTTTAGCCGGGAAATTCGCAGTAAACTTGCTCCTTGCTTCCAAATTGATAACTGGCACTGCTTTTTGCAAGTTGGGGAAGATTGGCTGGCAATAGCCTTAGCTTGTGGTTGTTCTATTTGGGCATGGCAAAATTTAGCATTTTTTTTAGCATTACCTATTTACCTAATTGCAGTAACTATTATTGGTGCAAGGCAGCGAGGACTGCGGGTAAATAACCACCAAGCTACTCATAAGGCTTTGGCAAAAAATAAAGTTCTCAATTACATCATGGGAAGCTTTTTGTCTGGTTACCTAGCTTTGGAAAGTTTCAGTGGCTACAATGCTTCCCATAGCGCACATCACAGATATACAGGAGATGGGCAACGTGACAGTGATCTCATCGACATCATTAAACATGGTTTGTATGGTGAAGAACGTACTGCTCGAGTTAAGCGCTATCTAGTCCAAATTCCCCTTCATATACCTCGCTACATTCAGTATTTGTTGCAAAACCGCATTTGGAATATAGAAGAGGACAAGCAAGAACGCCTAGTTAAGCTTACGTACCTAGCTGTTCTGAGTGCAATTATTCTCTACTGCGGATGGGGAGTCGAGTTATTGATCTATTGGATTGTACCTCTGCTGACTACTGCGAATTGGTTTGGAACTTTCATTGAGCTGTCTGAGCATTACCCCATGATGCAAACTGCTCCTAAAGTTGATATATATATGAGTCGTAACCGTTTGCTCAGTCCATTTTTAAACTTTTTCATGGGTACACATCAGGAAAATATGCACCTTGTGCATCATCTCTTTGCTGGAATTCCTATGTGGCGTTTGACAGAGGCCCATCATATTTTGATGGAAGACTCCACTTATGCAACCCTCAATCAAGAAAAAGGTCTCGGCAACTTAGTCAAGCAAATTGTTACAGATGAATAGGGCTTGTTGATAGATTTTCTGGAGGCAAATTTGTATAACAAACTTGTTCACCAACAAAAAGTGAGTTTTTTGCTAATACTTAAATTTCCCACCAAATAACTGCTAAAAAGTCAAGTACTATCACGATCCCAAAATAAGGTATTAGTGATGAATAGATAAGTTACTTGACGGATAGGGAGATTTCAATGCAAACGCTTGCGATTGAAGATTTAGCATCTGAGTACGCAACAAAAAGCCCACAGGAGATACTAGAACTTGCTCTAGACATGTTTGACAACATGTCTATTTCCTTTAGTGGCGCTGAAGATGTAGTGTTGATCGATATGGCTAGTAAAATTAAGCCCGGTCTAAAAGTCTTCTCTATTGATACAGGTCGCCTCCACTCGGAAACTTACCAGTTTCTTGATAAAGTCAGAGAACACTACGACATTCAGCTTGAAGTTATTTTCCCAGATACCTCCCAAATCGAAGCACTAGTTCGGGAAAAAGGACTATTCAGTTTCTACAAAGATGGTCACAAAGAGTGCTGTGGCATACGCAAAGTGGTTCCATTAAAACGCAAACTTGCTACTCTCGATGCCTGGGTTACAGGTCAGCGCAAAGACCAAAGTCCTAGCACCCGTGCAGAGATACCCGTTATTCAAGTAGATAAAGCATTCTCAACTAGCGATCGCAAATTGATCAAATTCAATCCCCTCGCTAATTGGTCTTCCAAGCAGGTCTGGAATTACATTCGCTTTAATCAAGTACCCTATAATCAGCTCCATAACAAGGGCTTCATTAGTATTGGCTGTGAACCTTGTACCAGAGCTGTTTTACCTAATCAGCACGAACGGGAAGGTCGTTGGTGGTGGGAGAATGCCGTAGATAAAGAGTGTGGTTTTCACTCAGACAATCTGAAAAACGGCAAATAAAATAATTAATATTTCCCTCTGATCAGGAAGCATCGCAGCAATGAACATTACCATGGTTCCCAAAATAAAAGCTGATGGCGAACTTTGCGCTAAGTCAGCAAAAGTAATGGCAGATTTGGAGAAATCTGGATTAATCACTCAAATAGACCAAGTTATCGCCGCCGATGAGCGTCAGCCCTCTAGCCCAGGATTTGCCCTAGCAAACCAGCACCAAGTAGAAGCCGCGCCCTTCTTCATCGTCGAAACAGAAAATGGTTCAACCCATGTCTATACGGCTTACAATCGCCTCCTCAAAGAAGTTTTTAACCAAAATCCTTCTGAAAGCGAAGAAGCACTAGAAATTATGGCTCAAAATGATGACCTTGATTTCCTCTAGTAAATTGGTTGAAAGCAGGTAAGCCAGTGCAGATTTGATGGCAATTACCTAAAAGGTCAATAAAAATCATCTTGGTTTTAGGAGACAGGAGTTAGGAGACAAGAAGGACAAGGAGGATAAAATATTCTCCCTCATCCCCTCACCTCCCCTAACTCCCTCATCTCCCCTTACTGGAAGGAAGGGATACTTTCTAACTGACCTTGAGAAATTATTTCTCGAATTGCTGGTAGAAAACTTTGCTCGATATAAGGCTTAGTAAAGTAAGCAGCAGCACCTAAATGCATTGCTAATCGTCGATGCTTATCATTGCCACGGGAGGTTAGCATGACCACGGGGATATTCTCTAATTGAGGTTCTTGGCGACGATGGTTCATAAAATCAAAGCCGTTCATATTAGGCATTTCAATGTCACAAATCACCAGCTTCACCTCAGAACTGCGCTCTAGCTGCTTAATCGCCTCCCAGCCATCCCCTGCTTGCAAAACTCGATAACCTGCCCTCTCCAAAGTCAAAGCTAGGGTTCGCCGCAGAGAAACAGCGTCATCAACAATCAAAATCTTGGGAGTTTTAGTGGTCTTAAGTGAATCGGAATTGTTACCCACCAAAGAATCAGCTTTAATCTCAGTCGTGGACCTTGACTTTACATCTGGAGTTAAGTACTGCTCAAGCAGGGTCGCACCATCAATGACAGGAACCAGACTGCCATCCCCTAGAATAGTACAGCCGTAGGTACAAGCTGGAGGCGCAACTGCTGCTCCAAAAGGTTTGATTACTAATTTTTGCTCCGTAACTAGATAGTCTATCTCCAGAGCAAAAGCCTGCTGATCGTGATGTAATACTAGTAAAGGTGATGCCGACTCAGGGGCAGAAGATTCAGCAAGCAAAGCCCGACTAGGAGAGTTTTCTGGTATAGGACAGCCATAGTTTAAAAGGTCTGTGAGTCGATGAATGGGGGCAACTTCTCCTCGCCATCTCAAGAACCGCTGTGTCCCAGTTTTATTAATCTGCTCAGCCTTAGGAACAACAATTTCTTCGATACTTTCAGATGGCAGAGCAATTAACGTTGAACCAACGAAACCAACAATTAATTTAGCACTAGTGAGGGTTAACGGTAGACGCAAGGTAAAAGTAGTGCCAACTCCCCGTTCTGAACTTACAGAAATGGTGCCTTTAAGAATGCGTAGTTGAGCTCGCACCACATCTAAGCCAACTCCTCTTCCCGACAACTCACTTACCTTTTCTGCTGTCGAAAATCCTGGCTCAAAAATTAGGTCGAATAAACGATGTTTGGATACATCCGCCAGTTGTTCCTCTGAGAGTAATCCCATTTCCAAGGCTCGATGACCAATACGTTCCAGATTCAAACCCTGACCATCGTCTTTAACTTCAATAATAGTCTGCCCCCCTTTATGACGGGCTTTTACTTCAATTTCACCTTGCTCTGATTTGCCCTGGATACGTCTCACTTCAGACATTTCCATGCCATGATCAAAAGCATTGCGGAGCAAGTGCAGTAAGGGATCGTAGATTTTTTCCAGAACGGCCCTATCTACCAGTACCCCCGTACCACTTAATTTTAGACTGACAGGTTTGTTGTAAGTGGTAGATAAGTCGCGCAAAATACGAGGAAAACGGTTGAGTACCTCACCTAGAGGTAACATGCGTGCCCACATAATCTCATCTTGTAAGTGAGTGAGCATTTTGCGCAGTTGTTCGAGGTTGCGGTCAGATTGCTTAGCAAAAAGGGCAATATCATCAACAGATTCTCTCATCTGCACCATATCTTCTGAGAACCTTTGCAGCAAAGAGTGTAAGGCCCCATAGCTGTCCATTTCCAGGGAATCAAAATCAGTTTTGCTCGTAAAGTTTAGGTATGAAGTATAAAGGGAATTATCAACTTGGCTTTCAGGAGAGGGTAGTTGCTCAGATTTGCCCGCTAATTTATCTTTTATACTTAAGTCTTGGGACTGATTACTTCGGTAAGAGGGACTACCTTCTAGAGGAACCAGCGTTTGGTCAGATACCTTGCGTAACTGCTCAGCTATTTGCTCAATAGTGGCAAATCTACTCAGCATTTCTTGAACAGATGCCTGGAGTTGTCTATTCTCGAAGTAGAGGCCGCTACGTTTGATGGCAGCTTCACCCGCCAAGTTATTCATTCGTTCTAGTCGGCTTGAGTCAACTCTGACTGTTACTTGAGAAGTGATGGGTGTTGGCTGTTCGCTAATCTTGGCTGAGACTTGCTTGGGTTCTTCTACCGGTGGTAATAACTGAGGTTCCGGTGCTCGAATCTCTTCACGAAACAGAGGCGGAGATATTTGCTGATGGGATTGTAGCCCCGGATCAAACAGATCCACTGAATCATTTGATTGAGCGGGGGGAAACAGATCATCCTGGGGTGTAAGCTCCGGACATTCTGACACATCCGTCTCCGCGTCAGAGTGTCCCCGCGTCAGAGCGTCATCTTGTTGAGAATCTGGTTCCTCTTCAAAACTTTCCAGGGGTATAATTGCCGCTTCTGAAATTGGTGTTATATCCGTTGTTTCAAATATATCCCCAGGTTCTGATGAGAGTTCTTCTTCAGAAGAGGTCAGCCAAGAGAGATAACCGACAGAAGTCTCGGTTTCAGGATTAGGAAAAGCACTCTCAAACATCTCCTCCCAGGGTTGCTCGGCAAATTCCTCTTCTACAACTGAAGGAAAGTCTAGTTCCTGGTTATGCTCTGGGATGGTAATCCCGATGTTCTCAGTAATATCTTCTGAAAAAACTGCCCATATTTCTGGCTCGGAACCTTCTTCTTGAGGAGAAGTAAACAGAGATGGTAGCTCTTCAAAATCGTCATTTTGCTGTTGATTAACCGGAAGTGAGAGGATGTCAATCCCCTCTCTAGCTAAGTCCTCCTGCTCGATAATTTGAGGTGGGAGGTCTTCACTCCATTCCTCAATGACTGAAGACTTTTCCTCAAGAGATAATTCTGCCGATTGAGTTTGAGCAAGTGCTAATAAAGCAGCCGAGGGAGCTTGTTCTAAAGTTACTCGACCTGCTAAGACAGCTTCTCGATACGCTTGAAAGTCTGTTAGGGCCAGTTGGGCAATTATCAAGGCCTGCTCAGGCTGAGCCTTGAGCGCTGCTATGGTAGCTTCAGCAATTTGCCCCAATCCTGGCTTATTGAGGATGTCAGCTAGTTCAATAAAAACCTCAGCTTGTGCCTGTAATTCTGTCGCCAACTGGTAGTCTTGGGGATTAGCTATCACATTACTAAGGTTTTCCAGTCCCTGAGCAACATCTATTTTGAAGATCGATATAGTCATATCTACCCCTAGTTCAGCAGAACTAGGTACGTAGAAATTTTCAGCCTCAGCTAGGGCATCTCCCAACTTTTCCTCTATTTTGCAGAAGATCGGCTCAGCTGTTTCTAAAGCCTGCTCCGCATCAAATTTTCCTGCCTTAATCTGTTCCATCAAGGGCAGGTACATGCAATCGTAGGCTTGCAGCAGTTGGCTTTCTAACTCGGTATCAATTTCTATTGTTTCGTCATAGAGCACCTTAAATATGTTTTCTAGGCGGTGAGCTAAGGTGGCGATCGCTTCTAACTCAACTCCAGCTGCTCCTCCTTTTAGGGTATGAGCAGTTCGCATTAAATCATGGATTTTGGTAGTACTGCGATCCTGTCTAAGTTCTAGTAAGCGCGCCTCCAGCACCTGCAACAGCTCAGGTACTTCTTCTATGAAAAACTTATAAGCTTGGTCGCGAATATCAGGGTTGACTGGCATGGTTCGTCATTAGTCGTTATCTGAAATATCAAAATCCTTCCTATACACCAAAACTACTCCCTAACTAATTTTGAATTGACCGACATCTTCTTGCAGTGCCTGAGCTACCTTTTGTAGTTCTTCAAAAGAAGAGGAAACAAGGCTTACCTCTTGGGAAGTGCGGGAGGAAATCTCTGTCACATGGTTCATTGTTTTGGTAACAGTTTCCGAGGTTTCTGATTGCTGAATAGTTGCTTGGGTAATTGCTGCTACAAGTTGACTAATCTCAGTAGAAGCGGCTGAAATTTTGTTGAGACTGTGACGGGTTTCCTCAACTAGACGGGTTCCCGTTACCACCTGCTCAGTACCTGCTTCCATCGCGGCAATTACTTCGTTGGTTTCTCCCTGAATGGCTGCCACTAATTGTTCAATTTCTGTACTAGCTTCTGCCGATTGCTGTGCTAGGGTTCGCACTTCATCGGCAACGACAGCAAAGCCTCGACCTTCCTCTCCAGCACGGGCCGCTTCAATTGAAGCATTAAATGCCAGCAATTTGGTTTGAGCAGCAAAGGAACTAATCAGGTTAACCACAGTAGAAATCTTTTGGGACGATTCCCCAAGATATTTCACTTTCTGACGTGTCCCAGCTACGGTTTCCCTAATAGCTAGAATTCCGTTTACTGTTCGGTTCATGGCTGCGTCACCTTCTTCTACAGTCTGGTTCGCTTGTTGGACAACTGTCGCTGCTTTTTCGGCATTGGCTGCAACTAATCGCACCGATTTTGCCATCTCTTGCACTTGTTTGAGGGCTTGACCAATTTCCTCTGCTTGGCGCAAAGCTTCCACTGAGAGCGATTGGACAGACGTTTCATTTTTTCTGGTCGTCTCAGCTACGTTGCCAGCTGCTTTTTGCACTTTGGCAACAATTTCGCGCAAATTACCAACCATGAAATTGTAGGAGTCAGCGATTGTACCAATGTCATCAGAGGTTACCTTGGCACGGATCGTCAAGTCTCCTTCACTAATCGGTTCTACTTCTTCTAGTAGTTCCAACACTCGGCTTTGCAGTCCCTCGGTGATCTGCTGCTGTTCGTCTTTGAGCCGTCGTTGCTCTTCTGTGGCAAGGGCTTGTTCCTTGAGAAGTGTCTTAATTTGAGCTGCCATACTGTTAATATTGCTTCCTAGTAAGGCAAGCTCATCTTGCCCTTGGATAGGCAAGCGGGTATCCAATTGTCCCCGACCAATTTTTTCGACCGCCTCTGTCGCGGTCAAAATCGGGCGTGTTACTCGGTTAGCAATAATCACAGCCAGCGCTGCTACTAGTAAGGCTAGAATAATTGTTCCCACTAACAATGTTAAGAACAACTGCCTTTGGGGGGCAAAAGCCACATTTGTAGGACGGGCTAGCAGCAAACCCCAACTGAGATTATAGTTCTTACCCAGTTCTTGATTAGGAATGTAGGTAAAAATTTGCTCTTTTCCATTCTCCGTGACAATCTCCGTTAACCCCTGCTCACTTTTTTTCTCGATTTGGGAGGACAGTTTCGGGAATATTTCTTCTAACTGCTTCTGAAGGGCTTCTGGATCGCTAGATGCGGTAATCTGACCTCCAGAATCTGTCAGATAAAATTCTTGGCTTCGTTTCGGATCAACCCCGAACAAGTCGTTAACCAGAGTCATAGGAGTACGGGTACGGATGACACCAATTGTTTCATCTGTTTCTTGATCCTTGATGGGAGCAGCAGAAAACAAACTAAATTCATTGTTTCCCCCTGCTACACGCGGATCAACAATAGCTGGGCTATCTGTTTCCTCTACCTTCACTGAATAGTCTCTCTCGACAATTGTTTCTATATTGAAATTTCCTCCCGCAAATCCTAATACTTCTTTTTCTATTGGGTCAAAGGCAGCAATACTGTTGTAAACCTGGGAAGATTGGAGATAATCCTCAAGGATTTGATTTTTTTCCTCGTCAGTAAGGGCTTCTCGTATTTTGGAATTGCTCAAGCTCTCTAGCTTGGATAGGCCAACGACATCCCTATAGCGCTGTTGCATGAAGATATTTAATTTATCTTCCAAGTCTTCAGCATTAGTTTGTTCGTTTTGGATAATTTGCTCTTTAATCCCTTGACTTGATGCAAAATAGGCACTCGAACCGACTATAGCCACCGGAATTGTACCAATAGCTAGGGCAAGCATAGTAGCCTTAACTCGCAAACTTAAAGAGTCAAGCTTAGTAAAGTTCCACCAAGGGACTTTTCCTTTACCTTGATGTGTTGAAAAGTTATTCTTGATTTTTTCTATCTCTTGGGAAGAGAGCAAACTACCATAAGGTAAGGACTCATCAATGCCAGGAGATTGACCTTCAACTGGCGCACCATTAGCTGTCCAATTGAGGTTGTCAGTCGTTTGATCGGAAGAGTTATTAGGAGGAGTCTGACTCATGAAAGAAATTCTTGATCGGAACTAGATAGTTGATGGCAGATTGCACTGGATATTGAAGTTAGTCTGCAAACTTATCGGTTAGTAGTTAATGAAAGTTTTCTATCATGGCTACCGACTATAAGCCAGCAACTACAAGCACTCCTGAGAATTTAGTTTTTGATGTTTGGCTACCTCTAATTTTTTCAAATATTTGGTTTAGGCATAGCAGCAAGAATTGCCTCACCATCGATAATCGCTAACATTTCATCGTCTGATTTCATCCAGTAGCCTCGTAAAAATGTCAACATGCCATCAACGGCAATAGTCGATGGGGGAGATTGAATCTGATCTAGATTGCACCACTCAATCTCTTCTATTCGGTTGACGATGATACCTAGCACTTGGTTTCTCTCGCTACTAGATGGGGAGTTATGAGGGGCAGCATTCAACAAAATTGTTGTATAAGTAGATGTACTGAAAGATTGTTGGTAACAGGGAGTAAGTCCCACTAGCTGCCCCAAATCTATTACCCATAAGATTTCTCCCCGCCAGTTGTAGACTCCCATCACCCAGGCTGGCATCTGAAAAATCGGCACAATCTGATCAATGGGAATATTGAGTACTTCACCCAATTGCAGAATTGGTAAAAGTGCTGTTGTCTCCGGCTCAAGATGGAAACGTATAAACTGTTCCTTTTCCTGGGGAGAGCTTCCTTGAGTTAGTCGTGACGGGGAGTCTGAAACTGATAAGGAGTCGGACATAAATTTTCTGTTTAGGCTTAACTTCTAAGCAGACTTTTAACAGTCTCTATTAGTTCTTGCTGATCTATAGGCTTAACTAGATAGGCATTGGCACCACTTTTCATGCCCCATAATTTATTAAGTTTTCCTGATTTAGTTGAGCAGATAATAATGGGAATTTTGCTAGTTTCCGTTTGGGCTTTAAGTTCCCGGCAAATTTCAAATCCGCTGCGGTCAGGTAGCACCACGTCTAAAATGATTACATCTGGTTTATAGCTATTAATTTTTGCTACTGCCTCTTCTGCTGTATAAGCAGTTAAGACATTGAGTCCTTCTTCCTGTAAGCATCCAGCCAGGATTTCTTTGTCAGTTAGGGAATCTTCGACAATTAAGGCAGTATTCATGATTTTAATTTAGACGAAAAATAACGAGAATTGATTAGGTAATAGTTACTCTTAGGTAAGTAAAAGTTAGAAAGTTTTAATTTTCTCTCACTTCTCACCTTTAACCGCCAGTTCTTGGTGATATATTTGCCCCCTGTTGTAGATGCTTGCGGATTGTACCTAGTACTTTTCCTGCATCTACTGGTTTACTCAAGAAATCTGATGCTCCAACTAGCTTAGCCCTTACTTGGTCAACAATGCCATCACTTCCTGTCAACATCACAATCGGAGTATGTTGAAAAGAGGGAGCTTTACGCAATTGAGAGCAAATTTCGTAGCCATTGGTATTTGGCATTATTAAGTCTAGAAAGATTAAATCTGGTTTCTTTGCTAAGAGAATAGTCAGCGATCGCAAACCATCATTAATGCCGATAAACTTATAGCCTGCTGCACCAATCAGGCTTTCCATCGTTTGACAAACTGAAGGAGAGTCGTCTACACAGGCAATCACTGGTTTGCTAGAACTTACCTGCTCTAATGGTACATCGTGAATTCTACGATAGACAGGAGATTGCAAATCAGGAATACTAATTAATTCTACTAATTCTGCCTTAAGATAAGGCAAAAGTGAACGAGTAACTTGCACAACATCTCGCTTCATTTGTACAGCGATGTCGCGTAGTGTTTTTTCTCCGTCAAGTAAATAATTTAAAGACTGGTAAGCTTTATCTGATGTGCTTTCTTTTAGTTGCTCAGGTCGCTTGATTATTGGTGCTTTGTCGAGAGAATAATCAGTAATTTTAGCATTCCACAAAGCTTGCCAAAGCTGCTGTACTTCTGCAATTAGTTGCTTTTCCTCAAGCCAGACAATTTGCTCTGCTACAGCATTTTCTTCTTTAATCTGATGAGTCCAGTTTTTAGCATAGGATAAATCAAACAAGACCTCGAACAAGACAGATTTAATGGCTTGTTCAGCTTGTTCTTTACTAATCTTATCCTGCGTGATCCATAAGCCAAATAACTGATATTCCCAACATGTTGCAAAGAGAGTAGGTTCAAGCTGGTAAAGATCTCTTTGTATTGCTGTAATGTTAAATTGTATTTGAGGGCAGTACACGGCTAGATTTCTTGCCCATCTTCTTACTGGATGAGTACCGCCTGTAGCATAGAGAATGCGACCCAAGTAGAAATAAAATGTCCAGGTTTTTCCATCATCTGAATCTGACCATAGCAGTTGACCACTGAACCTAATCTTCTTTAGTGTTTCCAGCAATTTAGCTTTTTTTGAGGAGGTAAACCGATAAGCATGTAAAGGAGGGAAAAC
>JBAUJE010000200.1:0-41849 GCA_049683475.1 Coleofasciculaceae cyanobacterium | reverse complement strand
AACAACGTACACACACCATCTTTAGGAGAATCACCATGCTGCAAGTCACCGCCATCCAACACAAAAACTCTGTCGTTCTCGCTGTCTTTATCGCTATTCTTTTAACCGTTGTCGAACACCTCGATACCTTATCTGTTCACCTGGTAGAAGCTTCTGTTCTCGTAATTGGGGCAAAGGTTTTACTCACTTTGTGGCGTGGGGTAGGAGAGTCCACCGTAAGAGAGGATAGTTCCTCTGAGGTTACTCAAGAAGTTCCTTTGGAAGTGGCTGAGGTAGAACCTCCCACAATGCAGGAAACAACCAATGAGGCTTCAGAAGAGTTCTCAAATGAGGCTCAGAGAGAAGAAGAGACTGTTATCACAGATACTTCAGAGCCAGTAGTGAAGGAAACTGAACTGGACGCAACCTCGGTTGCACCAGAGCAGAAGGCACTTGTAGCAACTTCTGAAGAGAAAACTCCAGGGGTTTCGGAGGTAAAACCACTCTTGAAGGGCTTCAGCCCACGCCCCATGTGGAAACGCCTTTGCCAGCATTTACGAGACAGGGAACATCTGTCAGTTGACGGGTATTCCAAGATTTCTAGTGCTGAAAAAAGAGCCGCGTTTCTCGTTCAACATGGAGTAACTATCAGGATGATGCAACAAGCACGTTTGCGAATCCTCAATACACACGTTCAATGATTTACCTCTGTCACTGCCCCAATACAGGGGGGTAAAGTCTGTATTCACATATATACGCTTTTTAACCCGTCAGAGATTTCAGAGGATTTCCTTGATTTTGTTATGCCAGAATTAGGTGTAGTAAGGGGACTCAGCAATAAGCCTATCATGGTGCAAACAATTCCAGCCCAAACCATAGACTTACGCTACTTAATTGAGAACTTTGGTCTTCAAAGGGTTGAAGATGACCAATTCTTTCGAGAGTGCATCGATGATTTACCAGTAATATCTGATGTAGACAAACAACTTTTAGACAAAGTTAAAGCAGGTTATCTCAATCTGCTCAACTACCCACCCCTGCTAGAAGATGTTGTGAGAATGGCGGTCTTAGACCCCATTCTCTTTCTGGCAGATTTTTATCTGGCTCCTTTTTATGTCAAATCGGAAAAGTCTATCGATATTGCCCAGGAAGATGACGGCGTAATTATCAAGGGAAGAATTGACACCATTATTTTAAAAGACCAACTTTGGGTCATGGTCATTGAGTCCAAGCAAGCTTCTTTTTCTATCGAGGAAGGACTGGCACAACTGTTGGCATATATGCTGGGTAATCCCAACTCGGAAAAACCCAGCTATGGCATGATTACCACGGGTGGTAGTTTCATCTTTGTCAAGTTAGTCAAAGACTCTATCCCTCAATACGCCACATCAGACTTGTTCAATACTCGCAATCGTGGCAATGAACTGTATAGCGTTCTGAGGATTTTGAAGCGCCTCAGCCAAATCGCCATTAGTAATTAGCCCAGCTGACCCAAGGCTTCTGGCGACTTTAGCTAAGTGCCATTCGGCTCTATTGAAAAATCTTAGCCACAGGGGTTGTGAATCCTGGTAGCAAGGGTGAACAGAGGGTGTCACCCACCAGAAGAGTGCTAACAAGTTGGAGTACCGCCTCTGTTCGGCGATAAATTTCTACACTATAAAGTTGCCAACTAACGATCCAATATTCCTGAACCCCGTGTAGAGAGTAGAGTTTGAGTTTGACTTCTTTATCCCGCTGTTCGTTGAGTTCGCCAGGGGAAAGGACTTCGACTATCAACTCAGGAGCAACAGTTAGATGCCCTGCATTATCAATGCCGTTGGCGAGGCGTTCGTGGCTAATCCAAACAAGATCGGGAATGACTGCATCATTGGGAGTGAAAATGATGCCAGGTGCTTGGAATGGTTTGCCGAGTTGAGTTTGTCTAGACCAAAGTTCCAGTTCAACATGGATGTTGCCGCCTGCACCCTGGTGGCGAATGTGAGGAGCGCGGGTCACGAACAGTTCTCCATCAATGATTTCATAGCGTTTCCAACCGCCATCGTCGGGCATGGCATCGAGATCTCGGGTTGTCCAGTGCAGGGAGTTGGCGACCATCTTCTTTACCATTGAGCAAGGTTTTCAGTGTAGCCAATTTGTGGGTGAATTCGAGCGGCGCAAACTGACTTATTTACTTTTTGGTGGCTCGTTTTCTTCTCAGGACACTGATTGTTTTAAAGAAGTTTTCAGCGTGTCAGCCTCTTTCTCCTTTCATAGATTCACGACTAATCGCTTCATCTCCAAGCAGAGGAAGATCTAAATCTCGGTGACTTTCAACCCATTCAATAAAAGCTTTCCTCCGTTGAGTTGGGACAACTCTCTCCTCAGAGGAGACTAGCAAACGTCCCAGCAACTTCTTGAAGAGTAACGAAATGTTACGACTTAAGTGATTTCCGGGAATATTCATCTCCTTTTATTCCTTTGCCTGGTTGGCTTTATTCTCGGATCAAGATACGTATATTTCTCGATCTTTTTATCCTCTGTCGGTGCCAACATTGACAACTCTGCGATCGCTCCTCTTACCTGATCCGGTTCTACTTCGAGATACTTCTGGAGCTGGTCAAGGTTTCTATGCCCACTTATCTCTTGGATGATTCTGAGGGGTATTCCCATGTTTGACATCAATGTCAGGGCTGTCCGGCGAAAAGAATGGGTACTCACTCCATCAATTCCTACCCGTTCACAGGCTCTTTTGAGAATCAAACAGCCTGTATCCCGATGCAGATGTCCTTTGCCCCATAATCCAGGAAAGAGATAGCCATTGTCATAGGTGGGCTGGTAATTCTCTAAGCGTCTCCGTAAGTCCTCTAGGACGGGGATAGAGCGGGTGGCCAGTTTTCCTTTTGTGTTCGATTTTCTCACCGTTAGTTCGGGGCGGACTCGTCCTTTTCTGTCATATATGTCTTTGGTTAAAAGGGTTACTGCTTCATTTACTCGTACTGCGGTAAAGAGCATCACTGCCATCAGTGTGCGGTCACGGGGAAGCAGAAGTCCTTCACTGAATAAAAGCTGAATCTCCTCTTGGCTTAGTATTTTTGCCTTGCCATGCCGATTGACTTTCATTCACTATGCACCCGTTGCCACCTTCTTTATTAGCCTATCGAGTTATGGGGTTATTTGACTCGGTTTAGCGTTGGTTCTGGCATTTTATGTTGTCCAGGAGCATAGATGGTAGGCTCACCAATTTGGTTAATATACCAGTTACTTATCTTCTCTAAGTCTTCAGGGCGATGCCAAACGCAGTATTTAACAAGCCAACAATCCCAGATTGAAACCTCACTGCGCCCTTCAGTGTAAGCGGAAGTTTTAAGCAACTTGACAATCTTACGCCATCGGCGATCTGAAACGGGAATTTGCTGGTCATAACAAAACGTTCGCCAAGCCGTCAAAAGCTCACATACACTGGAAGTTAGTTTAATAAGTTTAGCCTTGGAGTGTGTGAACCTTGTGCTAGATGCTGGGGCAGATCCGAATGTAGCAAACTTGGTAGAATATACCCCCCTTACACGCGCAGCCTTTTACGGAAAACCGGAAATTGTGGCTAGACTACTCGAAAGTGGAGCTGATCATTGTATCTTACATGCTGCTCTCAGGAGAGAGTTCCTGGCAATCATCGCAACAGAATGTGCATCAACCATCACGCATAGACTCCTTTCAACTTTTCCTTGTGTTAATACCGTTGTTTCCTTTTGCATTGAACAGCAATGCAAATAGGAAAAATTTAACAATAATTAACTCGACCGTTGTGATTTGGAAGAGTGATCGCTCTCAGTTACCAAAAGGAGGCAAGTAAAAAGTACACAAAAGGGTACTGACAAATGCTGGTGATATTTCTATGATGTAATGATAGGACTTCAGAAGGTTAGCGTGCGTGCATCTTCGATAGGGTTGCTATGGTCACCAAGCCACTGTACAAAGAGAGCATTTTGTGTAGTGATGCTCCAAAGAGGAATTTCTGAAGATGTTTCCTCTTCAAGGCAAGAGTAATGACAACAAACCTTGCATACAGCAGTAGTTCCTAACGGGACTTTGACATTTTCTAGCCCCTAAAGGGGCTGAAAAATGCTCTGGACAGGGGAAATAGGTCGATGGTCTAAAAACCCCTGAAACCCTTGTGAATACTGGAATCACTAGCATTTGAAGTAAAATTCTCTCTCCATCTAGGTTTGAAACCATTTTCCTGTCAGATTTTCTCAAAGTCCTACTAACCAAAGTTAGGCAACTATTCTTTTCAAAATCACTAACATTCGTTTAGATACTCATTGCTATAAATCAGCACATAATCCAAATAAGTAGATGGCAATCACACTTGGATATGTCCTGAAATCTGTGTTTAAAACCCTGAAATCTCTGATTTTTTAGAGTTCAGAATGAGGCTTACACAGAAATTTGGACAATCTCTCACACTTTGTTTTTTATCAAGACATAACTATGCAAATAACTGTGCAAAAACTAGTAATCAACTTTGCGTAAAAAGTAAATGCGTTTCCTATTCAAAAGCTCCATAATTCAATCAAATCATACAAGTCTAACTAAGATTTCACGCCCTCGACTTTAAAAGCTCCTGTCATGACTCAGCCGAATTTACTGGTGTCTCTCGAACAACTAGAAGCATTAACAGGGTGTGACGAGCATTTGCAGTTTGCAGCAGAGGTCATCGCTCACTCAGACATTTCTGAATCAGTACGTGTTCAACTGAAGCAGCAGATTGGTCGTATTCAGCAACGGCAACAAGACCCTCACTTTTACTTAGCCATAGTTGGGGAATTTTCTAGTGGCAAGAGTACCTTGATTAACGCTCTGCTACGGGACGATTTGCTCAAAACATCAGCTTTGGTTGCCACCGCTGCTGCTACTCGACTACGGCATGGTGATGATCTCATAGTAGAAACCTCTTTCAAAGGTTCGCGGCCGGGGATACTCAAGACCAAGAAGAATGCCAAGCAAATCACTGTTCCCTGGCTAGCGGGAGTTGATGGGCTTGATACTAAGCATTTTATTCACATGATCACGTCTCAGGATGAAGTAGCCAAAGAAGTGGCATCTCTGACCATCTACCATCCAGCTAGCTTCTTGGCTAACAACGTTGTAATTATTGACACACCGGGGACTAATGCAACTAACTCCAAACATGGAGCTATTACCCGCCAAATCATTGAAAGTGAGGCAGACGCAGCGGTTGTGGTTATTCCGGCTACCACACCACTCTCACAAACTTTGGTAAATTTTCTCGCCGATTCACTACACCCCTTCTT
Source organism: Coleofasciculaceae cyanobacterium (assembly GCA_049683475.1). GTDB lineage: Bacteria > Cyanobacteriota > Cyanobacteriia > Cyanobacteriales > Coleofasciculaceae > JBAUJE01. The sequence continues at coordinate 36,579 of JBAUJE010000200.1, read as the reverse complement.
GCATCGGTGCATTTTTGTTGTTACTAAAATGGATCAAATTCGCCAACGAGAACAGAATGTCCTAATAGGAGATATTGAAAATCGGCTCAAAAAGGCTTTGGGTATCAAGAAACCAGTTATCTTTGCTGCCGCGCCTCAGATTATCATTGATGACCTCACAGGAGAAGAAGATATCCCTGCACATTTACTGCTCTGGCGAGACAGGTTGAGTGAGTTTGAAACCTCACTACAGCAGAGACTTCGCCACGAAAGAATCCTAAGCATTGCTGAAAACGTCCTGCGTCTGTTGAGCAGACTTTTGGAACAATTGGAAGGTTATTTGCATGTGCAGTGGGAGCAGTATAAAACTCGTCAAGCTGCAATTAACAGTGAAACAATTCAAGATCTTAATTCGTTTGCAGCTGAGCAGCATCAAGTCTGCCGCTGCATAATTGAGGAGGCTAGCTCTCAAACGGCTGTAAGAATCAGTGTCTGCATTGCTGAACACCAAGAAAAAACTCGCTCGAAGATCCATAACGCGATTTCGGATGTCAATAATTTGGGTGAACTGGATAGTGTTGTCCAAACCAAAGCTGAAGCTCTTTTGCAAGAAGGTCAGCAGTTTCTCCAAAATGACCTGAAAAGGGAGTTCGAGAAACTCTTACAAGCGGCACAAAAGGCTGAGCTTTACTTTGACGGCAAGTTTTCTGAGGCATATCGTCGGCTTCAAGCTCTGGGAAAAAACTTTGGGAGAACCGGAGACTCAGGGGGTAGCAGCGTACAACTGGATACGTCCGAAGTATTTGCATCGATGCAGTCATGCAACAGTGAATTAGACGAGAAGGATGGTAAAACCGTAATAAAAGGTGGGGCTACAGGTGCAGTAATTGGCAGCCTGATTCTGCCCGGTGTTGGTACTGTCGTGGGAGGAGTTGTTGGCGCTTTCCTGTCTGGTTTTTTTATGCCTTCCCTCGATGAACGCAAGCAAAAGCTCTGGGAGCAACTTTACCCCAACCTTGATGCCTACTTTGACGTTGCCAAGAGGCAAGCCCAAGAAGCCACACAGACCTACGCTCGACGTGCAATGGCTGCACTAGACCAGCGAATTAATCAGTATATGGCGCAATACGAAGCAGTTGTTGATGACATGCTCAATGAACAAAGGGAGGAATTACAGAGGTTGAATCAGTTACAAGCCTCAACCCAAAGCAATCTTTCAGAGATAGAGCGGCGCAAAAAGGCTTTGTCTGCGCAACAGCAAAGATTAGCAGAAATTACTGTATGAGCTATGTAGGGAGGCAGTATGTTCGACGACATCTTTTCAAACATCAATGATGGGTCTGACTGGGATAAGACTATGGCTATAGATGAATTGGCTACAGAGATAGCACTGTCAGAGTTAGAGAGTAACTGTAGTGAAAGTCTAGATACCGATTTTACTAATGAATTACCAACAGATACAGTTAACCAGTCCGAGAGCAAGAGCGATTGGGATGTAAATCTGGACACCGAGGCAGCTGATAGCTCGGCAACAGAAATAGCTCAACAGCTAGAGACGGCATCATCAGAGGCTGAGAGTGAACTGAGTGTAGGTCAAGAGACCGAGGTAACTGATAAATCTGCATCTGACTCTTGGCAGGAACCCACCTCTAAGCTGCCAGTTGAAGATCTGTCAAATCCTGAGAGTGTTAACTCAGACCAAGAATCTCCAGAGCTGTGGAGGAGTGATGAGCTATTGAATAAGCTACAGGAACTTGACTCTATGGAATGGTATCACCATCGCACGAGTTGGCCTCCCAATGAACCCTTCAATGGTGTAGGTGAGCCACATCTAGATGCTCAATTTTGGCAGCCACAAACTGATGCGGCTTCCTGCGCTGTAGTTACCCAACTCGAAGTCTACGAATCTCTCAAGGGAGTTAAAATGCCGGAAGAAGCCATCTGCAAGGTCGCTGAAGCTAATGGCTGGTATGACCCTAGCACAGGTACACCACAGCACGATGTAGGTAAAGTTTTAGAAGCATGTGGGGTGGAGACAGAGCAGACCTATGATGCGACTTTGGTTGACATTTATGATGCCTTAGAGCGAGGTGACAAAGTGATTGTTGCTCTGGATGGTAATGAAATTTGGCATCCTCTCAGGGATGCGTCAACAAATATGCCCATTGAACAATCGGCGGATTTTGGTCACACAGTCTGGGTTACCGGCATTCACCAAAGTCAAGATGGATCAATAAAAATCTTCATTAATGACACTTTCACCGTCGATGGTCAAATGAAGATTGTCGATGCCTTAGATTTTCTCAATGCTTGGAATGATTTTGGCAACCATCTGGTTGTAGCACAAGCTCCCATGAAGTGAATAACCCTGTAGCAGGAGCATCAGAAATGACAATTGATAGAGATTTACTCAGCCAACTTTCAGCTCAAACACTCTCAGAACCAACGGGAGTTGAAGCTTTAATCTGTGGCATCCATCGTCGCCCAGGTTTGCGAGAGTGGGTCACATTGGAATCAGTAGCGCTAGCGCCAGTACCAATAAAGCGTGGGGAGCGCTGGCGGATTCTCACTTTATTGGCAGTTCCCATACAGCTTAAGAATGAATTTCTAGGATTCAATCCTCCTTGGGGAGCGATAGAGTGGGTTTGGCCAGAGCAAGTAGTGGCTCAAACAATTCACTTACATTGGTATGAAGAAACAGCGGCACTGCGGCAATCTGGAGTCATTACTGCTAGTCCAGCTGATACTAGAGTCAAATTGGAGATACAAGAGCAGACTCGCCGTCAAAAGGCTCTATTCCTAGTACTCGATCAGTTTCTGTCATCAAATCCCGATCAGCAAGCTAATCTGTCTAGCCTGGCTCCACACTATGCTGGACTTCTGCCAGAGGCAGTCTATCCCTATTACTGGGCTTTGATTCCTAGCAGTAAGCAATGGTTGCGCCCTGATGTGTCAGCTTTTGTATTGACCTCTCCTCAGTTGAATAGTGAGTCATCAACACAAAACCAGAAGGCAAAAGTTTCTGTCCCGGCTAAATTAGTAGCAGAAGAACCATCTTTCCAAGAGTCCATCACCTCACTTTTGGAATTAACCTCTCCCACTGATTTAACTAAACAAGTAGAGTCTTGGCTCCACCAAGGTCTGATGCTGGCGGAAGCCCAAGAGCTGCAAGAGGTTGTTACTGACCTACAAGCTTTGGAAAATCGGCTACGTTTGCCTGGTTTCCGACTGGCGTTCGTTGGCGAATTCAGTCGTGGTAAAAGCACTTTGATTAACCGTCTGTTAGAACAGCCACTCCTGCCAGTTGGCAACTTGCCTATAACTGCTACTCTCATCTCGATTGTGCCGGGGTTAGAAGATAGTATGGAAGTGCGTTTTCCTCAAAGGCTCCCGGAGGTGCGACCTTTGCAGAAAGACTCATGGCAGGACTTGCTGGTTGATGAGGCAACAGCTAACAATCAAGATGTCTTAGCGCAAGTACGGCTAACTTTGAGTCACCCGTGGTTGCAAAAGATTGATGTTGAGTTAATTGATACACCAGGAGCTGGAGACCTTACTAGTCGTCGTGCAGCTCAAATATTTGGTTTACTCAGTCAGTGTGACGCAGCGGTAATGTTAGTCAGTGGCACTCTGCCTCTTAGTCTGACGGAAGTGGCTTTTCTAGAGCAAGAGGTGATTGGGCGTAATGTGCCTCGTGTCCTAGTTGTTGTTTCTAAACTCGATACTATCTCTGAGGAGGAAAGAATCAGTGTCCTTGCAGATATTCGTGAGCGGATTGCCCGAGTCTCGGCAAAAATTCCCGTTTTACCCTTGCATCCAGTTGATAAGGCGAGATCAGAGGCACAGGCATTGGAAGCTGTACAGACTCAAATTGAAATGATGGTGGTTAAAGGAGAGCGCAGGGTTTGGCGTAGCCGACAAGTGGCTGGTCAACTGGCGCAGCGTCTTGAGCAGTTGATAGAAATTGGAAAAGCAAAGATTGCTATTGCCCAAATGAGTGTTGCCGAAAGAGAGAAGGCATCACGGCAGGCACAAGCAGCAATCCAGGAGGCTCAATTGGGTTGGGAGCAAATTCGGCTAAAACTAGACCAGCGACGGCTCAGGTGCTACCAAAACCTACAACCAAGAATTGTCAGCGCTAAAACAGATTTACTAGAGCGTCTCACTTTTGAACTAAATAGGACACCCAATCCCAAAACTTGGTGGGAGCAAGACTTGCCCTTTCGTCTTCGGCGAGAATTAGTTGTTATTAGTCGGAAACTAGAAAATTTACTGATGAAAGAGCTTGCTCAAGACATAGAGTGGCTTCAAGAGGAGGTATCAACAACTTTCCCTACTCAAACCTATCGAAGCACTGTTGATGCTTCAGCGACCGAAGAAATTTTGCCTAGTTTTCGAGATTTATCCCTGGCTGATGTACGACAGTATCGATTATTAACAAGAATTGGTAGCAGTGGTGCAATGATTAGCAGCTATGTTCTCGGTGGACCTATTGGCATCGTTACCAGTACTGTAGTCTGGATTTTAGGAGAACAAATCATTAATAAAGAGGTTGAGGAACAAAGGAATTTGTTAACTCAAGAACTGCGATGTGTTATTGACAAAGCTATTGATGAATACTGTCGAGGCATTGGCGAATCTCTGCGCCAGTTGTATAACCAACTTGCTGAAGAGACCAAACAAGAGCAAATAGTTTGGCAGCAGTCTAAAACTATTGCAATTCAAACTGATGAACTTAATCAGAATGAACAAGTGTGGGAGCAGATGATTAATGATGCTTTTAACTTGAAAACAGAGATTATCCAAGCCCTGAAAAAATAAGTCGATTTAGATGAGAATACTCCAATGAATAGCTCAGTTAACAATCAGCAGTACGAATATTTTCAGGAAAAGCGCAAAATTCTTGAGTCTTTAATGAAGAAGCAATTAGTGCTTTTCAATTCTCTTAACATGACTGGCTGGGAAGATACACTTCATTCCTTACAAGAACGAGTTCGTTCTGACAACTTTAAGGTACTAGTACTGGGAGAGTTCAAACGTGGTAAAAGTACCTTTATTAACGCTCTACTTAGAAATGAAATTTTGCCAGCTTATGCAAAACCTTGTACTGCAATTATTAACGAAGTGAAGTGGGGAGACTCTCCAAAGGCTTTACTTCACTATGAGCAGTCTGAAGATGGTTCCAAGCATCCGCCTGAACCAGTTTCTATAGAAGAGATTGAGCAGTATGTTGTCATTCAAGACGGTCTGAATGAAAAAGAAGGTATTCATAGTAATCCTTATGAAAAAATCGAGCTTTTATGGCCTCTAGAACTCTGTCGCAATGGGGTAGAAATTATTGACTCACCTGGTCTTAATGAAAATGAGATTCGTCAGAAAATTACGACAAATTATTTGTCTAGAGTTGATGCCATCCTTTTTGTCCTTTCCTGTGAAGCCCTAGCCTCGACATCTGAACTTAACTTTATTGACAATACCTTAAGAAGTACAGGGCATGAAGACATTTTCTTCATTTGCAATCGTTTCAATATGATCCGGCGCAAGGAGCGAGAGAGCATTAAAGAATATGCGTTTGCTAAGTTAGCACCACGCACCACACGCGGTGCTGAGAGAGTGTTTTTCATTAGTGCCCTTGATGCTCTAGAAGGATGTCTTGATGGTGATGAGCAACGAGTTGCAAGCTCAGGTATATCCCAAGTCGAGGGTGAACTAGCTAAGTTTTTAGCTACCGAAAAAGGACGAGTAAAGCTGCTGAGACCAGCAATGGAACTTAGAGGAGGAATTCGCGAGGCGCGGCGAGTGATTCCTGAACGAGAAGCGTTACTCCGAACGGATCTGAATACTCTCGAAAGGCGGTATGCGGAGGCTCAGGAACCACTAAGACAGCTAGAAATTCAACGGAAGCAAATTGTTACTCGAATCTCTAACTTTCTGGAAGACACAAAGCTCTCTGTGAAAGACCAAGCTTTAGGTTTCTATCGTGAACTTACTGATCAAAAAATATCCGAGTGGGCCCAGAACTACACTATTCAACAGCCGGTGGAGTTTTTCAAACTAGAGTTCATGACGAAGCAGATGGAAAGGGTGGTTACAGAAGTAACAGAATATCTTTCTGGTCAAATCGAAGGGGATTTGGCCAACTGGCAACGCTTAGAGCTACAACCTCTAATCACTCACCGTCTGGAAAGTCTCATGACTGAACTCGATGCAAAGGCGCAGGATTTTGTTCGTAGACTGGACGATTTGCGCTTACAGGTTAGCGGAACTTCTGTATCCACCACAGCTGTTGATCCAGGAAAGAAGGTTTCTGCTATCGAGCGACTGCTGGCAGCTGCTGGTGGATACATCGTTGGTGGTTTTGGCTCAGCCGCCCTCGGAGCGGTCTTTGGCTATGAGGAAATGCTCAAAAGTATTTTGCCACAGCTTGCAATCGGCATTGCAACTGTCGTGCTGGTTGGTTTCAATCCTTGGGTACTCATTCCGGCGATGATGGCCGGCGGTATGATTCAAGGTCTGTTCAAGATGAAATCAACTAACGATAAAATTAAAAAAGCAGTTGTTCAAGAATATGTAAATCAAATTCGCCAATCAAGCTATCAACAATCTGATGAGATTGCTAATGCAGTTATTGACCAGCTTAATGAAGTCAAAGACACTGTAGATCGGGGACTTGGGAAGGAAATCCAAAGCATACGAGACCAAGTGGAATCAGTCTTTACTGAAAAGCAAAAAGGACAGGCAAATGTAGATAAAAAATTGCGACAGTTACAGTCAATCTAGTTGTCTGATTGTCTCCTTATTATTCCAGCCTTATTAGTTAAGTTTTTAGATTGAGGAGGTTGCCCTAGTATTCGATGGGAGGGATTGACAGTCACTTGGGACTGGTTAGGCAATGCATTACTATCAAAAGCTGGATTCTGAGTAGTTGCATCCTCATAAGTCATTCGTTTCCCTGTTGCTGTGAAAAATTGCTCGGCAAAAGTTTTTAAACGTAGGTTACCAGGTTTGAAGTCACAGGCTTTTGTGATTAATTCTGATACTCTCCCCTCAGATTCTGCCCAACCTATTAATTCAAAGATAATCTCAGATAAACTACCACTACTAGTGATGGTACGTAAATTTGTCTCTAACTTGAAGCGCACCATCCGCTCCAACTCCGCAGGTATGGGAAAGGCACTTTCAATGGCTTTTTGTAACTCTTCGTATTGCTTACCAGTCAGTTTCATCACTTGTTCTGTCAAAAATTGGTTGTTATGAGCGCTTTGTTTACAGTTGCTGTTCACCTAAGATGTTCCTAACACCTCGCTTTTCTAGGAGCGTTAAAATCGCCTTGAAGGGGGTTCCTGCATTATAGGTAGGGTTTGAAAAATCAGGATCACCACTATGATGTAGCGCAACTAATTCCCAATTGCTATTAAAGCAGGGTGATCCTGACGAGCCTGGTAGCGTGTTAGTCTTGTAGGTAACGGTTGTACCATTCTCGTTTAGTCCGATAACTGCGTCCGTATCAATCCCAAGCTTCAGTGGCTCCGCTTTCGGATGCTGTACGATGAACAGCGGAGTGCCAATAAGGAAATCATGTGCTTCAGTAGGAGTCTCAATCCACCCGCGCAGGGGTGCTTCTGGTTCAGCTTTTCTCCCAATTGGCTCATAGCCAGGGGAACCATCTATCTTGAGCAGCACATAATCTAGTTCGTCAGGTTGTGGTATCCGATCCTCTGCAACGTATGAGCTTTTATCAATTAACCAGTCTTGTGCTGCCAAACGGTACTCGATGCCATGATTGAGGGTTGTGCCATCAGCCAACCTTTTGTAGTCAAAGCGTAAAGTTACATCATTGGGCATAGCTCCTACCCCTTTGCTAGTTGTAAGCCCTTGTTCACCCAGGATGACTGCTTCCACTACATGGTAATTGGTCATAACCACACTTGGTCCTAGCAGAAAGCCTGTCCCAAAAATCGTGCCTAGGTTTGAAGCAATTTCGATACGGCATACTTGTGCCTCAATTTTCCCCAATCGTTCGCGCCATGCATTAATGTCCAAGAAACTGTTTGTTGCTCTGATGATTTTTTCAAGTTTTGGGCGAGACGGCGTAATGGGAGCTAGACCAAATTGCTGGGCAAAGGCAAACAAATCCGGATTACCTGGGTTCGACTCGCGAGCGGCAGTGATAAGCTGAGCTGTCCATCCCTCAGCCTCAGCCGTACCTATCAATTTGAAGATAATCTCTTGTAAGTCATCTCCGAGCGCAATTGCATTAAGATTCTTGTCCAGCCTAAACCTGACCATCTGGGCTAGCCTTGCTTGAGAAAGAAAAGCATCGAGAAGAATACGAGTTAATAGTTGATATTGTTGACCAGTTAGTTTCATAGCAACTTCCACATCTTTTTGTTGCAATTGTTTTATCGCCTTTGACCAATTTGATTTACGGCAGTTAACCAGTCCTAAAACCCCTCGGTTGCACTCGCACCCTAGCGGTCGGTGTACCATCACGGCAGGCCAGATAACCCGGTAAAGGCAGCAGTGCTTGCAGTTGACTCGGCATCACCGCATAAGTCTCCCGAATTTTCTCAGCGGAAGTATAGTTGAGTAAAGCAATTATTATGGATTTTCTCTAACCATAACTCTGAGAAGGTAATAAGAATATGACATTTCTAGGTTGTAGTAAATCAGATATTTCATCAGACTTTTGTTTTTTATTAGATACAGGTTTTTCTGCCTCAAGATGTCTTTCTCTTTCATTTATTAACCAATTAAAAAATTGATCATAAGCGTTTAAATCAGTTATCTTCCAGCCTTTTTGATTCCCATCTGTTTTTACCCATTTGTTCCTAATACGAATAGTCTCTAACAGTATCTTATATTGTGTACTGTTGCTATCCTGCTGAAGAATATCATCATTGATGGTCAGTGACTTTTCATCAATTGCTGTCATAAGTTTGTTTAGGAATGCAGAACCTGTTCCCAGTAACTGTAGAGTAACTTTCTTGCCAGTTTGCTGTTGAGGTTGTTCAACAGCCGTTCCCAGTGCAATGATCAGACCATCAACCATTAAAGCAAGTAGTGCTGCTGCAATTGCAGGAGGCTCACCTTTTGTTATTTTATGATAGGGTTCAAGCAGTATATAACGAGCATCTCCATCAAAATAACTATCACGAAGTTGTTTATACTGAGGACTGTTTGGGTCTAAGATACTTTCGTATCCCTGAGGTAAACAATCAAATGCTGGGTCTTCTGGAAGACAATCTGGTGGAACTTGTCCTAATGCTTTTATATCTGTCTTAAAAATTAGCCATGGAGATTTATTCTCTAATTCATATTCAAATAGTGGTTGTAGCTTTATAACAGTTGGTTTAAGTTTTTCAATTTTAGCTTCAAGGGCTTCTCTCTCGTTTTTGAGATTTTTACATATCTCTCCACATCCAGGTAAACCTGATTCCCTATTGCCCTTTATTTCCTGTTCTATGCGTTTAGTTATTGTTTTAACTTCACTCTCTAATTCATCAGACTTTTGTTCTATAGGAGCATACACTTCTCTGACTAGTTTTTGGTGGGCAACTGTAGCCTGTTCTATGGTTTTTTGTTTTCTTTCTTGTCCAACTAAAGTATCATAGTAGGCAAAAAAGCTAGTATAAACACTTATTATTGATAAAGAACCTACCGTTAACCATTTGAGCTTAGAAAAAGATTTGAGAGTAGATCCAGAAACTAAAAGAAATAAAAGTACTTGAATGACAGCACCACTAGAATAGCCCAAAAAACGTGGAAAAATTTGTGCTGCTCCAAGCATTGTGGTGATACCACTTCCTAGATTCAAAATAGTGAGAGCTGCTAGTAGCAAGTTGTCTTTTTGTGGCTTCTGCTCATCTGAGACACCTTGGCGGGAGCGTCCACATTGAATACACTTTTCTGAATTATTGTATTCAATAGGGTGAGGATCATCCTTTCCCCCTTGACATGTCCATACATCTGTATTTTGCTGTGTTATTTTATCCCAAAGCATGTTTATTATTTTTGTAAAGTTATCTATTATGTTTACGAAATTTGATTGAGTTTTATGATTATTTCTTTTAAAGCTGATATCTCTTTACTATGATGCAAATATTTATCTACGCTCTGATGTAAATATTTGCCTACAAAATCTGTTCTTTTATGATTATCTTCTTCACTAGAGAGGGGAATATTAAACAATAGTTCAATCAAATCTATCTCATGACTATCATTAGCTTCTTGGCTAGTACCTTTAAGGTAATCAAATACTAAATCTAGAGGGCATACCTTGGGATTTACACTTTTCAAAACTTCCTTCTGTTCAGAAAAAGTAAATTCATGGATTTTTAAATTGTCTATTAAACTCAGAACTTGTTCTGAATTAGAGGACATTTTAATGAGCTGAATGGCAATTGGCTTTGTTTTATCTCGCTCTAACCCATAGGTACAACAGTCATTTAGTAAACGTTGCTTCTGTTCAAATTTAGTTGCTTGATTAAATAGTTTTATTGCTAGTTTATATAAGTGTTGCTTTTCTGTTTGATTTAAAGCTGTTGTAGGGGCTGGAAATCTGCCTTCTTGATTAAATAAATGGTTAAGATACCAAATATTTAGCCAGTTGTTATTGTTAATAGCTTTCAAAGTACTAGGACTAGTTAAAGCAATCCACAACTTCTGGTCATCCGGGGTAGTAGGTTTGCTGGTGAGCCAGCATTGCTTTAAGTAATGTAGTAAGTCTTCACTAATTAATTCAAATCGTTCTTTTTTGATTGCCAAGTAGGCAATGAACTTAGCATGAGTCGGTGTATCAATTAAAACTTTTTTAATGTCTTTTTTATGCAAATGTAACCATGTTGAGCTGGCTAGAAAATAATTGTCTAATCTAATATCTTCGCTAATGTTTTCCAGCCAATAAGCTAGTACTTCGGTTGGAAAAAATATGCGTACTGTCCGCTCTAAGAAATTGATACGCTCTAGTAATGATGTTTTATACAAGGTAGATGTAAGACTCTTCCAATTATCCCAGCTCCTGGGAAACTGTTTCAATGCACTGAAGATTTTAATCAGGTCGCTATCAATGAACTCAAAATATTGGTAACTCTTGGGAAAAAGGGTAGGGTGAAAACTAATGTTTATTTTTCTTTCAGTTACTTCACTTTGGTCAATCCCTATTATACTTTTCTCAATTACATTAGTTATTATTGGTCTAATATCTTCTAAACTAACAGATGAAGCTTGATATTTTTCTAAGAATTTGCTGTATAGCAAATCTGCTTGCTCTGGTTGCATCTGCATCATTTCAGCTATTTTGGGCAGTTCAACCAGACCTTTTGCTTGTTGTTCTAATAGGCGTTCTATTGATTTAGCAACATCCGGAAGCTTTTCTTGTAAATGCTTGTACAAATTACTCTTGAGAATTTCTGCTCTGTTTAAATGAGAAAGTTGAGCCGCTAGTTTCTGATTAAAGCGCACTCTGAGAGTTCCAACTTCTAACTCTCCTTTTAAAGCAGCATCCCAGATAGGAAATTGCCTATCCTCAGATGGAAATAAATTTTCATGGTTAATACAACTACTAGCAAGCTTCCAAGCCTGTACCGTGTCTTGCTCTGATATATATTCAACAGCTTTATAGCAAACGTCAATTAATATTTTGCCAATGTCGGTATCAACAGATTTATTTGGAAATTGATTTAACAAACTAGTATTTAACAAACCAACAGCTAAATCTAAATTTTCTAATACGTCTGTTTGTAGTTTTTGGATTACTTCCTCTTCTGGCAGCTTTTTAATTATGATCAACAAGAAATTTATGTATTGAGGATGTTGATCAACAAGTTGTATTAATGCCTGCCACAAGCTTGGGTACTCGCTGAATTTTTCGATAACAGATTGTAAACTAGTGACTTGTGGTATATATCTACACCATAAATCTACTTGCCGTTCTTCTGGCATTCCTGGAATCAAAAGAATAAGGCTATCAGGATTGCTTAAACTTTCAATATTGAAATTGTCGTCAATAATGGTATTGAGATGCTGAACTAGCTTGAGTATTTTATCTGGTTGATTATTAATAGGAGCAATAAATTCACTGACATATTGATGCTCAAGTATCTTCTGGTTATGCTCACCAATGATAATTTTTTTACCACGCTCTAACCAGATGAGAGAATCGGGTAGAGGCTGTTTGGGTAGTCCATTTGTTTTGACAATTAAATTAGCCCGTTTACATCGATGCTCATCAACTGCACCTGCAGCAATAGCAATGTGACTACGACAGCTAGCAGGTAGCAACATCAAAAGACTCTCTGAAAAAGACACTGGATATTTGGCGTTCTGATCAAGAGTGAGTAGTAGTCTTTGTTTATTTAAAAGTATCGCCAGAGCTAACAGTAGTAGCGACTGACCATGATTGTCTGTTACACTCCAACACTCTTGAATTTGCAGATTTTTTGCTTGCTGTAATTCCTCTGAAGAGGGAGGCTCAAAAAGATTGGCAATTAGGTTCCACCATGGATAGTCTGGTTCTGCAAAAGCCGGAATATTAAGATTGCTGAAGTATGGAATCGGCTTATTAAATAGTCGAATGAGGAGTATAAATACCTGATTATCGAGATTAAGCAAAGATTTTCTAGGAACAAAAATATAGCGATGTTGGTCAAACTTACTACCTCCACTTGAGAGCAGTTTTCCTTGTTCGTCAACAGCAGGAGCAGCTTGTACAATCACCAGTGTCTCTTTGCTATGGGGAAAAATTCCTACTGCTTTTTTATCTCCTTCTGTTCCTTGAGTCCCCCAAAAATAGTAGGTTCTCTCCGCCATATTGGTTAATTGTTGTTCTTTACCAGCTAAGTCATTCGTGTAAGCAACCAAGCGATATCCAGAGTTTCTACCAGTAAATTTACCATAGATGAACTGACTAAATTCTCTTTTTTTATTCATAACCATTTACCAAACTATTTAATATTTATCAAAACAAAAATGTGATTGCTATTCTTCACTAACACTATTGGGAGATGAATTGGTTGGAATTTTTGGAGGAGAAGGAGGAGAGTTTTTAATTCCTTTAATCAACCATTCAATTGGTTTATCTACGGCTATTGGCTGTAATTTTTTATCAATTATTATTTTCTCTACGTTACTGTAATCTTCAAGTTCCCAGAAAGGAGAATTTGGAGGAGTTATGAAACCTCCCAAAGGAAGTTCTTCTGGATTTTGACTAGTAGAAGCGTTGCTAACTGCTGATTGAGCGTTAATCTTAGTACCGCCATGCAGAAAAATTTCCATTTTTTTGTCTAGTTTACTAGGGCTTTCATCAACGCTACCTGTTTGACTAGTAGATGGGTTATTCTCTTGGTTTTTAGGAGTACTAACACCTGAGTGCCAATTCCTTTCCGAATCCTTATACATCCCAATTGACGAAATAGTAAAAAACTGGCAACGATGATACCGAGAAGCCGATTGAAATTCTTTTTTGTTAATCTGTTTGGATAGTTTAGTTCTATCTAATTGAAAAAAGTTCTTTAACCATTGCAAATTTGCGCTAGGACCCAAAAGGTCTATAAATGCATAGATCGCCTCATGATATTTATATTTTTCCCAGACATTTTTACGGTCTATTTTAGTAATTGCAAATGCAACATATTGTTCTAGTTTTTGTTTACCTGGACAGTAAATACTTTGACGGCTCTGCATTTCTCGAAATAGTTCTCCTAATAAGATATAGTAAGAATCTCCATCTTCTTGAGTACGCAGAGGATCTAGCAAAAAAACAATGCCATGACAACTCAATAGGTAGTCTATAAGCTCAATTTCCAAATGATTTTGTTTATCGCAAACTGTTACTTTTTTGTCCTTAATTCTTTCGTAAAATTCACCAGGAGCATCAATAAAATTTAGCTCTATCTGAGTTTTTTGTTTTGAATCCGGTTCTATCAGTTTATAACAGTAGAGTTCTAGTGAATCATTGTCTTGAGTTGAAGTTCTATCAGGAAATTCTCCTTTATTTATCTTCCTAAGATTTTTGTCAATAAATTCTTGTGCTTTCTTGTCCGTTTCAACTCCCCATTCTTTGTTGATTAAAACTTCATACAACCTAGTTAAATAAGTGGTTTTACCTGCTCCACTAGTACCCCAAATTGCCAAGCGTATAGGCTCTTCGGATTTGTGAGTATTTAAATTTAACAACCTATTCATGAAAATCATCCTCTCCTATTTAAAACTAGAAACAATCGACTTCTACTCAATGGATAGATAAAGCTTGGCTAATCGATAACGATTCGTTTACTAAAGTTAACCACTGCTGCTGAAGTTGCAAGTTTTCTTGTAACACCTGAAGCTCTGACCAAATTTGATGACGATATTTACCAAGGAACATATCCCACTCTTGCTTTACACCTTCAGCACGGGTAATATGGTCGGCAAATTCTTCTACCATTGACAGTTGGAGTTTATTAATTAATAATGCCAAATCATTTAAAGCCTCTTGACAACTTTCAACTACTTCTTGATGACGTTCCGCAAGATTGTCTGAAATTTGACTGAGATTTTTTTCACTGGTATTGTGTTCAAGTATATTAAAGCCGCGTTTAGGATCGGCTGGTAATATCTCACTAATTTGTCCCCAAACTCTTGATTGAATAAAGCCTTTATAGGAAATTTCAAAAGAGCTAATAAACTGAAATCCCAACTTTAAACTCTTTAAATCTGTTGAAATTTCATCTGCTAAGCTTTCTAAAAATGCAGTGCCTTTCTCTTCTGTTAAGCCTCCAAGCCCTAATTCGATTAGTATTTCTGCTACCGCTAACTTGGTCATGTCCAAGAACTCCTTAAGTCCATTTTCTATGGGGTGAAAATGCTTTAAAAAGTGCGGTCGCATTTGCTGAACACTCTGAAAGTAAGCTGCATTAATTCCATCTTTTTTCGTCCAAATTTTGATTGTCTCTAGTTTGGGAATTCCTGTATTTTGCTTGCATTGTTCAAGAGTTGCATTTATCCGATTCTGAAAATCCGTATTGGGATGATCAGAAGTGTTTCGCAACTCCTCCCGAAAATCTTCGATTTTTTGGTAAAAATCTTGCAAAAATTTATCTCTTAAGGTTACATAATCACCATGACTATCTCCATAATCTTCCATGACCACCTTCGCTCTTTCCAAGTCTTGATTAACCTGTAATTGAAGAGATTCTAGGCTACTCAAAGAGGCAGACATATATTGTTTGTCCAAACGAACCATATTTTCTGCTAAATAGTCAAGAACCTGCCCTAGAACTTGGTTTGTTTCCTTAGGTTTTTTACAGTTATTTATTAGGCACTGTTTTACGTTGATATTTTTCTTAATTCTGGTGCTTTCCAAATCTTTACACTGCCGTTCGTTTTCACCGTCGTAATTAAGCAGCATAAAAGACCACTCTTGTAAGGGCAGCTTATCCTTCAAGGCTTGAAAAGCTGCATCATACAAATCAGTATCTTTGTCGCCCCAAAAATCACCATCCTTATCTGGTCTACGAATGAACAAGATAAAGTCTACATCTCGACCTAGTGCCTTGATCATTCTTTCTTCGTCACCTAATCTGGTATCTCCCAAACCAGGCATATCAACTAGGGCAATTTTCTTAACTCCCATTTTGGGAAAAGGGCAGAAAATTTCAACTTTTTCTACCGCCAGAGGACTAAAAAAGCGAGGATTCCCCAGACTATCGTAGTCTTGAGAAACATATTCTTTAATTTCTTGTTTGGTAATTGGTTTTTGGCGCTTTTCTGAATCTAGTAAATCGGCATACTGAGCTAAATGGAGATAGTACTCATTACGAAGATGGTTATAAACTGCTCCAGCTTTAGCTGGATTCTTTGGATTGATAGGTGCAGGAGGCAGTTCTGTATTACGAAATTGCTCTAGACTTTCGGGTGGGTTAGAAAAACCTAATTCCTCATAATAAGGTTTAATTACATCTTGCAAGAAAGACTGTTCAGAATGAAAATGGACTAAACCGTAAGCTTCTCCTTCAGAGTGATAAACATTACTTTGGACACTCGTACAAGGTAGACGATCACTACTGGGTATTTCGTCGTCAGTCAATCCAGCTACATTTTGTAAAAACGTACTTTTGCCTTGGCGTGCTAGTCCCACAACACCGATGTTAATTGTGTCACGGTTAAAGCGTTTCCGGAGAGTTTCCCAGACCTGCTGTTCTTGCTCAAGAGCAGCAATTAATCCAGGAAAATTGATTTGGTCAAGTTGCTCAACTAGTCCAGTCTTAATGTTGGGTAGAGCCTTGATAGTTGGCTGTAGACTTTTGAGTTGACTAATTTGTGATTTGAGAGATTCTAATTTATCTTTTGTTAACTTTGGGTTATTAGCAGTTGCTTTACGCTCAAGAATAATTTTTTCAATTGTTTGAGTAATTTCCGAAGCCATAGACCTAATCAAAGCTCAAGGGACAAAAAAATATGTGCGATCGCCAAAGTATACGAACACACGGTAATACAGAAGATAGAGTCGTGATTAGTAATCCCAAATATGAACGAGCTAGATCAGACGTTAAGGTAGGGTGTGATCTTCTATAACTGGCTAAGGGTAAGTCATGAGGACTATAGCAAGTACCAGAGTCTAAAGATACTTAGTGTTCTCTTAACTGTCTAGCTGTTCCGCTGGCAACTCTTTCTGATTACAGAATCATCAGTAAATGCACTTTTTTGTAAAAGTTCTGTAGAGGAGATACTAATTTATACAAAATTTTTGCTAGTCCTCCGGATCAAACCATACTTAAATCCAATTAAAAATTGTTGGTCTAAGCTCGAGCAATACCTCGCGTTCTGTTGGCGCTCTACTCGGCGGAAATATAGGGTTGCTGCAACCGGGGGCAACGAGGGGTGATTTCACATTTGTTAACCCCTACTCGTGTGTCAATCAACTCAACATCAATCTTTTGCAACCACGGAGGGGTGTCAGCCGCACTTGTGCCAAGACATCTTGATTTTTAGCTGTTGCCTCAGGAACTAGCAAGTCCTGCCATGAGTCTTCCTGCAAAGGTCGCACCTTCGAGAGCATTTGAGGAAAAAGTGTGAGGGATTGTCCAAATTTCTGTATCAACCTCATCCTGAACTCTAAAAAATCAGAGATTTTAGGGTTTCTAACACAGATTTCAGGACATATCCAAGTGTGATTGCAATCTACTTATTTAGATTATGTCTTAATTTATAACAATGAGTATCTAAACGAGTGTTAGTGATTTGGGAAAAAATAGTTGCCTAACTTGGGTTAGTAACTATTGCTTTATGCAAGGTTAGTTGTCATTACTCTTGCTTTAAAGAGGAACCATCTTCAGAAATTCCTCTTTGGAGCATCACTACACAAATGCTCTCTTTGTACAGTGGCTCTGGTTTCCTCAATACCTCACCCTCTCACCGAGCCAACACCCCAGGAATCAAGCGCTCCGCTACCTTCTCCAAACTCCTCGGTTGCACCCGCACCAAGGCTGGTGGTGTACCATCACTAATAACCAGATAACCCTGCAAAGGTGGCAATGCTTGCAACTGACTCGGCATCACCGCATAAGTCTCCCGAATTTGCTCCGATGAAGTAACAGTTTGAGTACTAGTCAAAGTCAACCCACTCCGAGGAGTATGAGACTTAGCAATATCTACTCGCTCCTGCTGTCCAATGACTTTGGCAAAAGTTTCCGCCGTCTGGGGGTCACGACAATTAAGAATCAGCTTAGTTGCCGTACACTGAAGAACAATTTCACCATCATCCCTACCATAAACCTTCTTAATTTGAGCGGTAGACTGAGTACCCAGAACTAGACTACCACCAAACTTCCTCGCCTCAGCTCCCAGTCGAGTCAGACTAGTTAACTTATTCAAAGCACCTAACTCATCAATAACAACAGCAGTTTTAACTGACCTCCCTTCCTGGGAAAGCAAACCCCTAATCATCAATTCAAAAGCACAGGAATAGAGAGGTTTGTAAAGTTCAGCATCCGACTCAAACAACGGTAGCCAAACCCAACGCTTATCCTCAGAAGCAGCCCACTCCATAAAAGAAAAGCCGTTATCACTGGCTAATTGAGACAGGTCACGATAGAAGCGAGCATGGTTAACCAGAGTAGACATAACTGAGCCACCAGTCTTAGGGTTATCTAGATACCGACTAGAAAGACCACCTTGACAGAAGGTTTGAATTTCTTCTTGGGTAAAAGTACTAATGACCTCCCACACCTCTGCTGAATTATGACAGCGTTCATAAAGGTCACTCAACAAAGACCTGGCTGCATCAGAGAAAAAAGGTTCCTTTGGGTCTGAGGGAATTAAAGCGGCTGCAATTGTCTCAGCACGAGTAGGTTCATTCTTATGGCTCCACTGTACAGAGCGTTGGTCGTTAGGGTTAAAAATGATATCGCCTTCTCGGTAAAACTTTTCGAGCATCTCACCATTACGGTCAAAGACAAAGGCTCTAAAATCAGACCGTTGGCGCATGGTCTGGAGTAACTCGGAAATTGATACTGACTTACCAGAACCTGGAGAACCGACAGTAAAGAATCCTAAGTTTTCTAAATAACAGGGCAGTTCTATACCTGCTACTGTTAGTGGTGGTTGCTGAGGTGCTGGCAGTTTTCTGGCTCTTAACCATTGTCGCTCATTAGCTTTGAGAATACGACGCAGTTCTGAGTTTGTGACTAGTTTAGTACCCCGTAGCAGACGACTTCCTAATACTTTGGTGGGTAGAAAGATAGCAATTATTGGTAGGAAAATACCAACGGTGGGAACCCAGACAAAAAAGAAAGCGAGGATAATTTGGCAGGCTTTCTCGAAGCAGTACCTTTGGTTAGTTCTGGCTGAGATTTTTGGCTAAGTTCTAATTCTTCCTGAAGATAGCTTTTGAATCCCGACTCAGACTTATATGCTTCAAGCCGTTCTTGGGGTGTTACTGAGGAACTACCTTTACCTTTGTGCAGTTTAATATTGCCTTTCACTTTTGTCTTTCATGTTTCCCCACTGTCCATGTTCTGGGGTTGGTGGGGAGGGATTCTGTTCTGTCTCTTTTGCTTCTTGATTAATTTCATTCATCGTTCAAATCCTAATAATCGTGATTGTTTTTTCTCTAGTAGCTGTTGCTGTCGCTGCTGTTTTTGTTGGCTGATAAAGTTCTCAAAAGAGTCAATGTCTTGTTTTTGAATAGATTGAGCTATATCCAACTTTCCTGCTTTGACTCTGAGAAGTTGCCCACGCTTTCTGTGGTGTAGTTCAAAGCAATCATCTTGGGTCTGGGTAATGGTGTACTCTCGCCCTTCTAGGCACATTGAACCAGAGCTAGTTTTCCTGGTTTTACCGGATGCCTTTTCACGGAAAAATAACTTGTTCGCTAGCGGGTAAAGAAGTTGTGCTAACTCTCTTTGTTCGGGGTTAATTTCAGTCGTTTTATCCACCTTCGGTGGTACGGAAGTGGGGAGTCGGGAGTGGGGAATAGTGGGAGTGGATTCGCCTTTTATACTCTTTACTACTCCCGTGCCACCACCAGGGTTTTTATCCCATTGTTTACACGTTACCTCCGACAGTTTGGGGTTAAAATCTTTATCCTCTCTAACCCTACTCCCTACCTCACTACTCACTACTCCCTTTTCAATGAGCTGTTTACGCTCCGAGGTAACTCTGGCACTAGCAATTTTTATTGCCTCATCAAGTTCTGGTGAATACTTCACACCTTTGTGTTTTTGTAAGCCTGGAAATGTGTAGGCTTTTCCTAACTTAGTTCCGCTGAATTTCACACCATCTAGTGCATAAGAAATACCATTAATTCTGCCTGTGGACTGGTAGTGTACCCTAGCATCAATACCTTGGTCTTTGAGCTTGTCCACTAGCTCTGGCATAGTGGGAGAATCAGAGCTAACTTCATCGATGGCATTCTGTAACTGTTCGAGTACTGTTAGCTCTGGTGGTTTGTCTCGTTTACCTTTTGAGTATTCTTCCTCCTCTCGCAGTTGTCTTCGCTTTTGTCCAGTGCTGGGACTGCGCTTTAGGGAAGAACTTGTTACCTCTGCTTCTAGGGGTATTAGTCCGTGAGTTTTTTCTAATTGCCGTAAGAGGTGTTCTGAACGCTTATAGTCCCACCAGTCTTCTACTACTTTTGTTGTGTCTAAGCGGACTCGACTGGCAACAATATGAATATGGTCATGTTCTCTGTCTGAGTGTCTGTATAAGACCCATTGATTAGCCTCGAATCCCATACCTTGTAGGTAGTTAAATGCAATTTTATTCCAATCGCTATCTGATAGTTGTTTGTCTTTTCCTACTGACAAAGAGCTGTGGTAGACTGGCTTTTTTACTCTAGAATTGAGCTGGTAACTTAAGCGGAACTCAGCAGCTAGTTCTCTGGGATTAGTACCCTCCATGTTGCCACCAATTAGTCTGGCTTCTGTACGGCTGTGTAAGTAGTTGAGTAAGCCTCTAAAGCCTCTACCCTTAGTCTGTTTAGCAATAAGTGGTAAGCTCATAAGCTGTCAAGCATTTAATTTGACTATTAGGAAGGACACGGAGACACGGAGACACGGAGACGCGGAGAGGGTTTTCCCAAGACTTGCCTTCATATGCAATTCTTTTGCTCGTTAGCTTACAAATCCTTCATTGAATATGAATGCAAGTTTTTGAATAACACCCACCTCATCACCCCGTCTCAGAGTCCCCTCATTCCCCCGTCTCCTGCATATCTTCAAGTGCTGCTATCAAGTCAAGTTCTACTAAGTCTCTACGTATTTGTCTGAGATTTGCTTCGAGCGCTGTGAGATACTCCTGAAGGGATTCAATAGTACTGACACTGGGTAATCTACCCAGCTTGTTGGCTGTGTTTAGGGCAAAGGCAATTTGGTTTAAGTTCGTACCAATCTTGCCTAACTCTAAGTAAGTCATTCGCGCTACATCTGTTGTTCGGCGTGGCGGTCGTTGATAAATAGTTTTTGTTCTAATCAGATTGGCGATGCTCATACCTTCCTGCTGTGCCATTACCTTTAAGCGCTGGTGTTCGTTGGGGGTGATTCGTATCAGAATTCTCTGAGTGCGTTTTTCTTGAGTCAGTTTAGTCATGAGTAGTTATCTGTCTTTTTTGTGGGGAGTCGGGAGTCGGGAGTCGGGAGTCGTGAAAGGGAAATATCACTTTCATTCATGGCGGTGAAAAAATTTTTCATTGGACTGCCTTTCTTCAGTCCCCCCGTCACCCAGTCTCCCCGTCTCCCCCTGTCCTCCTCTCCAATTCTTCAGAAGTGTCCCTGCCTCAGTCCTGACGACTTATCCACAGCCCCGCAGGGCAGGTCTTGCCGTGCCGCATAGCGGCGTGCATCGTGTAAAGCGATGCACAAGGCGATGGCCTGCTCCTCACCCCGCGATGACTGCGAAGCCGGAGATGCTTTTGAGGGCATGACTCAAGCGAAGCCAAAGATGTGATGAAGGACATGGCCAAAGTCGTAGCCAAGGTTTTTTTTGAAAGAAGGCTCTTGGCAGACGGCAGACGGCAGACGGCAGAAGGAGGAATAAGGGCAGAAGGAGAAAATACCCTCCCTGAACTGAGTTGAGTAGAAGCACCGCTCTAGCTACATACCTGATGACCCGATGAAAAACATGTTGAAAATGGTCAACCTTTGACAGTTCTCAGAAGTCTTAAGCTTTCTGAGAGAAGTTCTTTTTCTTCAGCTAAGCTAATACACAATTTCTTGACTAAAACAAAAACTGGTAACTGCACTCCCTTACACAATACCTAAGAAAATAAATTAGCAATCAAGTGGGATTATAAAGAATTTTAAACTAGGTTTTTTCTCTATTACTAGAAATACTTACATCTAAGTATTAGTTATCTCAACAGATATTTAGTAAGAGTTATTTGGCTTTATGGCAGTTAAAAACAAGCGACAGAGACAGTTAATTAAACGGGAAGCTGTCGAGCAATTGAAAGGAGACTTCACCGATAAGTTTCAAAACAAAAAAAAGACAAATACCCTGAACCTTAAGCAGATGGTTGAGCTGATGGCTGACCAGATACAGACAGCACTTGACAACAATTGGAGTTATCAAGATTGCTGTGATTTGTTGCTAGAGCGCGGGGGGATAAAGATTGCTCCTGAAACCCTTCAGCAATATATGCGTGAGGTCAAGCATGATTCTGAATCTAAGAGTAAGGTCGCTACTGGAAAAAAGAAAAAATCAACAAATACTGATGTCAACTCAAAACAGAAAGTGGAAGCAGTCACTGAGGATACTTCTCAGTCGAATGGCTCTCAATTAAAGGAGAAAAGATTTAATACACTTGATAGGAGTAAGTTGTGAAAATCTTTACTAAAGATAACTGGACTGAGAATATTTACCCATCGAATGGCTCTCAATCAAAGGGAAAAATATTTAATAGGCTTGATAGGAGTAAGTTGTGAAAAGATTAGTGGTAATCCTTGGAGGTAAGGGGGGAACTGGTAAGACTACTTTCTGCCGTTTGCTGGTGGACTATTTACATTCTGTTGGCATCAACTATTTGGCTTTTGATGCTGATACGGAGAACCCTGAACTTTATGAGTACTATAAGGATTTTGGTCAAGGTGTGGAGCTGTTAGAGTTCCTGGAGGTTTCTCAAGCCAAGAGGTTCTTTACTTTGGTTCGTGAGAAAAATCCTGATGTGGCGGTAATGGATATGCCGGGGGCTTCGGGACGTAAGACTAGGGAAATTATTGGTAAGTTTGGTTTGTTTAAAATCGCTGCTGATTTGGGGTACAGGGTAACTCTTTGTACTGTACTGAATTTGGGCTATGAGGTAATTGCTAGTCTGAGTGCGATGAAGGATTTCTGCTCTCACCAGGTGGACTATGTGGTGGTAAAGAATCTGACTTGGGATAAGGGTTTGGGTTTTGTGCGTTGGGATAAGAGTAATACGGCCTCTGCGATAGAGGAACTTGGGGGTATTGAGTGTGAGATGCCAGAGTTGGAGATTTCTGCTTTTGATGTGGTGCGTGAGAAGGAGATACCTTTTTCAATGGCGACGGAAGAAAATGGTTTCCCTTTTGGAGATTATCTGCTGGTGAGTTCTTTTCTAGAGAAAGCTAAGTATGAACTGGAGAAGGCTGGTGAATATTTGGGCTTAAAAGTAGTGGAACGAGAGGGAGAGGAAGAAGAAGTTTCAACAGGAGTGGAGAATGGATAACGGTTCACAGATAGAGGCGGCAATTGCTCAACTGAAGGAAGTAATAGGGAGCCTCTGGAAGAAGGTGGATGAGGCTCAGATTAATTCATCCTCTGATAATGAACTGATTAATAGGCAGATAGCAGAATGGACCAGTATCAATCTTCAACTGATGAAGCTGCTGACGGCAAGAACGGAGGAAACGGAACGTTTAGCGTCCAACGTCAGCAAGCTTACGAGTACCTTGGAAGAATTAAAGCAGCTCTCAAGGGTATCGCCGCAGCGAATGAACGAATCGAGCAGTTCAAATTCGAGTCAAGAGATTCTCAAACGAGGGGTGGTACAGACGTTAGTCAAGATAGAGGAGATAAATCAGCGACTGGTGAGTCAGTCACAAAGTTTGGAGGAGATAAAACTGAGTTACCCTCTCGAAAGAAGAAGGATTTCGGTTGGGAGCTTTGAGTTGGATTTTTCGGAGTGTAAGGAAATCTTTTTGGGGTTGGCGATTGTTTCTTATGTGCTGATGATACCGATGAATATGTTGTTGGGTTCTGAGTTGCGTTGGTGGCAGATGATGGGAGATTCTGATTATCGTCAGGCTCTAGAGATTGTGGAGTGGAATCGGGAGCAGTTGAGGAGAGCGCGTTGGGATGGACGGGAGAAAAGTACCCTTTGGATTGTGCCACCGGAGGGGCGTTCTGAGTAATTTGGGGAAGATGGGGAGCAGGGAGCGGGGAGAAAGTTTTAATGTCCTTTGAACCAATTAAAAGTCATAGAGACCTGAAGGCGTATCAAAAAGCATATGAAGCAGCCATGCAAATCTTTGAATTATCTAAAAATTTCCCAAAGGCAGAAACATTTTCGTTAACAGATCAAATTCGTCGTTGTTCCATAGGTGAAATCTATCAGGAGTTGGCTGTTCACTGCTCTTTATGTCTACACACAGACATGTAGACATGTCAATATGTGTACTTGTCAAATAACGCTAGTCAAGCTATAGGACTCTTCCCATACTTCACAAAAAGGTCATTCAAGGCTTCAACAAGTAGAGCTTGAACGGTTGTGTCATGATTAACGGCAATTTGTTTCAACTGACGAGATACAGCAGGATCGAAGTGTCCTCCGATAGACTTTTTACCTTGCCTACTAGGTGGTAGTTTCGTTTTCGTTTCTTTAGCCTGAGAAGTATCCTTGATTTCAAGATTCTGTGAGGTAGCTTGAGGTTTTCCCGCTGCCTCGCTTAAAGCTGCTGCTAGTTTCAGTCTTTTAGCCATAAGCTCATTAGCCTACATGTAGACCTGTTGATGTTTATGCAAGTATACATGTCTTAGTGTTGGAGTGTCTACATGTCTATCTGTGTACAAACCCAATTGTAAAGCTGCTTAATCTCATCGGCTGCCTTACCATTTGGTTCATATTCCTGAACCGCTTGCCCCACAGTTAGAGAATGATTAAAGGCGGCCCGATTGACCACTTTAACGGGTGCAACAGGAACACCATAGCTAGCAATTGCTTCACTCGCTTCATCCACCAGTGAACCACGAGATGGGCAAGCGTTAAGAATCACAACTGCTTTGCTTTTGCTTAGGTTCACCAAATCAATGGTATTACTGATGGCTCGTAAATCAAGAATGGCTGGGCGAATTGGGACTAAAACAAAATTAGCAGAACGCATTGCAGCAAGAGCGGTACTTTCAGAGTGTGGTGCAGTGTCAATAATTGCTAGTGCTGCGCCTGCTTGCTTAGCGGTTTCTAATACCTTTGTCAATCTAGCAGGTTGAGCAGATACAACTACAGGTGTTTCTTGAGAACGGCTATCCCCCCAATCAGCGGCACTTGCTTGAGGGTCAAGATCAATAACAGCAGTTTGTTTACTCGCAAGTTCAGCGGCAACGGCAAGGTTTAAGGCTAAGGTGGTTTTTCCTGTTCCGCCTTTCTGTGAAACGAAAGAGATTATCTTCATACGTTGAACTTATGTGTAGACATGCCAGGATGTCAATACTTATACATGCATATATGTATACACGTCTACATGTAGAAAACTACGACAAAACTACAGATAAAACGGGCAGAGGAGTCTCAAGTTCTTAAACAAGCGTTTTCGCACAAAAACATCTCCCACTGTCTGATGTTCTCCATACTCACCTACTTACTTGAGAGCAAACTTGCCCCTTAAAACCCGTTGGTGATAACCTATCCCTCTAACAACCGTTTTACTGAAACTACAACATCAGGAAGTGCCTTGGGACAAATTTCTCCAGTCGTTAGGGTTTCTTCTTCTTCGTAGTCTCCATTAACAGGGTCACGGAACACCTTGAGTTGTCGAGTCTTTAAATTCATCACCCAATATTCCGGAATGGAGGCTGTAGCATAAGCTTTGCGCTTGATATCCAGGTCTTTCCCTAGGCTGGTGTTTGAGAACTCAATCAGCCAGAAAATATTTTCTGGGTAGGGATGGTGTTCTAGATACTCCCGTCCTAGGGGTTGAACGATGGCGATATCCGGTTCGGGTTCTGAGCTGCTACCAGGTATGGTAATGGGAGCAGCTTCGCGGATTTTAACGCGAGTTCCTAACAACTCCTTCAAATAATATGAGGCTTCTGTGCGGAAATAAGCATGGGGTTCTCCCTCTGGAGGCATTTCAATGATTTCTCCGTTTAAAAGTTCGACGTGACGACTTTCTAAAAGACCGACTTCAATCATGCGGTGATAGTCGTCTAGTGTCCATTTAGCTGTGGTTACGGTCATCACGATGTCCTCCGGGTGTGGGGGATTGATTTAATTTTGACACTTTTATAGTGGATAGATGGGACGGGGAGACTGGGAGACTGGGAGACTGGGAGACTGGGAGACTGGGGGACTGGGGGACGGGGAGACTGGGAGACTGGGGGACTGGGAGACGGGGAGACGGGGAGAAAATGTACTCTTGATTAAAGGAGCTTCGGTTCTGGATTGTTAATGATTTTGACCAGGCTTCCTAAGATTTGGTTATAGGTAGCGTAAATATCTCGACCTAGCTCAACATCCAAGTAAGAACATTTGACAGCAAACTTTAGCCAAACCTGAACTTCTGCTGCCTCTGCCTCACAATCACTCAATTTAGCGATAAAAGCTGCTTTGTACCTTCTTTTTCTCCAAGCCACCCTTCGGGAACGCTTTGCTGCTTTGCACCATGCTGCGCAAACGCGAACCGCTAAATTAGCACACACGGAACGAGAGGAGCGCCGTATTTGGTCAGTAAGGGAATATTTTTCTTCTACAGGGAATTTTTTAGACAGCTCAAATATTCTCATTGCTGCATCAAATGCTATCTGATAAACCTCCAAATCCTCATGAGTCTTAGCCTTTCTATTCTGACCTTTCTCCATATCCCCCCGTCACCCCGTCACCCCGTCACCCCGTCACCCTGTCTCAGAGTCCCGGCTACCAACCACTTATGACTACACCCCTCCCTTGAGCTTTACTACCTTCAGTTCCTCCACTCTCATGGGTCTAGCTGGAAGTTGCACATTTCTCCGCTTTTGCTCTCTCCTTAACTTGTCCCACTTTACATACCAGCGACCATCATGAGTCTTTCCACTAAGCGAACCTCTCAACTCACCATAGGAAACTCGCATTCCCACTCTTAACTCCTGCTCAACCGGAGTGGGAATACCACGAAGCCACTCCACAAAATCTTCTAGCTCTTGGTTGCTCATAAGCTGTCGTGACTCTTTACCATACCGTTTAATAGTCACTTCCTTTGCCTGAGCTACAGACCAGCCAAGCCGCTTAATCTCCAAATCACTCCCCCGCATCAACTCAACATAGATTTCATTGGTGTAGGTGTGGTGGGGTTTTTTTGACTCTACAACTTTCTGTATCACCGGGGTGATGTCAGTTTTATTGACTGTGATGGTGGCAGTGAGGGAAGGGGAGATGGCTGTATTTCTTACGCTCTCTTGTGTTGATGCCAGTGACCCCAGATTTTCGCCTTCAGTCACCTTTTGCTGCACAACAATTTCTGGCAAACTCTCCTGATTTTGTCCCACAACTTTTTCAACTTTTTCTTTTTTTTCTTCTGGAGGCTCTAAGACTGCCATCACTGGCATCACTTCCTTATTCTGTTCATGTTTGATGCCATCACCACAGCCATCACCTGTGGGGGTATTGGGGTGATTATTGCCATCACCTCCGCCTCCACCACCTCCATCGTCTGGTGGAACAAAGCTAATACCAGATAACGCTACAAGCTTGGCTTTATTCTCACCCCGAAGTGTGATGCGCTTGGCTTTAGGAAAGAGCTTCTGGAAATAACCAATCACCTGATTCGGTGCTTTTACATTGCGATCACCTCGACGTGGTTGGTCTTGCCACACTGCTTTCTTTTTGCCGTTTGCTGTCTCTTCATAGCTCAAAGTGCCGTTGTCTTCATACCAAGGCTGAAGCTGCTGCCAGATTTGACCTGCTGTTAAAACACCATTTTGGTCATACTGTAGACCTGTATCTTGGCAGAACTGGAACAGATGTGAATTGCTGGCTTGAATTGTTTGAAGTGCTTCAAAGGTACAACTGTAATCAATCCCTTCCTCCATCAGCCGCACTAGTGCATCAAGAACTTTGTTCAAAAATGCTGGTAGCACTTCAGAGCGTAGAAAGAGTGGGTCATACTTAAAGCGTGGTTCAGCTTCAATCTCTCCTTGACTTGGATCTGCTCCAACTTTAAAGGTCTTGTTGAAACTCAACACTCCATAACGACTGGCGATCGCCTCAAGTACTCCTTCAAGGTTAGGGGTGTCATTAACGTTAAAGAGAGCAACTCCTTTCGGGTCAAACTCGTACTCGTCTCGTCCTTTTCCCTCAATACTGAGGGTATCGCCTGTGACAAACGCTTTAAGACTCTGGATGGTATCAAGCCGTTTGACGTTAGAATTTTCTGATGACCAGTTAAGCCTAGAAAATCTGAGCCGTGCTAGAGGAAATTTGCGCCCTTGATCATAAGCAACAAAGTCTGAAAATGTACAACTGGTGACTCCTTGCTTGCCGTACATCAGTCGTACTAATTCTCGCAGCGTATCTTTACCATTGGCTCCATCACCTTTGAGCAGCAAAGCTTTCACCGCACGACTCTTAAAGCTCCGTACCATCGGCAGGTCTAATGAGGCTGCTATGGTTTTGAGAAAGATATCTTGTTGTGGCAGGTCAAGACAGGATAGTAACCGTTCGCAGGCTTCTGGATTGCTCTCTGGATTATAGGTAACTTGTGGCTCGTAGATATAAAAGAGGTCAGAGTCATGGGGAACAAGCTTCCAACTGGGTTTTGGGCCTTCCCAATGAAATTGCAGTACACCATTAGTACAGTTAAGCCCTGGAGGATTGACTAATGCTGGGTCAACTCCCAAACTTATCTTGACCCACTCTAATGCCTCTTTTACTTTACTGGGCTTGGCATAGGGGTAACGAGAGACTCCATATTTATCTAGAACAGGATAGGTGTTACAGAAGTCCCGTAAGCGGCGAAGTTCAATAACATCGGGGCTAGCCTGATAATAGGTTCCTGTCCAGAAGTATAATTGACCATTAACACAAATCCACGGCTTGTCCCCATACAGATTGTAAAGGACACGTTGAGTGAATTCTTCAAGGGGGTTAAAGCTATCTGGTATCCCACTTTTTTCACTAACGTTCCACTCTGAGTGACGGCGTTCTTTGTCTTCCTCTCTTCTTGACTCAAAGGACATGGTGGCAGGGACAGATGTGCTTGACGCTAGCATATCGTTTTTCCCACGACGGCTGCTACTACCCTGGATACTTTCTCTGATCTGGGTAGGACAGCATTGTATAAACGTTGCCTTATCAAGCTTGCGAACCCTGCGCCAACAAGCCTCATCTCCACCACAGGTTAAGGCTGCTGGTTGGTAGGCTGAGAAGTCTCCGATGCTTTTGATGATTCGTTCAACTCGTGATTCATCAATCCCTAAGTTATGACCGGCATCGTGTGCTAACTTTTCTGGTGAACCGCTGATAGCAACTCCATTTAGATGAGACCAGTTGTACCAGCCACACCATTCTTTGAGTGCTGTGGTGAGTGAGGCTGAACGGTCTCTTTTTGGGTCTCCACCGTTCAATACTTCCAAACTTGTTTTATTTCCAAGCTGCTCAAGGGTAATAATGCCGGGGGCTATGCGCTGAGGTGCTGGTTTTGAAGAAGGCAGAAGGAAGTATTTAGGTGGGGATTCAAACCCTTGTTTCGGAGCGATCGCCAGAAGACTTGTGCCTCCGCCAGAAGATTCTCCTTCTGCCCTCTGCCCTCTGCCTTCTGCCTTCTGCCCTCTGCCTTCTGCCCTCTGCCCGGTCACTGAGCCGGTCGTTGTGCTGCCCTCTGCCTTCCCCGGAGTCGTAGAATTTTTCTTAGTTGGATAGATACCGATATCTTCAAGAGATTCAACTTCAGGTGGTTCTTCTCGATGGATATTTTTATAATGCTTTCCAGAAGGACCAAGGGTGGGGGCAAGAACAGTAAATCTTCCGTTTCCTAACGCTTCACCAATATGTGCGCCACCAGGAGTAAGGGTAAAGTTAGTAAAGTCGGGAAGCTGCTTTACTTTGACCCCAACACGCCAACCGCCTGACTGTGACTTCTCTAAGAATGGTCGTCTCCCTGTTTTCTCAACAACCTTCTGGGTTAACCTGGCTACTGCATCATCACAGGCAGATGATGAGTCAAATCGTTTGATATCAAAATCAAGCCAGACAGTGTTGTGCCAACCTCCTAAAGTGCCGATGCCGTTGTCTGGGTGAGCAAACCATTCTGAAAGTTTGCGCGAAGATGGTAGTTTTTTCTGAAACTGCTTATGGTTGACTAAATGTGGAGTGCCGTTTTTGTCCAGGTAGCTGGGATTTTTACCTGTAAAAAGTGGAGTTGGTTGATTTGTGTTTTGGTAAAGAGGACAATATGGTCCACCTTTGCCAGAGACTACTTTATGGTACTGATGCGGGTCTTGGGCTGGGGCTACCGGGAGGGCTGGATAGCCATAGTGGGTAAGCCAGCGGGTAACAGCTTCTCTCGTCTGGGCTTCTGGCTTAACGGATAATTGTGTGATCACCACAGGAATAACATACCTACCATGCGTCTAGTTCCGTGTGGACGCAGTAAGATCCCGTATGACGTTTGTATGAATTTGTGAGAGAAGCCGCCCAGAAGTATTGGTAGATTTTCCTGGAAAACGATACTATATTGGTACAGGCGGTTTTTTCGCCCAAGTTCATATAGTGTCATGGCGTGGTTCTAGGGTCGAAACTATACTACACGCCTGACAGGCATCATGCGGGGTCTTGGCACGACCCACATTTCTTTTGAAAAAACCGATCTAGTAGAAAGATCAGTCTCATGTAGGGATCTTAACCCAGAGACTGGTCTTTTTGCTCTTTTTGCATTCGTCTTCTCTCTGTAGCAATAAGTGAGTAAGTGTGTTGCAGTTGTCACCCTTACTCACAACGAACTCTTTACTGTGGTTTTTTCCCTTGGCGGGGGGGGAGTTCTCTCAACGTTTTGAACTCTCCTGTAGTTTTTGCTTGCCTGATACCTGACTCGATCAGATAAGCTCCAAGGTTTGCAGTCGGTCGGCCCTGGTATTCTGCCCAGGCTTCTAGCTCTTCAAATGTCATATCGGGAAGAGTTACAGTCAATCTTTTGGTCACGGCAGTATCCAGCATCGTATGTGCATATATCGTAATATTTTTACTTCCTTTTATCAGTTACCTTTCTTATTTTGTATGCTTGGCGCATACAATAATATGCTACTATATGCTCAATAAAGCAAGTTGCTGACAAATAATGACAACTTGCTGTTACCGCAGCAGAAAACGACTGGAAAGGTTTTGCGCTCCGACCAGCCGCTTCTGCAAGCAACGTTCCCATTGCCTATAGCTATTATGCGGACAAATTCATCTCTCTTACATCGACGAAGAGAGCAGGCACTACTTATTCTCCACACAGAACTTGACCCCATTACCTTCTGTGAATACTGGCTTGGTATACATACGCTACCTCTTGATGAGCGACTCGATATAAAGAGAACTCACGGCTTTCGAGCGCAGTGTAAACGAGCTTTAAGTGCTGCTCTTAACCTTTCACCTGAAACGACCAACCAATGGGGGGCTGACTTTAAGAGGATGCCACATACCTACCGAAAAAGGCTTGCTCAAGCTCTTTTCTGGAAACAGGCTCATGATGCACTTCTCTTTGAAAGAACAGCAAAGCTATCGCTCACTATTACTCTTCCAGAAAGGATGGTGAGACGATGAAAAAAAATACACCACTGGTCTTTCTTATCCTTCTCCTAAGCACTGCCTGTAGTACCCCACAGAAGGAGCGTCAAACACAAACACCCTCCTCATCTCAACTTCAGCAGTTTGCACCAACTGTTATTGGAGATAGTGCTACGACAACACAGCCAATTAAAGAAGAAGAGGGAACTACTCTGAAAAATCAATCCCAGGAAACCACTCATCAGGCATCTCCACCTGTTGAAAGCCTCTGGTAGCAAGGGGCGTATCTTCTCCTTACTCATACCTTATCGCCCCGTCACTTTCCACCGGGGCTTTTTTTGTATGTACATTAACCTGAACCTCCAAGCGTTTACCGTCACTACCTGTTTTCTTACTGCTGCTGCACTTACCGCGCCTCGTCTCACAAACAACTTTTCCTCAGCTCCTTGCGACTGTCAGATAACTATGCAGCAAACAGATAAAGAAAAAAGTATTTTGCATACAGTTGAGCAGTTACCTCAATCAAGCGTTACCCTCTCTATCAATCGCACAACCAAAAGACTACTTCTTCTTCAGAATGGTCAAATAATCGCTCAATATCCGATTGCGATTGGAAAACCAGGATGGGAGACACCACCAGGACAATTTGCTGTCAATGAGATGATTGTTAATCCTACCTGGAAGCATCCCATCACCGGAGAACTTGTACCACCAGGAACACAGAACCCAATGGGAACGCACTGGATTGGATTTGTGCAAGATAACCAGGGGAATAAGATTGGGCTACACGGCACAAACGACAACAGCTCTATTGGTAAGGCTGCTTCTCATGGCTGTTTAAGGATGCGTAACCAAGACATCGGGCAACTCTACGATCAGGTTGAGATTGGGACAACAGTTATTGTCCAGTGAGCGAAAAGTTGTACTTCTGAAGCTTCCCCAACTTCCCACTTCCTAGAACACACCCCTCTCTGGGGGCTTTTTTCTGCGATTTGAGGGGGGAGAGGGAAGCAAGGGAAGTGTGGGAAGTAGGGAAGTGTCATGCCCCAAAATGCATGTACCATATGCGTTTGAGCTTACTTCCTCTTCATGAGCAAAGACTATTAAGTCATACTTCCCACATCTTGTCAGGGAAGTAAGTAGCAACATTGTGGATACCCCTATCCAAATTGGATACCCCTCCCACTTTTTCTCTTCATTTTAGTAGCAATAGTACATTGTTATCGACAACTATCGATCTTCTCAAACCACTACACTATAAGGCTTTCAAAATTTCCAGTGTGACTATCACACCATTAGTCTGGAATATTTTTCACCCCTCGTTCTTAATAAAGTTGTCCCCGGTGCAGTGACCTGTACCACTCCCCACGGGACGGGTATCCATATTTCACCAAAGGTGGTGATCGCCATTAGAAGTTACAAAAAGACGCTCCGCGTTCAATGTTGGAGAAGCATCGACAGTATTGTCTGCACCAAAAAGCTCACTATGAGGCTTATCGGTGTAAAGTCACGCAAAACACTTCGGTCTTACTGCCGACACCTCGGTTATCAAGGACGGGTGTACTGCCAGCAAGAAATTGAACAGCTTTATCTAATGAGTAGATGGCTTAAAGCTGGATACGGTTCACATAGCCGCGCTCAGTTTTGCCGTCTCCGCAGACAAAAACAGCTTAGAGAAGCCTTCATCAACTTGGGCATCAATATTGACCTTGAACTTGGACAACTCCACAAAAATATCTCACACGCATATGAACAAGGAACCAGAAACTCAGTTGCCAGTTAATAGTTACACCTCTCTTAGTGACCAGATTGGAACTACTACCCTTGAGGAAATTCTCAAAGGGCTAAACCTTCGACAAAAGAAGTCCTACCCTAACAACGAGAAAGATGACATTCTTGGTGTCTGGCAGACAATGAAGGAACTAAACACTGAGAACGTTACTAGGGCGCTTACTGCGTATAAAGAGGCTAAGAAGGAACCAGCTCAATCGAAAAAAACCACCACTTCTTCTGCCAAAAAGAAAAAGGGAGGTCGTGTTACTCGCAAGAAAAAAGAGGTCGATTCTGACCTTCAGCAACATTTCATTAAGGGCAAAGAAGGTGAAGCTCAAGCCACCGTCTTAGCTGGTGTACAAGACGGTCAAAAACTAGCAGCCGCCTACCGCCACGGTAGACAAGTCGGTTTTCTTAAGCAGGTGCTTTCTGACACAATCACTGATGCAACACTTATCAGAGAACAGCTTGGAAACATTACCGACGCGGTTCTAAATGACACCACCATTGATGTGGATGCACTGTTAGAAAACATCGAAATACCAGAACTTGGCGATATTAACTCCGTCGAGCAGATTTCTGATTCAGATGGCTTGGGTTTTACCGGACTCCTCGGCGAGATATGTCAGGGATATTTGCCGGAGGAAACGGAAGACGAGAACGCAGCATAGACCCCCTTGATGCTGCACTTCTTCAGATAGGCTTATCTCACGCAACCACAGAAAAAAGGCTCCTTACCGCATTTATCTACCAGCAACAAAAGAGCAAAGCACTTCAGGATGCAGCACTGTGGAGCCTTCCCACTACAACTCTTTCAGCACTTACTGGCACAACTATCGGAGGACTTCTGTATCCTCATCAATCTACCCCTCCTCTTATCGGGTGCATCTCAGGCTCTTTAGTTGGAGTCCTTCTCTCAGTTTTACTCATTCTTTCATGCAGGAAAAAACACCATGATTCAAACACTCATTGACATTACAGGCACTCTCGGCTGGTCGTCCCTGGTACACAGCCTTATTCAAGGAGGCATTGCAAGTATCTTTGGTACACCACTTATTGCCGCTGCCTTTCATCCAGTAACCCTTGGGATTGGAGCATTGGCAGGACTCTTCTTCTTTGGTGCAGGACGCATGTTGAGCAACCACCACTCACCTGTAGCAAAGCATCACCGTTCACCCGAAGTTTCTGTCATCTCCATTGAAGTCGTTTCAGTTCACTTATTATGACTACCACAACTATCGGGGAGTCAAAGGAACAAAAGACTCCTCTGCGTAAAAAACGAATCTTGATGGCAGCGGGTGCTGCAATCTTTCTTGCCATCGGCATAACTGCCGTCGTTGTCAACTCACCACGGGAACAAAAGCCTGTCACCGAGATTGATATCGCCCAAGCTCAAAAAAATGCATCGCTGCGTCAGTATATCGAGCAGCTTACCCGCGTTGACCTAGCACCTGATACGCTCGAAAATCCCGGATTGCTACAGCAGCAATATGCTTTGTTGTCACAAGAGCTTCTGCGCGATGTATCAATACTACGAAACACTAAGGATCATCCCTCCTACCGACTGACTGAAGCAGGGGCATTGCACCAACAAACTCAGATGGTAATGAAGCTTGCGTGGCTTGCCCAGAAAGGGCAAAACGCAACGCTTACCTATCAAGACGGTGAGAAAGAGGTAAGCATTTCGGTTCCTCCTTCAGAGTTAGCAGCTATTGCCTACGGACGACTCTGGGCTATCTCAATGGCAGAAAACCTGCGGGTTTCACCCAGATTTAACACCAGGCTGACCATGACCCAACTTGTCGCTCTACAACAGGAGTACAAAAAGGATCAGGCAGCACTCCTTGGGACATTAGGCATGATGGATGCCGTCTCACAAATTGATTCCATTAATAGCTGGCTCCTAGAGGAAGGAGAGAAAAGTTCTGCAAGAGAGCATGAAGAACGCATTCGCTCAGGAGTTATGAGCAATGAAGGTACTGATTAAGGCAGTAGGAGCAGGGGGGCTACTGCTTCTTGCCTGTCTTTCCATTGCAGCAGCACAAGAAAAGGACGTGTACCGAGGCACAGTCAGTCCCAACTCAACACAGCACGCATTCATTCGGAAGTCCAAAGCTGACAAAACCTTACTCGTTGTAAATGCCTTAGCCCTCGGCGGTGCAGCTTTTGCTCTTGTTACCTGGATTGTTGATGACCTCTCTGTTTCACCAACAACAGAAAAAACAGAACAAGAAGATTCTCAACCTGAAAGTAACCAAACTCCCGTACTTCCCTCTACAATCCCTGTGCCAGAGGTGCAGCCAGAGCAGATACCGCAATCTTTAACAGCACCACCACGGACATCTCACGATTCTGAGCTTGCCTCAGAATCCGTGTCCTTATCAACAGAAGAAACAGCTCTACCACAACAGGAAGTAGTACCAAAACCTCCCCAGATTCCTGAAGAACTTCTCTCTACCCTTCCAACAGTAAGCATTCCTGAAACACAAGATGAGCCAGTCGCTCAGGCTCCTCTTTCAGAGGATGAACTACTTAACTCTATCGGTAATCCGAGGATTTAATCATGGCTGACAACAAAAAAGGTAACAATCCACTCGACCAGCAGCTTCAAACGCTGCAAGGTAACTTTGGCTACGGAGGTATGCCACCATACCTTGACCTATCATCACCTGGACAACTTGTTCATGCGCCACAGCATAATGCCGGAGCAATGATACCAAATCAGGGGATGCCTATTGCTACTAACCCACTGCCACAACAGATGATGCAGCAACAAGCAATGCAGCAGATGCTCTTATCTATGGCAATGAGACAACAGATGATGAATAATTCATCGCTAAATCCACAGATTATTAACGCCCTTGGTGCAATGAATGAATTTACAGTACCAATGCCACCTGTTATCACATACCCCATGCAGAAACCACAGGTTCCCAAGGCTGATTACTGGATACCCGTCATTCGGCACTGGAACGCTGGAAAACGCGCACCAGGAAGATTCTGGCGACTACTTTATCTCTCTGGTGACTGGCTACATGCCTGGTTCGATTCGCCTCTAGGGAGTCTAGCAAGTGCCGGAGTCATTATCGGCGGCATCTTTGGCTCAATCATTCTTGTAACCGGAACTATCGCGTTTATCGGTGGCAACAGCTTTACCGTTAGTCCACCACAGGGAGACATCACGGACTTAAAACAAACGGTCGAAAATCAGCTACCCACGATTGATATTAAGTAGCAGAAAGGGAGTAGGGAGTGGGGAGTAGGGAGTAGGGGGGGGAATGAGAGAAAGCTCTAGCTTCCTCAAGTATTTGTCAAACCGATAAACTTTCTGAAAAACTCCCTACTGCCCCCATCTCCATCTTCAAGAGCGAAGCTATTCCCTACTCCCCAGCGACCGGAGGGAGCGAACTCCCTACTCACTACTCCCTATGAAAAGT
>JBAUJE010000199.1:0-51703 GCA_049683475.1 Coleofasciculaceae cyanobacterium | reverse complement strand
CGATGTCTACGGGAGGAGCTGCGATGAAGGCGATGATGAAGCAGGTGGTTGCAGTCAACAGTGTTGGGATCATCAACACGCCGAACCAGCCAATGTAAAGGCGGTTGTTGGTTGAAGTAATCCAGTTGCAGAACTGTGACCACAAGGAAGCGCTTTCACGCTGTTGTAGTGTAGTTGTCATGCTTTTATGATGGCTTTATGAATTTTCGAGGTTCGGCAGACGAAATCTCGTCTGTATGTACTTACATTAACGCAATTGTTGTGTTTTGTAAAGTTCTTCAAAGAGAATTTAAGGTTTGCTTAACAATTTAGCCCGGTGGCCAGGTCATTTGACGGCCGCCCAAGATGTGTAAATGTAGGTGATTAACGGTTTGACCGCCATCGTTACCGTTGTTAATCACAATGCGATAGCCATTACTAAGACCAACTTGTTCAGCTACTCGCTTAGCGGTTAGGAGAAGATGTCCCATTAGGGCATGGTCTTCTGACTCAGCAGCAGAGAGTTGAGGTAAGGGCTTTTTGGGAATGACCAGAATGTGAGTTGGGGCTTGAGGGGAAACGTCTTTGAATGCCAACGCTAGGTCATCTTCGTAAACAATCTCAGCGGGGATTTCTCGGTCAATAATTTTGCTAAAGATAGTCTCGCTCATTGTGCAATTGGGTTAAGGCTAAAGTCATTTTAGATGGGGTGATGGGGTGATGGGGTGATGGGGTGATGGGGGGAAATGTATCTTTGGTAAACGCTTAATAATTCTAATTTCAGTAATTTCTCGGTTAGGATACCCCGTTCTCAGGCAATATACTCGCGCTTAAATCCCAGGGTATTAATATGCTTGCCAGAATTTGGAGCGCTTCAATTGTCGGGGTAGATGCGGTCAAAGTAGGAGTGGAAGTTGATGTTTCTGGGGGTTTACCGGGGATAGTCGTAGTTGGTTTACCGGATACTGCTGTCCAAGAATCGCGAGAACGGGTTAAGGCGGCTCTCAAAAATGCTGGTTTTGCCTTTCCTATGCGTAAAATTATCATTAACCTTACTCCTGCTGACTTACGCAAAGAGGGCCCCAGCTTTGATTTACCTATTAGTGTGGGGATTTTGGCAGCATCTGAGCAAGTGAGTACGGAGTTGTTGGGAGATTATCTATTTTTGGGTGAGGTTTCCCTAGATGGTAGTTTGCGACCAGTTGCTGGAGTATTGCCCATTGCTGCGGTGGCACAGGAAATGGGGATTATGGGTTTGGTTGTTCCTGTGGTCAATGCTCAGGAGGCGGCCGTTGTTAAAGGTCTTAGAGTTTATGGTTTCAAACATCTATCGGAAGTTGCTAATTTCCTTAATGAGCCAGAACACTACTCACCGATGCTGGTTAATAGTTCACAAGAGTTAGCCCAGTCTAAGTTTAATGGCCCAGACCTCAAGGATGTCAAGGGTCAAGCTCACGCCCGTAGAGCTTTAGAAATTGCTGCGGCTGGAGGACATAATTTAATCTTTGTTGGGCCACCTGGCAGCGGGAAAACGATGCTGGCGCGGCGGCTACCAGGAATTTTGCCTCCCTTGAGTTTTGCTGAAGCTTTAGATGTGACAAAAATTTACTCAGTTGCTGGTTTACTGAAAGATAGGGGAGAATTGGTTCGAGATCGCCCCTACCGTTCTCCTCATCATTCTGCTTCTGGCCCTTCTTTAGTTGGTGGTGGTAGTTTTCCTCGTCCAGGGGAAATTTCTCTGGCCCATAGAGGTGTTCTCTTTCTCGATGAGCTAACAGAATTTAAGCGCAGTGTGTTGGAATTTCTACGCCAACCTCTAGAAGATGGCTACGTTACTATTTCTCGCACCCGTCAGTCGGTTAGTTTTCCTGCTCAATTTACCTTGGTAGCTAGTACAAATCCTTGCCCTTGTGGCTATTTCGGTGATGCGCTTCAACCTTGTACTTGTTCTCCTCGACAACGAGAGCAATATTGGGCAAAGCTGTCTGGCCCATTGATGGATCGTATTGATTTGCAGGTAGCTGTAAATCGCCTCAAGCCAGAGGAAATTACGCGACAACCTTTAGGTGAAAACTCATCGGCTGTACGGGAAAGGGTACAAGCTGCTAGGAAACTTGCCCTCGTCCGTTTTCAGTCGGAACCTTCCCTTAGTTGTAATGCTCAGATGCAGAGTCATCATCTGCGGCAATGGTGTCCCCTAGATGATACCAGTCGGAATTTATTAGAAGGGGCGATTCGCAAATTGGGGTTATCAGCAAGGGCAAGCGATCGCATCCTTAAGGTAGCTCGCACTATTGCTGATTTGGCGGCTGATGAGGTGATGGGGGCTCCCCACCTTGCTGAGGCAATTCAGTATCGCACTATAGATAGAATGCAATAAATTGGCGACTTTTTTAAGTTAGGAGAATTGCAAACCCATTTCAAGACCTTCTTTCCTGAGTGGGAAAATAACTTAGTCCTGACTAGCAGCGAATTCAGCGAGGGAATTTATATCTTTAAAGTCTCTCTTGGTAAAGCTTGGCGGCGCATCGCCATTCCCGCCAAACTGGAATTAGACTGGTTAAGTAATAGTATCCTGGGTGCCTTTGACTTTGACAACGACCATTTGTACGAATTTCGTTACAAAGACCGATTTGGTCGCAGCGGACAGGTGAGTCATCCCTACTGTGGAGAATCTCCTTCAACCGCACAAGTCCTTGTTGGTGAATTGCCACTGCAAGCGGGCGACAGGATGATATTCCTCTTCGATTTTGGTGATAATTGGGAATTTTACGTACAACTGGAAGAAATTCAGCCGCCTAATGCCAAAATCAAAAAGCCAAATATTCTGAAAAAATATGGTGAAGCGCCTTCACAGTATTGGGATGAAGAAGACGACTGGGATGAAGACGACGAATAGGAAGGTTACTGTTTAGGTATCTTGCTTGGTGAAGCAAGCCTCCACTATCCCTCCATAACATAACAGGCAAAGTTTCGATCACAAGACTGAGATGCTTTATAAACTCAATAAGGAAGTAGCATCTAAAGATAAATTTAAGATTGGCAAATATTAAACACCCGTATTCTTAACTGAGAGCAAAGCTGGAATTGTATCCTTGCTCAAAGCTGAAGCAACTGTAAATAATTGTCTGAGTAAACTAGTCATGCTAGAAGCATGAGTGATTGCCCAGATATTAAAGACAAAACAGGTAGTTCCCAACCCCAAAAGAATAAAGGTGGGAGCCATAACTACACCAATCATCAGCCAAGTACAGACATGAAGTACCATAGCCATAGCTGGCAGACAAGCAACTAGGGCAGAGAATCGTACTTGATTTTGAGGGCGGTTTATTCCTGCCAGAATGAGTGTCTGTAGGGTAAAAAGTAGGTTGACGGGGACTAAAAAGGCGCAGATGGCGACGCAGTTAGTGCGCGAAAATTCAAATATGGGGTTGAAGTCGAGCATTCAAGATATTTGTACTGATACTCTTGCCAGTCTATCGCCCTTATCAATACTTCACCTTAAATAAAAGCTTATGAGCCAAAGTCTCAGAAATATAATCGCGGCTTTAGGAGTGATTGTCTCACTTGCCGCTTTTGTACAACCAGAGATTCGACAATGCCTTGGTTTAGATCCTGGTGGCTGTCCCTTAGAAAGATTTAACCTTTCCCAGGCTAATCCCGATACTCCCAACTCTTCTCAAACGGATATCATCAATTCTTCTACAGGGATTAATCCTCAATCAGAAGTTGGCGAAGATTATAGTAAGCTGCAAAACTTATTGGTATCTAGCCAATTTAAACAAGCTAACCAAGAAACAAAAAAGTTGATGCTACAGCTAGCCAACCGCTCAGAACAAGGCTGGCTAAATGACTCCAGCATAGAGCAATTTTCTTGTGAAGATTTACACACTATTAACCAACTTTGGTTGCAATATAGTAACGGTAAATTTGGTTTTAGTGTACAGAAGCAGATTTTTCAGGCAGCGGGAAAAGACCAAGATAAATTTGCTGATAGTGTTGGTTGGAGTAATCTTAGTTTGAATCTGCAAACTCCTAAAGGATTTTTCCCTAGGGCCGATGTCTGTTGGCCTGGTAAAGTTAACTGTTGGTTTTCCTCTCCTCGACTAGATGCTTGTGGAATTTAGGGCATTAGTGAGGTAGTTTTGACTCTCAGAGGTAAAATATGACGGTTGTATTCGGCAAAACAGGCATTGATCGAGCGCTACACCCTGCCCGAAATGGGCGAATTGTGGACAGACACGTATAAACTGAAAACCTGGCTTCAGGTTGAGGTGGCGGTTTGTGAAGCCCAGGCGGAACTAGGAAAGATTCCCCAAGAGGCAGTTGCAGAAATTAAGGCGAAGGCGAATTTTGACCTCAAGCGGGTGCTAGAAATTGAGGAGGAAGTTCGCCATGACATGATTGCTTTTCTCACTAATGTTAATGAGTATGTAGGAGATGCTGGCCGTTATATCCATTTAGGATTGACTAGTTCTGATGTTTTAGATACTGC
Organism: Coleofasciculaceae cyanobacterium; assembly: GCA_049683475.1. Classification (GTDB taxonomy): domain Bacteria; phylum Cyanobacteriota; class Cyanobacteriia; order Cyanobacteriales; family Coleofasciculaceae; genus JBAUJE01. The sequence continues at coordinate 47,229 of JBAUJE010000199.1, read as the reverse complement.
CTTGGCACTGCAACTTGTTGCCAGTCTCAACCTGATAATAGAACAGGTAGAAAAACTTTCTCAGGCAACTCGTTACCAGGCACAACAACATCGCAACACTGTGATGATTGGTCGTTCCCACGGAGTTCATGCTGAACCTATCACTTTTGGCTTTAAACTAGCGGGTTGGTTAGCAGAAGTATATCGCCACCGCGATCGCTTGGTACAATTGCGCCGGGAAATTGCTGTGGGTAAGATTTCTGGTGCGGTGGGAACCTATGCCAACATTGAGCCACAGGTAGAAGAAATTACCTGTCAGAAACTCGAACTTGAACCAGATTGTGCCTCAACTCAAGTAATATCACGCGATCGCCACGCTAATTATGTACAACATCTGGCATTATTAGCAGCCACCATTGAACGCTTTGCAGTAGAAATTCGCAATTTACAAAAAACCGACGTCCTGGAAGTTGAAGAATTCTTCGCCAAAGGACAAAAAGGTTCTTCAGCGATGCCCCATAAGCGTAATCCAATTCGTTCTGAGCGACTAACGGGAATAGCCAGAATTATACGCTCTCATGCCGTTGCTGCTGTAGAAAATGTTGCTCTCTGGCATGAGCGAGATATCTCTCACTCTTCTGTAGAAAGGGTAATACTACCAGATGTTTGTACTTTAACTCACTTCATGCTGGTAGAAATTACTAACTTAGTGAAAAACTTGTTAGTTTATCCGGAAAACATGAAGCGTAATATGAATGTTTATGGTGGTGTTGTTTTTAGCCAAAGGGTGTTGCTAGCTTTAGTTGATAAAGGTATGAGTCGGGAAGAAGCCTATAGCGTTGTGCAATCTTGTGCTCACCAAGCTTGGAATCAACCAGAGGGTAATTTCCATCGGCTAATCACTGAAGATAGTCGAGTCAAAAGTAGGCTAACACCAGAAGAGATAGACATTTGTTTTGATCCCCAGCAGCATTTGAAACATTTAGACGAGGTTTATCAACGCCTAGGTATATAACCATAGTGTTTCTCGCTCGAACGAATCGCACAACTACCCGCTCCCTGTCTCTTGCCCTTGCTTTCACTAGTTGTCTCGAATAGATGACTTAACCATGTGCTATGGTGGTGGCAAGCAAAGAGACAGGGTGTCTTTAGACTCTCCTTGGGGCTTATCTTCTCGTCTGCTAGCCTTAGGGATGAAGTGTAAAGTTGTGAGTGAATTGTGATTCCTGCTTTTTTGTAAATAAAAATATTACCAATATGAATAGAGAAGAACTGCGTGAAAGACTGGGAAATATTGACCAGATTCGAGACATAATTTTTGGTTCTCAGCTACGAGATTATAATGACCGCCTCGACAAGATAGAATCTAGCTTATCTTTGCTAGAAAATGACATTTCTGAACGTCTTGAGCAAATTCAGAATGCTTGTACGAAGCAACTCGAAGCAGGGGTTGAATCTCTAGAGACAAAAATTAACTCTGTAAATCTCAACGCCGAGAACGAAAATGCTGAAATTCGTCACAGCGTTGAACACCTCAACAAAAAGTTTTCTAGCAAAATTGAAGCAATAGATCAGACGGTTAAGCAACAAACTACCTCAATTCGCGATAATCTCTCAGACACTAGAGATAGACTGCAAGAAGATGTCCGCAGTCTCAAGAGTCAGGTTTTGGCAGAATTAGAAAAGCAGTTCTCCACCCTAAAAGATACAAAAGTGGCTAGGGATGATTTAGCAGAGGCTTTATTTGAGCTTGGCTTAAGGCTTAAAGGTACTGAATTTGCTCCAGAACTGAAAAAGGCTGCGGAAACTGATGATGAATCTGAGGTTCTTTTACTAGGAGCTAGTGAGGTTTCAGTTGATCATTAATCAAGAAGTATTGGCTAGACTGATATAGCCTTTGCTAAGTAAGCTAAAACTGGTAGTACTCTATCTGATTCTTTGTTTGTAGGAGAATCAGTTTTTTTATAAGTTTTTCCCGTTTAAGTGGACTGAAACTCAAATATTGTTTGCATTTAGTTCTTTTTGAGAGGAATTTCGCTCAACCGCCTGAGTTGTGAACTCCAGGTGCTTTCGTGCTGCTAGAGGTAGGATGCGAGTTACTCTCCGGTAACAAATTTGCCCAGAAATCCGGAATGCTTTAATAAGCTTTGGTAGCTAACTACATTCCTAATTCAGCTTGATTGAGCCATCCAACGCAGCTACTCACTCCTTAAAGTCATGAGTCAATCACAAAATCACAATGTTATTGAAAGTGTCATAGAAACTGATGTTACGCCTTTAGTTGAAAATGTTACCCAAGGGGTAACGCAGCGCAATTTGGAAGCAGAAGTTCATCAAAAGACTGAAAAACTGATTAACTCCATTAAAGTCAGACTGACTCAAAGTGATTTAGATGAGGAAATTCAGCAAGAACTAGCAGAGTTACTCAACCTGTTACCTCAATTAAGAGGAATAGATAATCCTTATTTAATTGACTTGGCTGATGTGGCTATCTCCAACCTACTAGCAGAAAAGGATGATGCCACAATTGGGCCGAAAAAAATACCAGGCGATGTGCCAACTGGCTTATGGAAGAGAATATCCGGTTTATTCAAGCCAAAAAGCAATCACCATAACCTACAACTTGTCAGAAAAATTCATCGAGAACTTGAAGGAGAAGTTACCTGCTATAGGTCACCATTTTTTGCGATTTTCAAAGTTTCCGGCACACAATATACTAAATTAATTTCTGGTTTAATCTGGTTTGTTATTGCCTTTGTCCTGTTTCCCTATTATTCCATCTCTTTAATTGTCGCTGTCCAGAGTGGAATTGAAAGCTATAGTGAACGAACTGAATTGCAAGAAAAAATTAGTCAACTTGAAGACGAACAAATCAAGCTGAAAAAAGAAAATCAGCGACTAAAGCAAGACATGCAAGTCATGGAGTCAGGGATTGAGATAGATGAGTCACCATCAGTATCAGCCTTGAGACTTCCATCTTCTTTGGATAATAGACTAAGAACCCCTAGACAGATAGCGGTCAACCCCCTACCATCAGTTTCAACACCTAACAATTCTTCTCAAGAAACTGAAAATACTGAGGATTTAACAGCTAATCAACAAGCTGAAGAAGAGCCAGAATTAATTGTCTTAATACTTTTAGTAACAGTGGCTGGAGCATTAGGTAGTGCAATTAGTGTAATTGTCAGATACGAAGACTTGATTGCCAGAAAAAGAATAGAACCTTTGTCTCTCTTCTTTACTGGTTTCTTTAAACCTGTTGTTGGTATGTCTTTTGCCATTTTTCTTGTTGCCACTTTGGAATCAGGTATTATCTCAATTGGCGTTGTTGAGGAAACCAAAAAAGTTTACCTTTATGTCGCGTTGGCTTTTGTTGCTGGCTTTAGTGAAAGACTAGTTCAAGACATTTTGATTAAAACAGAGCAAAGAATTACTGGCTCATGGGGTGAAGATTTAGTAGAAGCAGAGCAACAAGCAAAGGAAAAGTAAGACCGTAAAAAGATACTAGCTTGGAATTGAGCAGGTCAGCTTTACATAATTATTGAGCTGTGGTAGCGCCTGCTAGAGCATAATCGGCAAGAAACTGTTGAGATGAACCAGTGCAGACAGAAATATTAGCTGTGGGCTACCAGAGCTAAAAAACGCTGAATTTGAAAGGGCTGCAATTAGGTATTTACACTTCTTAATACAAGTCATCCGTATTTTCACTGAATAGATAAAAACACTATTCAACTAATTACCGTAATTTTCCCATATTTAATTATCTAGCTAACGATTAATCTTGATTTATAGAAAAGAGATTAAAAGGGAGTTGAGGTTAGTGAGTCTTTATCTAGCTTGTAATTTATTTTGTTGCTGATTGCACTAACTCTGCCGCAAAAGTCATTTCAATAGTGCGCTGATAGATTCTCTCGTAAGGACAGCCAGGGTATTTTGACTAATTTTACTAGGTCAATTACCCCCATACTTTCTTGCCCATTTCTAATTATACCAATGCAAAGCATCTACTCATCGATTCAAGACAATTCCACTCTCGATTGCCGCCATAATTCTACGGAACAAGAGTCTTTAAGTCAGGCAAATCAACCTTCAGAACTGGCACCAATACTAGTGGTAATCGACCCGAAAGTGGCAGATTACCAAATGCTAGCTGAGGCTGCTCTTGCTCAGGCAAATGTCATCATTCTTGACCCTGAAAAAGACGGTGTTGAGCAAATTACGGGGGCACTTGCTAGTTATCCAGCTTCAGCACTTCACGTTGTTTCTCACGGTTCACCAGGTCGTCTACAGTTAGGTAATACCTACCTCAGCCAAGAAAACATAGACCGTTATGCCAACGAACTAAAAACCTGGTCAATCTTTCTAGGTTCTAGTCCTGTACTCCTCTATGGTTGTCAAGTTGCTGCTGGCGAGGTTGGACAAAACTTCTTAGCAAGACTCCATGAATTAATTGACACTGAAATTGCCGCCTCTGCCAACTTAACTGGTAGTAGGGAAATGGATGGTGACTGGGAACTGGAAGTTACCACAGGTTCTATTGAGGTTCCCTTAGCTTTTCCGGAGGATGTTAGGGAAGCTTATACCTCTGTGTTGGCACTTAACCTTGGTGTCCCAGTTGTCGCCCTAATTGAAGGAGCATTACCAGAAGACCTAACCTTGGGTATAACGGTACAGAATCTTGGCATTACTGTGCCTCTACCAGTGGATACGGATGTTACCCTGACTCCTGATGCTCAGCTTGACTTAGGTAATGGGGCAGGTGTACCTCTGACAGTCACTATTGCTGCTGGCACCGCGTCAACCGCACTTCAAACCATACCTGTTTTAGCCGTTGACGATGGCATCGCTGAAGGTAATCACACTGGTACAATCACCGCCTCAATTGTTACTAACAATCCTCTTCTTGATGTAATACCAGACCTTGCTGTTACGGTTAATATCAACGATCCTCTTGCCTTACCGCAACTCAGTATCACCCCAACCAACCTACCAATCACCGAGGGTACCACTACATCTCTAACAGTTGCCTTACCGAACATTGACCTGGCACTTCTCCCCGCAACAGGTGTAGTTCTGACTCTTACTCCTGGAGAAGATATTGACCTAGGTAATGGTGCTGGAGTTGCTACTGATATTACCTTAGATGCCAATAATCTCAGTGTTGACCTTAATGTCACAGCTGTTGATGATGGTCTTGCTGAAGGTGTCGCTGGTGTTGAAACCAGCAATATTGATATTGCCTTCGCTGACCCTGCACTGGCAAACTTACTGACACTGCCTTTAGCTAGTGTGCCAGTTCCAGTCACCGATCCTCTTGCCTTACCACAACTCAATATCACTCCTACTGACTTGAGTTTGACAGAAGGACTAAGCGCTTCCTTAACCCTTGGTCTACCCGACGCTAATCTTCCCTTACCTGCAGCTGGTTTAGAAGTTATTCTCACACCTGGAGAAGATATCGACTTGGGTAATGGTGCTGGAGTAGCAGCCACTGTAACTTTAGATGCCAATAATCTCAATGTTGACCTCAACATCACAGCCATTGAGGACAATCTCGAAGAAGGACTAGAACTGAGCAACATTGAGGTTGCCTTAGCTGACCCAACTTTGGCAAGTATCATCTCACTACCAACAACTTCTCTCCCTGTTGCGATTAACGATGCTTTAGTACCTGGAGTTCCCAGCCTGAGCATTACCCCAGTAGACTTGGCAGTGGTAGAAGGTGATACTACTTCTCTGACCATTGACCTACCTGATACCCTGATTGACCTACCCCTCATCTCTCTGACTCTTACACCCGGAGAGGATTTGGACTTAGGTAATGGTGCTGGAGTCGCTACTACTTTTGAACTGCTAACTGATGGCCCTACTACCATCGACATTACGGCTGTTAATGATGGCATTTCCGAAGAACCGGAAATAAGCAGCATCAGTCTTGCCTTAGCTGATCCCAACTTAGCTAATCTAATTACTCTACCTCTGACTGAAGTTTCCTTTACAGTTACTGATCGAGCAACGACAGATTTGCCGATAACTATAGACACTAATTCTGTAACTCCTATTTCACCTGCCTTAATTCAAAACCCTGGTGATATCTTCACTGTTCAAGGTACTCTCGGAGAAGAGGTAGTTGTTGATTTTGGACTGTCCTCAGTTGATCTCAATGCTGTCACCGAAATTGGGGTTTTTGTCGTCGATGACATTTCCGGTAGCATTGACGGTATCTTACCCGGTGAACCTGGTTACGAAGAAGCAGCTTTAAGTCGGGCAGAATCAATTATCTCAGTTCTCCCAGATACTGAGGATTTGTTAGGTGATACCAATCTCTTGCGGGAATTGAGTTTTCCGGCTGGTACTTACCTAGGACTATACCTAATACCGGATGGTACAGCAGCTGAGGCTTTGTCTGCTTTGACAACTGGACAAAGTTCTCCTAGTGTTTTCTTTGGCACCCCCTCATCTAATGCCAATGCCACTGACTATCTAGAAGCGACAGGTCTTGATGATGGTAGTTTTACCTGGACATGGCAAGGTGTTGGAAGCCAAGACTTTGGTAGCCTCACTCTAACTGCTCAAGCGACAACTAGACAAGGTGTTTCCGTAGGAACACAACTGCAAGAAGCAACCAACCAGGAACTAATTGATTTAACAGCCCAAGCTGGTCAAACTGTCAATGCTACCTTCAGTACTAGTAGTGATGCTACCTTTGACAACACTATGGGGTTGTATGTAGTAGAAAACCAAGAAGGGACAATTATTGATCAATTAACTGGTGCTACACTCAACCCTGGAGATGTCGGTTATGCAGAAGCAGTAGTGAAACAAACTGTTGTATCCCTTGGTGCAAATAGTTCCGGTTCACAACAGCTACAGGGTGGATTTATCTATGCAACCTACCTAATTGCTGATGGTGACATGACAGAGTTTTTAGACAGCCAAGGCAATAATTCAAGTTCAGCACCTATGGCTTACTTTGGGTTTGAGGCAGCAAATGGGGATGGCTGGGATCACATTAAGATGTTAGGCAATAACACTTGGGGTGTAGAAGATGTATTCGGCGGTGGTGACAAAGATTTCAACGACTTTGTTGTTAGTTTTGAGATGAGTGTTGTCTAATTGAGCCAGTTACCAAGTAGCTAAGCTAAGTTCATTGAAACCCGTCTGTTCGGCGGGTTTTATTATTTTTCCTAAGCTATTAAGCAAATTTGATGGGAGTTTTGGGTTGAAAAGCCTAATTCTTTCTTGGGGGGCTGGCCCCCCAAACCCCCCAGTGGGGAGGACATGAATGCGCGACATGCGCGCGCAGCTTGAACTGTCCGTGGACGTTGCGACCTCCCCACACCCCTGCCGCAAGGTGGAGCTAGTTAGGATTTTTGTCTTAGGTCAGTGCTATTCGGCTTAAGATAGTTTTATACCTCTCCTTCCCTAGATAGGAAAGCTAAAACTAAATACTAGGATAGGCACCAGGAGAGCCTAAACTAGTAACCCATGAATTCTAGTATCCAAACTCTGCCTAAAGAGGTAGTGAATCTAATTGCTGCTGGTGAGGTGATTGACTCTTTAGCCGCAGTAGTCCGAGAACTGGTAGAAAATGCCCTTGATGCTAAGGCAACGCGCATCGTTGTTTCAGTTTGGTCTGAGCAATGGCGGGTAAGAGTAGCAGATAATGGCACTGGTATGAGTTGGGCAGATTTACAACAAGCTGCCAACCCTCATAGTACTAGTAAAATCTGCTCTAGCCGTGACCTTTGGCAAATTACTAGTTTAGGTTTTCGTGGAGAAGCCTTGCATAGTTTAGCGACTGTAGCAGAATTGGAGATTTTGAGCCGACTAGCAGGTAGTTTTGAGGGTTGGCGAGTAACTTACAATTGTCAAGGTGAACCAGCAGATATAGAAACTGTGGCGATCGCATCTGGTACTGTGGTTACTGTCTCAGATTTATTTGCTGCTTGGCCAGTACGTCGCCAGGGATTACCTAGTGCAGCGCAACAGCTGCGAGCAATCCAAACTACAATCGGGCAAATCGCCCTTTGCCATCCTCAGATTACCTGGAAGATACAACAAAATGGGCGAGATTGGTTTAGCCTGAGTCCCGGTAGCACAGCTAAAGAGATTTTGCCTCAACTGCTGCGCCAGGTACGACAAACCGATTTGCAACAATTAACCCTAACAGTCCCTACCCCCTCCTCAGATGATGACCATGAGGAAAGGCAAGGGAGAAAATCTCAATCCCAAATCGAGCTAGTATTAGGGCTGCCTGATCGTTGCCATCGACGTAGACCTGATTGGGTAAAAGTTGCCACTAATGGTCGTTTGGTGCGATCGCCTGAGTTGGAGAGGACTATCCTGGGGGCAATGGCACGCACTTTACCACGCGATCGCTATCCTATTTGTTTTGTTCATCTGCAAACTTGCCCCAGTCAAATTGATTGGAATCGTCACCCAGCTAAAGCAGAAATTTTCCTACACTCGCCGAACTATTGGCAAGAGCAACTTACAGGCACCATTGAGCAAGCTTTACGCATTTCTACAGCCAATCTTCCCGAAGCAGTCCACTCCCAACGAGTAACAAACTTACTTCAAGTATCAGAAGAAAAGGGGGGTTATAACCTCTCTCGCCAGATTCAAGCAACACCTCCGGCAGATGAAAATACTAAGTCAAAGGAGGAAGTTGGACTAATTGAACTGCGTGCTATTGCCCAAGTTCACAATATGTATATCCTAGCGGAGCATCCTACGGGTATGTGGTTAATTGAGCAGCATATCGCTCATGAGCGAGTCTTATATGAGCAATTGTGCGATCGCTGGCAGCTAGTTCCCTTAGAAACTCCCATAGTTCTTAATCAATTAAAACCTACTCAGCAAGAACAATTGCAACGCTTAGGTTTAGATATCGAACCTTTTGGCGAACAAATGTGGGCAGTACGCAGCGCACCAGCACTCTTGAGAACAAGAGATGATTGTGAATCTGCTATCTTGGAACTTAGCTTGGGAGGGGATTTACAAACTGCCCAAGTAGCCACATCTTGTCGCTGCGCAATTCGCAATGGCACACCGCTGAATTTATCAGAAATGCAAACTCTTTTAGAGCAATGGAAAGCTACCCGCAATCCTCGCACCTGTCCCCACGGACGACCTATTTATTTATCATTGGAAGAATCAGCCCTTGCCCGTTTTTTCCGTCGCCACTGGGTAATTGGCAAAAGTCACGGAATTTGAAACTATGTTGCTGCGACAAAAAATTTCTCTCTACTTAGAAGATATTGAAACCCCCCTAGGCAGAGCAATTAATTTGCTCATTATGGTACTTATCTTCTTATCAAGTGCTATTTTTGTCGCTCAAACTTATCCTATTCCTCCTAATGTTCGTTCTGCTCTTGATACCGTTGATAGCTCAATTATCATAGTTTTTTTCTTAGAATATGTAGTACGTCTTTGGTGTGCTAATTCCAAAAGAAAATTTTTATTTAATCCCTTATCTGTTATTGACTTAGTTGTTATTTTACACTTTTTCTTAGGATTAACAGATATTCGTTTTATTAGAGTATTTAGATGGTTTAGAATACTGCGATTAATACGATTTGTTGACTTAAAAATTTCCTTCTTGCAAATTACAACAGAAGATGGCAGGATTTTTGCCAGAATATTATTTACTTTATTTACAATTGTTTTTGTTTACTCTGGCTTAATTTATCAGGTTGAGCATAAAGTAAATCCTGAATCTTTTCAAACTTTCTTAGACGCGGTTTATTTCTCTGTTGTGACAATGACAACCGTTGGTTTTGGAGATGTTACTCCTCTCTCAGAAAGCGGTAGATTGCTAACAGTTTTAATGATTTTAACAGGAATTTCCCTAATTCCTTGGCAAATTGGTGATTTAATCAAACAACTAATAAAAACGGCTCACCAGGTAGATAAAATGTGTATTAGTTGTGGTTTGTCCTCCCATGATGCTAATGCTAAATTCTGTAAAATTTGTGGTACAAAGTTAGAAGAATGCTAGTTGGCAAAGGGGAAATTGAAAATTGTAAAATAGAGGGAACTCTTATCAGGGTTCCCATAGCTAAGTAATAAATATTCTTATTACTTATTACCTATTACTTAAATTGTCCCCCCAGCTCCCTCATTACCCCATCACCTCTTGCTCTATATCCTGAGTAGAGCTACAGCTCTGGCATAACCCAAAAAACTCTAGGGTGTGGTAGTAAATTTTGAATTGGTGGTTTTCTTGCAACTGTTGCTCTAATTGATGAACTGGACATTGATTAATCGGAATAGACTGACCGCAATTGAGACAGGTGAGATGGTGTTGATCACTTTGTAGGGAGCTGTAGAGAGATTCTCCGCTAGCAAGTGTTCTTACCTGTACTGCCCCCTCAAGTTTCAAAGCTTCCAAAGAGCGGTAGACTGTTGCTAAACCCATACTTTCGTTACGTTTGCGTAACTTAATATGAATATCTTGGGCAGAAATAGAGCGGTTCAAGGCTTTGAGCAATTTCAAAATTCGCTCTTGGGAGCGGGTGCGTTGAAGTTTCATCAGCTTTTCCGGTGCAGCAACTTAAAATAATTGGGTTTCTTATTTCGGGTAACTTAAGTTTGAAGCAGATTGCGTAGACGGACGTTGATACTTCAAACTAAAATATAGAGCTTTCTTAAAATTTAGGGGATGCTTCGTGAAACACAAGTACAAAGCTCACATTTATGTTAACCTTCGTCCTTCTGTCCTAGACCCAGCAGGTGTGGCAGTAGAGTCAGGGCTTAAGCAGCTAGGCTACGAAGAGGTAGAGCAGGTGCGCATTGGCAAGTATATTGAGCTTATGCTCTCAGCTAGTGATGAAGGAAAAGCACGGCAACAGCTTGAGACGATCTGCGACCAGCTGCTAGCCAATCCAGTGATTGAAAACTATCGGTTTGATTTAGTTGAGGTAGATGTACAAATAGGGGCATGGGCATAAAATTTGGCGTTATCGTCTTTCCTGGCTCAAACTGCGATCGCGACGTGGCTTATGTTACTCAGAGTCTGCTAGATGTGCCAACGCGGCTGATTTGGCACGAGGAGACAGATATTTCTGATATAGATGTAGTTGTGATTCCGGGTGGCTTCAGTTACGGTGATTACCTACGCTGTGGGGCAATTGCCCAATTTTCCCCCGTGATGCGGCAGGTAGTGGAACATGCTAAGCAGGGGAAGTTCGTACTAGGTATTTGTAACGGCTTTCAGGTGCTTACTGAAGTTGGGCTATTGCCAGGGGTACTAGTGCGCAACCAGAACCTGCATTTTATCTGTGATCGTGTTCCTCTGAGGGTAGAGAGCAATGACTTGCCCTGGACATCAGGTTACTCCGTCAGACAGGTAATTACCCTACCTATTGCCCACGGTGAAGGCTGCTACTACGCCGACGCAGATACGATCAAGAGCCTAGAAGATAATCATCAAGTTTTATTTCGCTACTGCACTGCCACAGGCGAAATAGACAAGGCAGGGAATCCCAACGGCTCAGTCAATAACATAGCCGGAATTTGCGATCGCCAAGGTAATGTTTTAGGCATGATGCCTCATCCAGAAAGGGCTTCAGAGGCGCTCTTAGGAGGGATAGATGGTCTTAAGCTGTTTCAGGGAATTTATACTTCTCAGACAAGAGAAAAAATCTCTCGATGAAAGTGCCACTTCTAGAAGCGACCATAATTTCGCAGGGAAAGTACCTATTTCAGATTAAGATTATAAGAATGCTTAGAACTAGAAGTATTATTGCCACAGAAGTTCTAGCGGCTGGTTGAGGAAAGTGTAATGAGCCAAGAAATTTTCGAGAAAGTAAAGAAAATAGTTGTTGAACAACTAGAAGTTGAAGAAGATAAAGTTACCCCTGAGGCAAACTTTGCCAATGATCTAAATGCCGATTCACTAGATACAGTTGAGCTGGTAATGGCTCTAGAAGAAGAGTTTGATATCGAAATTCCCGACGAGGCAGCTGAACAAATTGCCACCGTCCAAGCAGCTGTAGACTATATCAGCAACAAAGTAGAAGCTCCTGCATAAGCCTCTATTAAGTTATCATCGGTAATTCTGCGTTCTGGGTGTTATAAGACCCGTTGTACTGGCATCATGACTAAAATTGAACAAAAACGTGTTGTTGTTACAGGTCTAGGTGCGATCACACCAATAGGCAATACTCTAACTGAGTACTGGGAAGGGTTGTTGAGCGGACGTAACGGCATTGGTCAAATTAGCTTGTTTGACGCTTCTCGGCATGCCTGTCGTATTGCTGGTGAAGTGAAAAGCTTCGACCCCCACGAATATATGGATCGCAAGGAAGCAAAACGTATGGATCGTTTTGCTCAATTCGGAGTGTCTGCTAGTAAACAAGCTCTAGCAGATGCCAAGTTCGAGATTAACGACCTGAACGCAGAACAGGTGGGTGTACTGATAGGTACAGGGATTGGAGGTCTCAAAGTTCTGGAAGACCAGCAGGAGATTTACCTAACCCGCGGCCCGGATCGGTGCAGTCCCTTCATGATTCCGATGATGATCTCCAATATGGCAGCAGGTCTAACGGCAATTCACACCGGTGCTAAAGGACCAAATAGTTGTACAGTTACAGCTTGCGCAGCTGGTTCTCATGCCGTAGGAGATGCTTTTCGCCTGGTGCAGCGAGGCTACGCCCAGGCAATGATTTGCGGTGGCGCTGAAGCTGCGGTCACACCGCTGTCATTAGCTGGCTTCGCTGCGGCGAGAGCCCTTTCTGTGCGTAATGATACCCCAAAATTAGCTTGTCGGCCTTTTGATCGCGATCGTGACGGCTTTGTCATGGGCGAAGGCTCCGGTATTTTGCTCTTGGAAGAACTAGGACATGCCCTAAGCCGTGGGGCGAAAATTTATGCTGAAATTGTCGGCTATGGCATGACCTGTGATGCTTATCACATGACATCTCCTGCGCCAGGTGGTGAAGGTGCCGCCAGGGCAATTCAACTAGCAATGAAAGATGCAGAGTTGAAACCAGAGCAAGTTAGTTACATTAACGCTCACGGCACTAGCACACCAGCTAATGATGCCAATGAAACATCAGCGATCAAAACAGCTTTAGGTGATAGTGCTTATCAAGTAGCAATTAGTTCAACCAAGTCAATGACTGGTCACCTCTTAGGTGGTTCCGGTGGTATTGAAGCCGTTGCTACTGCTATGGCAGTGGCTAATGATCAAGTTCCACCGACAATTAACTTGGAAAACCCTGATCCTGCTTGTGACCTCGATTACGTGCCTAGCCATAGCCGATCAAGGAATGTAGAAGTCGCCCTGTCCAATTCTTTTGGCTTTGGTGGTCACAATGTCACCTTGGTATTTAAAAAATATAAGGAGTAAAAATTAAAGGCTCTCTCCAGAGTTAAGGCAGAAAATTATTGCTGCCAACTGGTTATTCCCTAAGGAAGTTACTAGTGACCGCACAGTAACATTATTTTCGGGATTAGCCAGCTATCGTACATGATAAAAGGCTCATCAATTTTACTTTCTCTTCTCGATCCTTAACTCTTGCTCATCGATCCGCCTAGTGGGATGATGAGTGTATAGCCTTTGGGCGACCGAGAGCCATCGAGTTTTAACTCACACAAGCCTTGCGTTCAACCTTAGTTCACCAGAGTCATTGAAATTGAAATTATGGCCGTTGCAACCCAATCTCTTGAAGAACTTTGCATTAACTCCATCCGCTTCCTAGCAATTGACGCTGTAGAGAAGGCGAATTCTGGTCATCCAGGGCTGCCGATGGGGGCGGCTCCCATGGCATTTGTGCTTTGGGATCGCATCATGCGTTACAACCCCAAAAATCCCGCCTGGTTTAACCGCGATCGCTTCGTCCTGTCTGCTGGTCATGGCTGCATGTTACAGTACGCCATGCTTCATCTGACTGGCTACGAAAGCGTCACCATCGACGATATCAAGCAGTTTCGTCAGTGGGAATCTAAAACTCCGGGACACCCAGAAAACTTCATGACTGAGGGTGTAGAAGTTACTACAGGTCCCTTGGGACAGGGTATTGCCAATGGAGTAGGTTTGGCTTTAGCAGAAGCCCACTTAGCTGCCAAGTTCAACAAACCCGATTGTAATATTGTTGACCACTACACCTATGTCATTTTGGGTGACGGTTGCAACATGGAAGGCATTTCTGGGGAAGCCTGTTCCCTAGCTGGGCACTGGGGTTTAGGCAAACTGATTGCCCTCTACGATGACAACCATATTTCCATCGATGGCTCCACCGATATTTCCTTTACCGAAGATGTTGGTAAGCGCTTTGAGGCCTACGGTTGGCATGTTCAACACGTAGAGAATGGTAACACAGACCTAGCAGCCATTGAAGAAGCAATCAAAGCAGCTAAAGCTGTCACCGACAAGCCTTCTTTAATCAAGGTAACCACTACTATTGGTTTCGGTTCTCCTAATAAAGCTAACTCTCACGGCGTTCACGGCGCTGCTCTCGGTGCCGACGAAGTAAAGGCAACTCGTGAGAATATGGGCTGGAATCATGCTCCCTTTGATGTTCCTGAAGATGCCCTTAATCACTTCCGAAAAGCTGTAGATAGAGGTGCTAAATCTGAAGAGGAGTGGAATTCACTCTGGACTAGATACAAAGCTGAGTACAGCCAGGAAGCCACCATCTTAGAGCGGATGATCAGTGGCAAGTTGCCAGAAGGGTGGGATAAAGCTCTACCTACCTACACCCCTGAAGAAAAAAAGGATGCCACCCGTAACCAATCTGGTGCAACCCTTAATGCCTTAGCTGGAGTTCTACCAGAACTAATTGGTGGTTCAGCTGACTTGGCTCCTTCTAACAAAACTTTGCTCAAGTCTTCTGGAGACTTCCAAAAAGGATCTTACGAAAATTGCAACGTGCGCTTTGGTGTTCGTGAACATGGCATGGGTGCCATCTCCAATGGTATGGCCTTACATGGTTCAGGCTTAATCCCCTACTGTGCTACATTCTTGGTGTTCACAGACTATATGCGTAACGCCATTCGTCTCTCTGCCTTATCCCACGCTGGTGTGATTATGGTAATGACCCACGACTCCGTCGGATTGGGTGAAGATGGTCCTACCCACCAGCCGATTGAGCATATTGCCTCTTTGCGAGCAATTCCTGAGCTGATTGTTTTCCGCCCTGCTGATGGTAATGAAACTTCCGGTGCTTACAAGGTAGCAGTTGAGCGTCGCCATCAACCTACCCTTTTAGCCTTGTCACGGCAAAGTTTGCCTAACCTAGCTGGTAGTTCCATTGAAAACACAGCCAAGGGTGGTTACATTCTAGTTGATAGCGATGGCACCCCTGACGTAATTCTGATTGCTACTGGCTCAGAAGTACATCTCTGTGTCGAAGCAGCCGAGAAGCTCAAAGGTGAAGGCAAAAAAGTCCGGGTTGTTTCCATGCCCAGTTGGGAACTGTTTGAAGAGCAAGATCAAGCCTATCGTGAATCAGTCCTGCCTAAAGCTGTTAAAAAGCGTCTGGCAGTAGAAGCAGGTACTAGCTTTGGCTGGTGCCGTTATACTGGCGATGAAGGCTCTAGCATTAGCATTGATACCTTTGGTGTTTCTGCTCCTGGAGATCTTGCCTTAGAGAAGTTTGGCTACACCGTTGATAATGTGGTAGCTAAAGCCAAAGAACTGCTTGGCTAATTTTCTAATTGTGATGGCAACTGAGAGTTTTCTAGCTTTTAGTTGCTATAGAGAAAAATCTAAATTAGTTAACCAAGTCCTCTACTATACAGAGGGCTTTTTTCGCTTCCAGACCCCCCAACAGAAGCCTTAGATAATATTTCAATTACCGAGTCTTTAGAGAGTATTCCTGCCACTCCTACCCTACAAATGCTGCAAGCTACTTTCGCCAAATCTGAGGAATTACATTTTTAATTCAAATAATATATTGTTAAAACTTCTATGGTAAAACCCTAATCTAATCAATAAATAGACTATAAATTATAGATAGTAGCCCCCTAATTCCAAGCGAAAGAAAACGGGAAGTAAATTTGAGGAAAGCCCTATGGACAAAGATACTAGATTCGCTTTGCTGGTTATTGGACTTCCCCTTGCAGGTCTTGTTTATTGCGGCTCTATGATAGCTTTAATGGTTTATTTACCAAGCGTCAGAGAACATCCTATCCTTGCTGGAGCTTGCTTTCTTCTCATTCCCTTTTTGATTGGTGCATCAATTTGGATTAAAGCTTCTGCCAAGGCATACCAAGAACAGAAATAAGTCAAACTATGTCGAGTCTACTACAAGTCTAAACCCGACAAAACTCTATATAGTAATTCTTATTTGAGTAAGGTATGTTTGGTTTTTTTATCTACTTCCTAAAATTTAGAGTTTTGTACCTCATCTAACTAAGAACCACAATATCTTAACGCTCAAGCCTATTTATCCCTAGATTGAGACTGTCTGAATTAAGCTGCTCTCCGTCACTAACAATTGAGCGCATACCTTCGAGAGTTGCTGGTATAGAACGAGGGTCCATAAACATTACTTTAGAGCTCTCAGAGCTACCAATTTGTGTACCCATCTCTAAATAATGCTGGGCGAGTATAAATTGGAGAGCTTCATGGGCTTTGGGGTCATCTTTGAGGGTTTTTGTAATAATTTGCAGTGCTTCCGAGGTAGCTTGGGCTTTGAGGACTTGCTGCTGCCGTTCTGCTTGGGCTTTGAGAACAAGTGCTTGTTTTTGAGCTTCAGCTTCTAAAATTACCGCCTTTTGACGCGCTTCGGCTTCTAGCACTTGTGCTTCTGCTCTACCTCTAGCAGAGTTAACCGCAGATTCCCGTTCTCCTTCTGAAGTCAAAATGGCAGCCCGTTTTTTCCGTTCTGCCGACATTTGCAACTCCATCGAGTCTTGCACGGCTTTAGAAGGGATAATATCTCTTAGTTCCACCCTTGTTACTTTCACACCCCAAGGATCGGTGGCAATGTCCAATTCTCTAAGCAGAATTTCGTTGACCTCAGTACGAGCAGTAAAGGTTTGATCTAACTCTAGTTGACCCATTTCCGAGCGAATTTGGGTCAATACCAGGTTTTGCATGGCTAAACGGAGATTTTCTACTTTGTAGTAGGCTCTCTCCATATCCATAATTCGCCAGTAAACTACTGCATCAACAGAAATAGAAACGTTATCGCGGGTAATGCATTGTTGAGCAGGAATGTCAATAACTTTTTCTCGAATCGTTTCCTGGAAAACAACTTGGTCTAGGAGAGGAATAAGAAAGTTAAGACCAGGTTCTAACTTTTTGCCACTGTATTTCCCCAGTCTTTCCACTAATGCTTCGTTACCTTGATTGATAATTTTAACCGAGCTCGCCAGACCCGAGCCGCCCAGCCCTAGAATAATCAGCCAACCAAATAATGCTTCCATCTTCAGCCTCCTAGATTTTTATGTAATGTTCTACTTCTAGTGGATGTCACCACCTCAGATTTACTGATGCAAAATATGCTGTGGTACAACAACTAGAATATTGCCTTCCCTTCTGACGACATATACTTTTTGATTAGGTGCGATCGCCTCACCCTCGTCTTCGCAACGAGCACTCCAAGAATTACCCTCATACAGTACCCGTCCGGTTTCCCCTAGTGGAATTTCTGACAAGGTTCGAGCTTCCTTAGCATCCAGACTTCTAGCAGCCTTGGCTGTTGGTAAAAGGCGACGAGTTAATAAAACTAGTGCTGTAGACAACCCAAGCCATAGCACAACTTGCAGGGCAAACGCTGTTGGCAAAATCCAGGCAATAATAGCCACCAAAAAGGCGCTAATTCCCATAAAGAAGACAACAAAAGCTGTTGGCAAAAATAGCTCTAATAAACAAAGAATTAATCCTGCCATAAGCCAGAGCAGGGAAGGACTTAGCTGTGACATATCAATATCTGCCCTTGTCTGAGTCTATAAAGGTGGATTCATCAGCTGATATATTAATTCCAGATTCTCTATGCTTAAGTTTTCTTAACTCAAAAAATGCTAATCTTTCCTCTGGCAAGGAAAAAATTATTAACCGTCTTAGCATTCACAAGCTTAGGAAGTTAGAACACAAGCACAATACAATTCCAATTTATCTCAGCTGTCTCTAATTTGACTCTAAAGCAGTAAATTAACTTAAACTTAAAGGTTATTTTCAGGCGTTTCTAGCATTATGAATACTGACAAGCCAGCAATTAATCCCTATCTCTGGGCAATAGGTTCAGCCACAGCGCAGATTCCCACGGGAGAGACAGTTGCGAACAGGTATCAAGTCGTAGCACCGCAGATTTGGCAGGATATGCAACCAACACTAGCAGCAGAGCTTCCTGAACAAATTAGTGACGATTTTCTTCCTTATCTGCGCTTATACCCCCAGCGCCTTCATCTTCCAGAGGTTTACGGCATCTGCCAGTTAGATAGAGCAACAGAGAAAGAAGATTCTCGCGTTATTTTGCTTGACAACGTGCCAATTGACAAAAACGGTAAGCTCTTACCCTCCCTTGAGTCTATGTGGCCACAAGCATCATCAGTGCGCCAGCTTTACTGGCTCTGGCAGATGCTGGAACTGTGGACACCATTAGCAGAAATAGGTGTAGCTTCCAGTCTTCTAATTCCTGAAAATCTTCGGGTGGAAGGATGGCGATTACGACTGCGACAACTTTACCCTGATTTGAACACAGCAGCAGAGCCGGAAGTTGCCTCCGTTTCTGCTAATGGTGAGCTTGGTAACGGTCACTTGAGAGTAACAGAAACCCCTCCAGGAATAAGTGCTGCCCTGAAAAATCCCCCGATACCAGCCAGTCTCGAAAGGCTAGGAGAATGTTGGGAGTCTTGGTGCGCCAAGGCATCAGTTTCAGTGGTAAGCAAGTTACGAGAAATGGCTAGAGTTTTGCGAAACGAACAACCGTCTTTAAAAGAAATTGCCACTGAACTGAACCAACTGTTGCTAGAACAAGCATCTATCCTACCTCTGCGCTTACAGGTAGTTGGTGCAACCGATGCAGGACCGGCGCATGACCATAATGAAGACAGCTGCTATCCTACCAAAGCCGATTTACCTAGCGATCCTGAACAGCCTAGTGATCCTTTAATTCCTAGCCTGTCAATTATCTGTGATGGTATTGGTGGACATGAAGGTGGTGAAGTTGCCAGCCAGTTAGCATTACAGTCAGTCAAGCTACAGGTGCGGGGACTGCTGGCAGAATTGACAGAAGATCCGGAAATTATGACGCCGGAACTAGTGGCGCAGCAATTACAAGCAATTATCCGGGTTGCTAACAACTTAATTGCTTCTCGCAATGATGAACAAGAACGCGCTTCACGACAGCGCATGGCAACTACTTTAATCATGGCGCTACAACTGCCGCAAATATTGCAGACAACAAATGGTAAAGGCAACTCTCATGAACTCTATATCGCTAGCGTTGGGGATAGCCGCGCTTATTGGCTGACACCTCGTTATTGCCAACAGCTAACAGTAGATGATGATGTGGCAACCAGAGAAGTAAGGATGGGTCGTTCTCTTTATCAAGGGGTATCGAATCGTCCTGACGCGGGAGCCCTAACACAGGCCGTGGGAACGAGGAATGCCGAGCTACTTCGTCCGAAGGTTCGACGATTTATCTTAGAAGAAGATGGTCTACTTCTACTGTGTTCAGATGGTTTGAGCGATAATAATTTGATTGAGAGATTTTGCCAAGATTATCCTCAAAATATCTCCAGTGGCAAGCTTTCTCTAGAAGGGGCAGTTGAGTCTTTAATTCAATTAGCAAATCAAAAAAACGGACATGATAATGTCTCAGTAGTTTTAACCCACTGCTCAGTTTCTCCCCAATATCCAGTGGTATTGAATTTGGCAGATAAGACAACGAGAAATCAGCAACTAGAAGTCAATCTAGACACTGAAATTGCTGGTTCTGCTCAAGCTCCTGATTCAATTGAACTTGCTACTAGAGAGAAAGAAGAAACGGAAACGCAAACAGTTAACTCGACAGGAAGTTGGTTCAAAGTAATTTTGGGGTTAGCAGGAGTACTAGTAGTACTTATTTCGGCAGGAGCTGCTCTACTAACAGCTCAGTGGCTGCTTAATCCTAAGGGGTTTGAGCAGATGCGCGATCTGATCTTGCCAGGAGAGGAGGAAACGATACCTCAGTTTGAGGAAGAGACAACACCGCAGTTTGAAGAGGAACCAACACCTTCTTTAGATGAGTGAGTCAATGTGCTGAGGAGATTTTATCAAGTTCTTGGCAGACTAAAGTCTGCTCTTGTTTTCATACCCGGCTTAAAAGACGGGGGCTTTCAACCTCGCCCCTCGTAAATCGAGATGGGAAGGTGGGGTAAGCTAATGTGCATTTAAATCGCATATTATTTAGTTAAGAAACAAGCCTTCAAAACCTCTCCGTGTCTCCCCTTTCCCCGCGTCTTCCTCCTGCTTTATGAGTAAGATTAACAGACTTTCACCAACATTCTTAATGAAGACTTAAGATTTGTCACATTTTTAGTCAGTGGTCATGATGACCCTTATTGTGGAAAAAGCCAAGTTTTACTTCGGCTGTCACGTTCTGTTAAATATGCAATAGGGTTAGATATATGAGCCTTTTGCCCAATTTTCTCCGCTCCCTACTGCTAACAATTCTTTTGTGTTTTGTTGTCCCAACTCTGCTGGTGACGGTCTTGTTAGCGTCTGTCTCCGTAATAGTATATATTCCCGGTTTAGAAACTATTGGTCAGACTGCTGTCACGCTAGTGTTAAGCTTTCTAGCTGTTTTTGGTAATGGTTGTCCTGTGCAGGGAGTTATCGTCATTGGCTTTACCTGCAGCCTCGTAGGAGCTTTATTTGATACCTATGCTTCAGCTGTAATCAGGGCTTGAAGCAAGCTTCTCTTATTTTTACATCAGTTAACTAAACTTAATGTAGAAGATAGATTCAAGATTATCTGAGGAAGGTGAAGTATGGGGCTTGAGCGAAAAATGTGGAGAGGAATGTTTGCCCCCAAGGAGGTAGTTGAGCTAAGACAGATGTGCTTTACTCCTGAAAGAGTGTTCGCACCAGGAAAGTACACAGCAGCAGAACTGCCAGATACTGCCTTTGAAATGGGTTTGGTTGAGCAACTACCCCCAGTTTCCGAGCAAAATACTCATATAGAGAATACTGAAACTTTGCCAAAGCAAGAGTCATAACTAGGGAAGATGTCAACTGACCCTTATGCTTGGCTAGCCGAATCCCTTGCTACTATCGAGAAAGCTGATTGGTACCGCTCCGTGCAGACTATCGAGAGTCAGCCCGGTGCAGTCGTACAATTGGATGGTCGCGAGGTGATTAATTTTGCCAGCAATGACTACTTAGGTTTAACTGGCGATCCACGCTTAATCGAAGCGGCCGTAGCTGCAACCAAGGAATATGGTACTGGCAGCACCGGCTCAAGGCTACTCACAGGACATCGCCAACTACATCAGCAATTAGAAAAAGCGATCGCATCCCTTAAACAAACTGAAGATGCCCTTGTCTTTAGCTCCGGCTACCTAGCCAATTTAGGTACAATTGCTGCCTTAGTAGGTAAGCGAGATTTAATTTTAGCGGATCAGTATAATCACTCTAGTCTGAAAAACGGGGCAATTTTGAGTGGTGCAGCAGTACAAAACTATGCTCACTGCAATCTAAAAGATTTACAAAGTCAGCTGGCTCAAGATCGGCAAAAATACCGGCGTTGTCTGATTGTTACCGATAGCGTTTTCAGCATGGATGGCGATCTTTGTCCATTACCAGAATTATTAGCGATCGCCCAAGAATTTAACTGCATGGTGTTGATTGACGAAGCTCATGCTACGGGTGTTTTAGGATATGGCGGAGCTGGTTGCGTAGAACACTTTGGCTGTACTGGAAAAACCTTAATTCAAGTTGGCACACTCAGTAAAGCTTTAGGTAGTTTAGGAGGATATGTTGCCGGTTCAACTACCCTAATTGACTTCCTGCGTAATCGCGCACCAAGCTGGATTTACACTACTGCTTTATCACCTGCCGACACAGCTGCTGCATTAAGAGCAGTTCAAATTGTACAGCTCGAACCTGAACGCCGTGTCCAACTTAGTCGAAATGTAGAAACTCTCAAACAGCTAGTTGCTCAAAAGTTACCCTATCTTCAACTTTTACCCTCCTCCTCACCCATCCTCTGTTTTCAATTAGCTAGTGCAGCTGAGGCTCTTAGAGTAGGACAAAAGTTAAAAGCTGCTGGAGTTTTTGCTCCTGCTATTCGTCCTCCTACTGTTCCCACTAGTCGAATTCGTATTTCGGTAATGGCTACCCATAAAGCAGCTCATCTTCAGCAGTTGGTAGAAGCGTTGACTGCTATTAAAGAAAGCAAGAAGCCTGTTACCTAGAACCAGCAACAGACTAGGGATAGAAATGAGTCTTTTAGTTAACTAGCACTAATAACTTGTGACAATTAAATGCTGGTGGTGATCCCAGGGGAATCATAGATACTCCAATCGCGAATTCCTCGGTTGTGAAGAATACCTTCTGCTGTAAGGACATCGGCTCCAGTTCCTTCTACTACAACTAGATAATCTCCTTGGGATACTCTTTCATCGTAATATTTTGCTTTATCTTCAGGAATGCCCCAGCCAATTAGGCCACCAAGAAGTCCACCACCCGCGGTACCGATGGCGCCACCAAGGAGAGTATCAGCTAAGACTATTCCTACTGCTGTGGCAGGGCCAATTCCTGGAATTGCTAATACCCCTAAGCCACCCATCAGGCCTAAAAAACCTCCCGTGGCAGCACCAGCAGCAGCACCAGCTTTCGCGCCACCGGCTGCTTGCTCACCCGAACTTTTTCCCGCTTCACCACCGGCTAATTGATCTGCATTAGCATCTTTAGCAATGACAGAGACTTTATCCATGTTGAAGCCAGCGTCTCTTAGCTCAGTAAGGGCAAGTTGTGCGTCTTGGCGAGTGGGAACAACGCCAATTGCACGTCTAATTAATTCTGTAGCCATATTGTCTCCTTTGAATAAAACTAAGCTTGTACAAAGCTCAAAGTTGCTGTTTTTTGCACTTTTAGTTACGGTTTTATTCTTCCGAAAGTAGGTAAGAAGTTCACCCCCCTAGAGGGGTAAGTTACTTTTCCCTCACTAGGAGGGTGAATTTTGAGTTGTGGTCAACTAAGCCGAAGAAACGAAAACGTTGATCTGTGGTTTTGCTGCCTAGGTTCTATCGTCTGTCTTCATCTTTCTAGCTGCGTTCTCCGTCTCAATTGTCTTTGCCGTGTCAACTGACGACGCGCCTGTAGAGGTACTACCTCAGCTTCACTACCCTCTCTTGCCACACGAATTAGGAGTGCTGCTGAGAGTAAGCTGGCAATCATAGAGTTGCCACCGTAACTAAAGAAAGGAAAAGGTAAGCCTGTGGTGGGTAGAACACCTGTAGCTACGCCAATATTTAGCAAAGATTGCCCCACAATCAAAATCATTGAACCTATTGCTACTAACTGATGAGTTTTCCGCTGTGCCTTGAGAGCAACAATCAATCCTAGGGTGGCGTAGGTCATGAGTAGCAGAA
This sequence comes from Coleofasciculaceae cyanobacterium, assembly GCA_049683475.1. Lineage (GTDB taxonomy): Bacteria > Cyanobacteriota > Cyanobacteriia > Cyanobacteriales > Coleofasciculaceae > JBAUJE01. The sequence goes on along the minus strand of JBAUJE010000199.1, from coordinate 23,715 downwards.
TTAGCAGGATACCACCAGCAAAACCAAATTCCTCGGCAAAAACAGAAAAGATAAAGTCTGTATAAGGAATTGGTAAATAAAATTGCTTTTGTTGCGAAAATCCAAAACCCGCGCCCCAAGTGCCACCTGAGCCAACAGCCAGTAGACTTTGAATCAATTGATATCCATCTTTGAGAGGATCTGCCCAAGGATCGAGGAAGGACATAACTCGCCGACGCTGGTATTCTTTGATACTAATGCTAATTAGAGCCAATAGAAAACCACCTACCGCAGTTCCTCCTAGGTAGGAGAATGGCAAGCCTGAGGCAAGAGCCAGTAGCCATAGTGTTATGCCACATAGTGCTGCGGTACTAAGATTGGGCTGTAGTAAAATTCCCAGCAGTACGAAAGCAAAAATTCCCAGCCAGAGTAGGCGAAATCTCCAACTAAAGCGCTCCCAATGTCCAAAAAGCCGAGCACTCTGTAGCACAAGAAAGGGCTTAATTAACTCTGAAGGTTGAAAGGGAAAGATTCCTAAAGATAGCCAGCGAGTTGCACCATTAACGGTGGTGCCTACACCGGGAATGATAGTGATGAGCAGACACCCTAGCAGCAACATCACAAACCAATGACTGATGGCTAGCAGATAACGCAGAGGAGATCGCACCACTAGATTAAATACAATCAAACCTAGCAAGACCGAGATTATCTGCCGTTTGAAATAGTACAGTCCATCTCCAAACTCAGCATCTGCAACAGGATAGGAAGCTGAAAAGAGAACAGCTAAGCCAATAAATGTCCAAAGGAAGGTTAACCAACGCAATAAACGGGCATTCATTGCCCATTCCTTAACGTCAGGGTTAACCAATAAAATCAGGTTGCGTATAGCAGCCACTAATAGCTAATAACTTATAAGCGTTTCTTTATTTAGTATGCACCAGCAATTATTTATCGTAGCTCTTTTTCTCTGTGAGTATCCCTATCCTGCCTAGCAGTCATAACTAAATAATGGGATTAACTTACTAACTACCTGGACAGAATTAATTTAACATTTGGTGAAGGTAGGCAAAAGGCAAAAGGAATATAGCCAACGCCGCAAACACACAAATAAATCTGTCCACCTATTTACGGTTGTACTCCCACTTCAATCTCTTCTTCTGGGATTGAAATGGGAGCACCGTTTTTTGACCGTTTTCTTTAAAGTAATCCAGTATTCGCGCCTTGCTTGCCAGTTGCTAGCTCAACCTTCATAATCTTTCCACCCATCTTCATAATTCTTTGCTGTTCGCAAAACCAGTTATCGTAGGGAACCAGCTTGGTGAAATAGGTATTTTGTAACTCCCGCTGCGTTCTAATCCGAGTTTGACTGGGAACGCAAGCAGTCACTTTAAACATTCGCATTTGTTTACTACTCCTAGTTGAATGAAGAAATTTTTAATTGAAATTAGGTTTTTGAAGCGAACAACCCAACAAAAGATAAAGTTAAGCGTCAGTGAATAGGACAAGGACTGGGAGTCAATCGTCAATACTAGACGGCTGAAACTCATCTGCTTGGCAACAGGAGAGCAAGATTTGCCTCTAACAAGCTAGCACTCACGATTTAGTTCCCAGACCTCATGAAAAATAACCGACTTAGAAGTTCTCAGAATTAACTGTCTTGAGAGAACTTACTTAGCTTAAGCCAGAGCAGATGTAGTCGAAATAAACACCCATTTCCTTACCAGCATCAGCGCCAACAAGGCTTGCTGTAACTTCTTTCATGGCTTGAATTGCTTGTACTGTTGCACCAACAGGAACACCTAAAGAATTGTAGGTTTCTTTCAAGCCGTTGAGTACGCGCTCATCAAGGATAGATGGGTCACCAGCCAACATGGCGTAGGTGGCATAGCGCAAGTAGTAGTCTAAGTCACGGATACAAGCAGCGTAGCGACGAGTTGTATACATATTGCCGCCTGGACGAGTTATATCCGAGTACAGCAAAGATTTAGCAACTGCTTCTTTAACAATCGTAGCAGCGTTAGCACTAATTGCTGTTGCCGCACGTACCCGCAGTTCGCCGGTTTGGAAATAGCCTTTCAGCTTATCCATTGCAGAGGAGTCCAGGTATTTACCTTGGACATCAGAGGAGTTGATAACAGCAGTAATTGCGTCTTGCATAACTTTGATTTCCTTATTTCACCTAGTCTGAGAACCCGACCTAAAGACACGAAATTTCGTGCCAAATGCAGCAACAAAAGGGCTGAAGTTCTACTAACCCATTGCTCCAATCACATAGTCGAAATAAGAGCCTGCCTCAGAAGCATCTTCCCCAGACATCATAGAGGTAGCAGCACTCTTCATTGCACGGATACCTTCAGCAACTGCTGGAATGGGTGTGCCTAAAGAATTGTACATTTCTCGGACGCCTACCAAACCGATCTCTTCGATTGGTGTAACGTCACCAGCCACGACACCATAGGTGATAAGACGCAGATAGTAGTCCAAGTCACGCAGGCATGTAGCAGTCATTTCTTCACCATAGGCGTTACCACCAGGGGAAACGACATCGGGGCGCTTTTGGAATAGGGCATCGCCAGCTTGCTTGACGATACGCTCACGGGAGTTTGTCAATGTTTCGGCAATACGAAGGCGACGCTCACCAGAAGTAACAAAACCCTTAATCCGGTCTAGTTCGCCAGGGCTAAGATAGCGGGCCTCGGCATCTGCATTCACGATGGATTTCGTGACTATACTCATCGATGGATTCCTCCAAAAAAATATAACCAGGTGTGTTTAAACTGGCATTCACACTCATTGCTTGCTGAGCCGTTTCCCCTAATGTGCTAAGTTTTTAGCCTTTCTTAACTTCCAGCTCCTACGATCTGCCAATCCCTAATTTTTGTTAGGAAATTTGCTTATAAACCGTCGGATTTGCAAGAGATGCATTAGGTCAGGCATACAGCTACCTTCCGCAAATATTCTGCGATAGATTGTTCACACTCTTACTACGTCCGCAATAGTTTGTAACATTTCTCCTCAGATTTTGATTATTTGATTAGTGGTAGTTAAGGTACTATTTGATGCCTCCAAGCTTGAAATACTGGCAATTCCCTCCAGAAAAAGCCTGAGAAAGTAACAAAAAGTTAAAGCTAGTCAAACTTTCTAAGCATGAGAAAATTCTCCTCTGAAAACTGCCATTGATAGACTCAAAGGAGAGGTGGACTTAACTACCTGCATCAAATCTGTATATTGATGACACAGGCTTCCGGTTTCCTGTGCTAAAGCCTCTACTTTTAACAGCTTTGACTTTACAAGCGCGTTTATAGGTTTTGTTCAGTTATCTGTCATTACTGCTACAAAGTCTCTTGGTCTTGACCCAAGATCTGCCCTGGAAGGTATCGGCATAAAGTTTCTGTTTTTACCATCAGAGCAGATCGACTTCGTTAGTTAGATGTTGCCTCAAAACGACTTAAGCAATTGTTGACCCTTAACTAGGGAAGCGATGATAAGGAACCACATCCCCGCCAAAGAAGCGAATGTATTCTGCGCTATCGACCATTGCTTGTGTTGCTGCCTTTAAGCCTTGCTCAGCTAGTAGTTTGCTGTAGTGTTCTATTTCTTCTCGGTTGGCTGGTGAGCGTCCCAACAAGTGTCGGAACAGCAACTCAACGACTTTAGTCGCAGGATAGGGCAAGCTGAAGCGCTGGTAATAGACATCGGAACTTGCCAAATTTTGAACAAACTCACGCACGGAAACTTCTCCATTAAGGAGCTTACTTTCTAGCTCAAACAGCCTATATTCGGGCGGCACTTGTTCGCTAAAGATATCCATCACTTGAGAGTAGATGGCATTGATTAGATGTGCAATTTCTACCTGAGACATCCCTGGTTTCATCCGCACAATCCTTGCTCTCTGGCGGCGCACTTTGCTATTGCCCTGTTCAATTGACTTTCCGCCGGCTTGCTGGTAAGAGCGACCTAGCTCAACGAAATCGGGCTTGCTCATTGCCATTTTTTGCTCTTGCGACTTCATATCGGCAATTGCTTTACCCGTCATTGGCATTTTGGAGACATCCATGCGGGTTCGCACTGTTTCAAAACTAGGAACCACCAATTCGTCGTCCTGTTTTGTCAGCTTGTTATAAAGCTTCTGGGTATTGGGGAAGTTGGCTGCTGGTAGGGTTGGGAAGCGTCGGTAAGGCACGGTATCTTCGCCAAAGGCTTGGACATACTCCATGCTGTTAACCATGGCACTAATAAAGGCACGAATACCCTGAGATGCCAAAATTTGATTGTACTTTTGGATTTCCTTCTGGTTTAGGGGGGCACGACCAAGGAAGTGCTTAGTTCCCAGTTCTATTACCTTGGTGTTAGGGTAGGGGGTGTAAAACTCTTTGATGTAGAGTTCCGAACAACCTAGCCCTTCAATAAACTCCTTGACGTTAATTTCGTTGTTGCTGAGCTTACTTTCGAGAGCAGTGAACTTTTCCTTAACGGTGTAAGGTTCAATATCGCGCTCAAAGATTTGACGGTAAGCAGCCCGAATCAGGTTCTTCACCGCCGGTTTATCGAAGGTGCCGGTAAGCTTGAAGATCTTGGTTTGCTCTCGCTGTACGCTAACACCTTGATTAACGCGGAATTGAACATCGGGTTCTGTGCGACCTTCAGTAACTGTACCTAGTTCTACAAAACGTGGTGCTACTTCCTTGTCTACTCTAGTAGCAATATCCTCGCCAATGCTACCGGGTCGAGTCGAGCGCAACTGCAAACCTGCGGGAGTTAAATAGCGCTCATAAGGAACTGTATCTTCCCCAAATGCTTCTTCGTACTCCTTGCTGTCAAGAATGGCATCTACTAGAGCGTAGAAGCCTTTCTTTGCACAGATGTCAAAGTACTTGTTGGTTTCTTGACGACCATAGGTGGGACGACCTAACAGACGGCGGTGGATATACTCAACTGCCTTCATTACATACAGCGATGTCCAATAACGCTTTCGGAAAGAATCCGACTTAGCTATCATGCGGATAAACTCGCGCAGTGTAATATCGCCGTTTTCCAGCTTAGTTTCCGCGAATGGTGAGCGCTCACCAGCGTAGATGTCACAGCCAAAAACTTGTCGGTAGCAAGCACCAATCACCTTCTGGGTGGAGCTTTCTGAGAACTTGGTGCTAATTCCTTTCGTCTTGACCTTACCACCAGGTATTTGGTCTAGACGGAAGATTTTAGCTCCCAGGGAACCTGGAAACTCACCCCTTGCCCGAGGATTGCTGTTTTGGTTATTAATACCAGGACCTCGGTGAATCAGGATACGCTTAGTATCTTTGCCGAAGGGAGCTGGTTTGCTACTAGGATCACGGGTTTCTTTGGGGAAGATTGCTCCAAATTGGATTTCTAGCGGATCATTGCCAGAACCATAGGGATGTTGATCGGGTAATGGTCGATCATACTTGGCAAAAGTGGTGACAAATTGAGGCGTTTTGCGAAATGGCGCGCTGTAGCGCAACAAATCCTGCTGCATACCCCAGTTTCGGCATTCTTGAGCCTCTTGCCCCAGTCCTCGTAGGTACGGAACGGTTTCCTCTCCGAAGTAGTCGGAATATTCTTGAGAATCTACTAAGGCATTCACCAAGGCAGCTAGACCACCGTTAGAAATAATCGAGAAATATTTCTGAACCTCTTCACGGGAACTAGGTCCGCGACCGAGGAAATGACGGAAAGCTAGTTCTAAAGCCCGACTGTTAATAAAGGGTTCATAAAATTGTTTACGGTAGAGTTCGGATTTACCCAGGCGACGGACAAATTCTTTCATCGAAATGTCGCCGTTTTTAACCTGGGACTCTAGATAAGAGATCGATTGGCTATAGGCACGGGTAATGTCGCGCTCAAAGATCTGTCGGTAGGCAGCTTTAACAACTGAGAGCTTTTCTAAGCTCGACAGACCGGGTTTCATCACAAATTTAGGACGTCGCTCTGCTGCATTAAAGTAACTTTGGGGCAGTTGTAGACCTTGTTGGTCAGCAGAAGGACGTTGCCGCAGCTTATCAGAAGGTGTGGCAGCTTTGAATTCATTAACTAGAATCTCAAAGTACTCGGCAACAATTTTCTGTGCCTCAGCATCACGCTTAAAATAACCCAAAGATGCTGCACGCATTTCCTGTAGGGCTACTAAGGTGGCTTCTCCTGAGCAAGCATTTTCAATTACTTCTCTCAGTCCCCTCACATTGACCGTGAGTATGCTGGGGTCGCCAGCGACTACGGCATAGGTGAGATAGCGCAGCATCCAAGATAAGTCACGCAGAGACTTCTGCATGTTCTTTGGACCATAGCGGGAAACGTTAATCGGTCGAAAACCAGCTGGTGCAGGTCCGCCGGAGGAAGCACTGAAGAGTCCCCGTAAACCTTCAAAAAAGCCACCGCCACTCTCAACATAGGTGACTTGACCTAGACTCATCGAATCTCTAACATCGGTGCTGGCTGAACCGCCACCAGAGGTGACTAATTCCTGTAAAGGCTCTTCTAACGGCTTTTCTAGAAAAGCCATCGGAGAACCCCCAACAAAAATCCGGTTGGCAGCACGGGAAACAATTAGATCTGAGTTCTGGGTTATGGTATCTGCAATTGCTAAACGTCTTGCCCCGGAGCTGAAGTATTGCGAAAGCTCACTGAGTTCACCAGATGCCAAAAACCGATCTTGTTGTTCTGCTTGAATAATTGTTGAAACTGCTACTGTTTGATAAAGTTGCGGACGTGCAACAGAGCTTCCACCACTTGCCTTAACACTCATTCGTTTTCAAACGCTCCCATCGAAAAAATTGCTACTGTGTTAAGCCTGACTAAGGTTACAATGCCAGTTACTTATGTTTGACTAGGCCAGTTACTTATGTTTGACTAGGGCTGCAATGACCGATGCTTTTTTCCCTTCTTTTAGTATTAGGAAATTAGATAGGGGTCTGCCCGTAACGCCTTGAATAAACAAATGCCCTGGCTAAACCACGTCAGCCTCTAGATTAAAACGTTTCTGATCTTTCAGACTGGACTTTATTATTAAGAAGTGTATAGAACACAATCCAGAGTTTCACAGAGTCATCATAGTTGATAAAGGTGATCAGATGAGAAATCTCATAAGTTTTGTTACGCAATCTTAACTGTTTCTGGGGTGGAGTTAAACAGAGCGAGTTATGGAAGCATCTCGGGATACTAGTGCAGCGGTTGAGCGTCTTTATGATACCTATCCTTTTCCTCCAGAGCCTTTATTGGATGAGCCGCCTCCTGGATATAACTGGCGCTGGAACTGGTTAGCGGCTTACAGCTTTTGCACCGGGCAAAAACCACCCAAGCAAGACATCCGTATTTTGGATGCTGGTTGCGGTACAGGCGTAGGAACGGAATACTTAGTTCACCTCAATCCCCAAGCCTCAGTTGTGGGAATTGACCTTAGCGACGGTGCTTTGGCTGTGGCAAGGGAACGCTGTCGTCGTTCTGGAGCAAATCGCGTTGAATTTCACCATTTGAGTCTTTACGATGTTGCCCAGCTCAACGGAGAATTTGATTTAATTAACTGCGTTGGCGTTTTACATCATTTACCAGATCCAATTCGCGGTATTCAAGCCCTAGCTGGGAAACTTGCGGCTGGGGGTTTGATGCATATTTTTGTTTATTCTGAATTGGGTCGTCGGGAAGTACTGTTAATGCAGCAAGCCATCGCTCTGTTGCAGGGTAGTAAAAAAGGAGATTATCAAGATGGTGTCAAAGTGGGAAGACAAATTTTTTCTTCCCTACCAGAGAAGAACCGATTAGTCAAAGAAGACAAAAGGCGTTGGTCTTTGGAAAATCACCGGGATGCCAACTTTGCCGATATGTATGTCCATCCCCAGGAGGTTGACTATAACATAGAAACTCTGTTTCGCTTGATTGAGGCCTCAGGTTTAGAGTTCATCGGCTTCTCTAATCCTCACTACTGGAACTTGGAGCGACTTTTAGGTAAGAATCCAGAGTTGATGGAGCGAGCCGAGGGGATAAGCGATCGCCAGCTTTATCGATTAATTGAATTACTAGATCCAGAATTGAGCCATTATGAGTTCTTTTTAGGATGTCCTCCCCTAGCTAGAGAAGATTGGTCAGTTGAAGAAAAACTTTTAGCTGCTATTCCTGAACTTAACCCCTGTTTACACGGTTGGCCAAGCCACTCTCTGTTAGATTACAACTATCAGCCTGTACACTTATCTGAAGTAGAGTTTGAATTCTTACAAGCTTGTGAAGAGGTCTTGCCAAAGCCGCGGACGGTTAGGGAAATTCTCAGTGATGTGCAGTTGGCAAAAGAAGGAGTTAGATCACTGCTTGAGAAACAACTAATTATTTTGACCAAAACTACGAGTGTTTGACCGAACATGATAATTAGTAGCTTGCACCCTTGAGCACCCTTAATTATGTAAATTGGTTCAACGTAAATGGTCTGGGGGTAAAATCAGTTGGTCAACAGCATGAATAACCCCATTGCTGGCTGGGATATCAGCTTGAGTTACCTTGGAGTTATTGACTGTGATTGTACCGTCCGTACCAAGTCTTACTAATATTGAGGCTCCCCCAATAGTTTTAATTTCTCCAGGCTGTAGCTGAGTACGGGTCAGTTTACCCCAAGTTATGTGATAACCGAGCAGTTGCACCAGTATTTCCTTATTTTCTGGTTGCAATAGCTCTTCAAGAGTACCCTGGGGAAGTTCGGCAAAGGCTTCATCGGTAGGAGCAAAAACTGTGTAGGGACCAACTCCAGCCATCGTTGCTTCTAAACCAGCCTTCTTAATAACTGTGGTTAGAGTTCGGAATTGGTCACGACTAGAGGTTTGCTCTAGTAGATTTGGACTTTCTGCTATGGCATTAGGAGAAAGATGGTGATTTTGTCTAACTCTCAAGGGTGAGATTTCAGGGATTTTCGATTTTTCTACTTGGCTTTTTTGTGCTATGGACGGAGAGCTAAAGAGGGTAATTAAACCAATAACGCCCATTAGCAACGAAGTTTGAGTTCTCAACTTACAAAGATTTCCTTCTGGCTAATACTGGTAAATGGTACTTACCAATTTAAACCAAGGCTCCTGTCGTAACTAAAGTTTACTAGCAAAGCCTTCGTCTAACTTTAAGTGTTCCAAAGTGTTTTTAATTGATATTCTCCGAACAAAAAAGTTTGTTGAGCTGCTCTGACAGAAAAACTTTTAAGTATTGTTACTGCCCCATGTTATGATCAGCCTTGGATTACCTATTCCGGCAAGAATCCCTCGCTTAAGGGCGATGGAAGGGTCATTAATTGACCATCAACTGTCCGGACTAGCTTCTGCTGCTAACCGTGAACTTGTCAGACGAATCTATCCCAACCACACCGTCAAATGAGGAATCTCATCAACCGAGTAGTTCCTCAGACCCAGTTGATTCCTCAATGGAGGAATACTATCAACTCAAACAAACTTTGTTGTTGTGTGTACTAGCGATAACAGGGATTGTTTTTATCTCCGTGTGGATTTTTTACTCCCTGGAAATTGCCTTAAATTATTTAATCGGGGCGTGCACAGGTGTGGTTTACTTAAATATGTTGGCCAAAGATGTTGAGCGGCTAGGATCAGAGAGACGGCGTCCGAATTCTAATCGTTTGGCGCTATTTATTGGCTTATTTGTTGTTGCCACTCAATGGCAAAAACTGCAAGTTATGCCCATATTTTTAGGATTCTTGACCTATAAAGCCGCGATCATCGTCTACGTGTTGCAAAGCACCTTCCTACCTACATCTTCTAAGAAGTAAGTAGGTCAAGTAGTAGGTCAGTAGATGTGTAAAAATAATCCTGCTGATTTACCTTTCCCGGTAAAGCAGTGGTTTACTCTTGAAGGTATCTGGGGAAATCTCCGGAATGGAAATGATAAGTGGTTTAAGCGTTCTGCACTCTTTCCCCCTAGCTGAATTAGAAGTTGGTAAACACCTTTACTGGCATATTGGCAATCTAAAAATACACGGGCAAGTTTTCATTACTTCCTGGGTAGTAATAGCCATTCTAGTCACAGCTTCAATTTTGGCAACTCGCAAGATTGAGCGAATTCCTAGTGGCATCCAAAATTTTATGGAGTACGCCCTAGAGTTTCTGCGTGATCTAGCAAAGAACCAAATTGGGGAGAAAGAGTATCGTCCTTGGGTGCCTTTTGTCGGCACCCTATTTTTGTTTATTTTTGTAGCCAATTGGTCTGGGGCGCTTGTTCCTTGGAAGTTGATTGAACTGCCAGAAGGAGAGTTAGCTGCACCGACGAATGACATTAACACAACGGTAGCTTTCGCCCTCCTAACTTCCCTGGCATATTTCTACGCAGGATTCAGCAAGCGAGGTCTGGGATACCTAGCAAAGTATGTCCAGCCCACGCCCATACTTTTGCCTATCAATATCCTGGAAGATTTTACCAAGCCCCTTTCTCTGAGCTTCCGTCTGTTTGGTAACATCCTGGCAGACGAATTGGTAGTAGCAGTGTTAGTACTACTAGTTCCCTTGTTTATTCCTTTGCCGGTAATGGCTTTGGGCTTATTTACCAGCGCTATCCAGGCGTTGATTTTTGCCACCCTAGCTGCTGCCTATATTGGAGAGGCAATGGAAGGTCATGGCGGAGAAGAACACGAGTAAAGTGATTAGAAACACTCGTGATGATAACCTAGTTTTGGCTCAACTATTGCTGCCACGAGTCCGCTCAAGAAAGCGGATTTTTCGAGGTAGGATTTTCACTTCTGTTGTTTAGTTTAAGGAAAGTTACCATGGATCCATTAATTGCTGCTGCTTCTGTTATTGCTGCTGCTCTAGCTGTTGGTCTAGCTGCTATTGGTCCTGGAATTGGTCAAGGTAATGCAGCTGGTCAGGCAGTAGAAGGAATTGCCCGACAACCAGAAGCTGAAGGCAAAATTCGCGGCACGCTGTTGTTGAGCTTAGCCTTCATGGAAGCACTAACCATTTACGGTCTAGTGGTTGCTCTCGTCTTACTGTTTGCTAACCCCTTCTCGTAGAATTTTTGCCAGCACTCAGGTAAGGCAAATAAACCATCATGAGTGCTGGCAAAATCTATTAGCAACCAAGAGACAAGGTTAAGCCAACCCTCAATAGGTAGCTAGCCCTTTTTAGGCTTTGAGATCTGAAAAGTAATGATGACATATTGGACAATTCTATTAGCTGTAGAAACAGCCGAAGCTACTGCTCAAGAAGGGGGCTTGTTTGATTTTGATGCCACCCTACCTTTGATGGCAGTGCAATTTCTCATCTTGGTGGCAGTGCTTAATGCTGTCTTCTATAAGCCATTAAGTAAGGCAATTGACGGACGGGATGAATATCTTCGCTCTAACTTGCTAGAGGCGCGTGAGCGTTTAGGCAAAGCAGAGAACCTAGCTAAACAATATGAACAAGAGTTAGCGGAAACTCGCCGGAAGTCTCAAGCGACAATCGCAGCAGCCCAAGCAGATGCCCAAAAAACTTCTGCTCAGAAAATGGCTCAAGCGCAGCAAGAAGCACAAGCACAAAGAGAACAAGCCCAGAAGGAAATAGATCAGCAAAAAGCAGAAGCGATGACATCTCTAGAACAAGAAGTAGATGCTCTAAGTCGCCAAATTCTGGAAAAACTATTAGGCCAGGAGTTGATGAGTTAGGGTGACTCATTAGTGAGTGGTGCTAAACAGTATTGGCTTTAGTTTTAAGTGATGCCCATTATTATCTGATTGGTAATTAATAATCTCAGTGGGACTAGAAACAGACAAAAGTTAGGTTATTTACTCCTGCTTTTGCCAAGTCTTCGGTAATTCAGTCTCGCTTCACCTTCGGAGGAGGTAAAAAACCTCTGTCGGCAAACATTACTCGTAGTAGTAGAGAAGACAATCGGGCTAGCTTAATTAAGTCAAACTGTAAAATCGCCAAGCAATTGGGTCAAAAGTGGATTTCTGTTCTAGGTGTAGCAGTAAGCTTATTAAGCTGAAAAACGTTGATTTTGCAGATTAATAAATCAACGAAGGTGTACTTGGTTCTCAGTATTGGGCTATGGCTCAATAAATTTAAGTACTAAAAGTACACTCTTGTGCAAAATCAAACGAAAGTCAGCTTAGCAATTTTCATTGAAGTTGTATATGGCTATTATGGTTAGTTTTTCGTTTTTAGCTAGTGCGGTAGCAGAAGAAAGTGCTGAAGGCGGTCTTGGTCTAAATTTCGACATTTTAGAAACCAATCTGATTAACCTCGCCATCATTATTGGAGTGCTCTTTTACTTTGGGCGCAAATTTTTAGGAAACACCCTTTCTGAGAGACGCTCCAAAATTGAAGAATCAATTCGAGAAGCAGAGGATAAGCAGAAGGAAGCCGCCGCCGCCTTAGCAGATGGTCAGCAGAAATTGGCGCAAGCCCAGGCAGAAGCGGAAAGAATCCGTGCCTTAGCAGAAGAAAACGCCAAGTCAGCCAAAGAGACAATTTTGGCAGCAGCAGCCAAAGATGTTGAGCGGATGAAGGCAACCGCAGCTCAGGATTTGAATACAGAAAGAGAAAGAGCAATCGCCGAACTGCGTCAGCGAGTTGCAGCCCTAGCTATGGAGCGCGTCGAGTCGCAACTGAAAGAGCGATTGAATGAGAACGCTCAACAAAAACTGATTGACCGCAGCATCGCTCTAATGGGAGGTAGATAGTGAAAGGTAGTCTGTTGAGCGCCCAAGTACTGGAGCCTTACGCGGAAGCTCTGATGTCCGTGGCACAGGAAAATAACCTGACAGAACAGTTCGGAGAAAACGTAGCAGCACTGCTTAATCTCTTGAAGGAGTCGCCAGAATTAGAAGAGTTTCTAGGCAATCCCATCATTAAGGGGGAAGACAAAATAGCTGTTCTGCAAAGAATTGCCGGAGAGCAGTTTCATCCCTACATGATGAACTTTACCAAAATTTTAGTAGACCGCAGGCGCGTCTTGTTTTTGAAAGGAATTTGCCAGCAGTTTCAAGCACTACTGCGTAAATTAAATCGGACGGTTTTGGCAGAAGTGACCTCCGCAGTCGAACTAAATGATGACCAGAAACAAGCGGTACGTGAAAAAGTCAAAACAATGACTAGTGCCGAGCAAGTAGAGCTAGATACAAAAATTGATCCTGACTTAATTGGTGGTGTCATCATCAAAGTCGGCTCACAAGTATTAGATGCCAGTATGCGTGGGCAACTACGCCGCATCAGTATGAGCCTGAGCAGCTAAGGAGTTTTTGGATTTAAGGCTAGCCGGTTGTAGGTACTCAAAATAGTTTCAACTTTCAACCTTCAACTAACATTCAACCTTCAACTACTTCAAACAAAAAAGACTAGTTATGATTAGCATCAGACCCGACGAAATTAGCAGCATCATTAAGCAGCAAATCGAGCAATACGACCAAGATGTCAAAGTCTCCAATGTTGGCACAGTTTTACAAGTCGGTGACGGCATTGCCCGCATTTATGGTCTAGAGAAGTGCATGGCTGGGGAACTGTTAGAGTTTGAAGACGGCACAGTCGGCATTGCTCTCAACCTAGAGGAAGACAACGTTGGTGCTGTACTGATGGGTGCCGGTCGTGACATCCAGGAAGGTAGTCCGGTAAGTGCTACGGGTAAGATCGCCCAGGTGCCAGTGGGAGACGCGATGATTGGGAGAGTGGTAGACGCTCTCGGTCGCCCCATTGATGGTAAAGGAGATATCCAAACCTCAGAATCCCGTCTAATTGAATCAATGGCTCCTGGTATTATTGCACGGCGCTCTGTATGTGAGCCAATGCAAACAGGCATCACCGCCATCGACGCAATGATTCCCGTTGGTAGGGGTCAGCGGGAGTTAATTATTGGTGACAGACAAACTGGCAAAACGGCGATCGCTGTTGACACCATCATTAACCAAAAATCAGAAGATGTTGTCTGTGTCTACGTTGCCATTGGTCAGAAAGCATCGACGGTTGCTCAGGTAGTAGGAACTCTTCAAGAAAAAGGAGCATTAGATTACACCATTGTAGTAGCAGCTAATGCTAGTGACCCAGCAACCCTTCAGTACCTGGCTCCTTATACTGGTGCCACACTTGCCGAATACTTCATGTACAAAGGTAAGGCAACCCTAGTAATTTACGACGACCTCTCCAAACAAGCTCAAGCCTATCGCCAGATGTCCTTGCTGCTGCGTCGTCCACCCGGTCGTGAAGCTTACCCTGGAGACGTTTTCTACCTCCACTCCCGTTTGCTAGAAAGAGCCGCTAAGCTCAATGATGAACTAGGTGCTGGTAGTATGACAGCACTACCAATTATCGAAACCCAAGCTGGAGACGTTTCTGCCTACATTCCCACCAACGTAATTTCTATCACCGACGGTCAGATTTTCCTTTCTACTGACTTATTTAACTCCGGTCTGCGACCAGCAATTAACCCGGGTATCTCAGTGTCACGGGTAGGTTCTGCTGCTCAAACCAAGGCAATCAAAAAGGTAGCCGGTAAATTGAAGCTGGAATTAGCGCAGTATGATGACCTGCAAGCTTTCGCTCAGTTTGCCTCTGACTTAGATAAAGCTACCCAAGATCAACTAGCACGGGGTGAGCGTTTGCGGGAACTGTTGAAGCAACCTCAAAACTCACCACTGTCTGTCTATGAACAAGTGGCAATTGTCTACGCCGGTCTTAATGGCTATCTTGATGACATTGCCGTTGATAAAATTACCAGCTTTGCTAAAGGACTGCGGGAATACTTGAAGAGCAGCAAGGCCAAGTATTGTGAGATTATTCAGAACCAGAAGGTACTCACAGAAGAAGCAGAACATCTTCTCAAGGAAGCGATTACTGAGTACAAGCAGACTTTCCTAGTATCGGTGTAATTGGTTATCAGTTCTCGGTCATTAGTCATTGGCAGAAAACTGATGACTAATGACTAGTTACTAATAATTACTGACAAAAAATAAAATTATGCCTAATCTCAAAGCAATTCGTGATCGCATTAAGACGGTCAAAAATACCAAGAAAATCACTGAGGCAATGCGCCTAGTTGCTGCGGCAAAAGTCCGTAGAGCCCAGGAACAAGTTACCTCAACCCGTCCCTTTGCTGACCGTTTGGCCCAAGTTCTCTACGGTTTACAGAACCGCCTACAGTTTGAAGAAGCTGACTTGCCTTTGCTCAAACAACGGGAAGTCAAATCTGTAGGCTTGTTAGTTGTCTCCGGCGATCGCGGTCTCTGTGGTGGTTACAACACCAACGTTATCCGCCGTGCTGAAAACCGTGCAAAAGAGCTGCAAAAGGAAGGGATCGAATATAAGTACGTAATAGCTGGACGCAAAGCAGCTCAGTACTTCGAGCGTCGTCAACAGCCAATCGATGCTAAATATATTGGTCTAGAGCAAATTCCCACTGCAGCAGAAGCCTCGATGATTGCTGATGAATTGCTCTCCCTATTTCTGTCAGAATCTGTAGACAGAGTTGAGTTAGTTTACACCAAGTTTGTCTCCTTAATTAGCTCTCGTCCAGTAGTACAGACCTTACTTCCTCTAACAGCCCAAGGTCTAGAAGCCCAAGATGATGAAATCTTTCGTCTAACTACCCGTGGCGGCGAGTTTGAAGTAGAAAGACAGAAAGTTACAACTGAAGTCGCACCCCTACCCAGGGATATGATTTTTGAGCAAGATCCGGTACAAATTCTAGATGCCCTCTTGCCTCTGTATTTAAATAATCAATTGTTGCGGGCATTACAAGAGTCAGCCGCTAGCGAACTTGCTGCTCGCATGACAGCAATGAACAACGCTAGCGATAACGCAACTGAATTAATTGGCAGCCTGACACTTACCTATAACAAGGCACGGCAGGCCTCAATTACCCAAGAACTTCTAGAAGTGGTAGGTGGTGCTGCGGCACTAGAGGGCTAGTGGTCTGTCAAGTCTGACTTGACAGGTTGAGATAAGCCTAAGGAAAAGTAAACTCAACCTCGACCCCTACTAGATTAAACTTTAAAACTCAATAAAAGCGCCTGGGATTATCCGGCGCTTTTTTATTACCTCTAAGTAATTAGCTTGTTAGGCAAGTGTTATTTCAGTTGAGAGATAAATATCCTGAATAAGGTGAAACAGCTTAACCCCTTCTTCAAAAGGACGCTGGAAGGTCTTTCGACCAGAAATTAATCCGCAACCACCAGCACGTTTGTTAATTACAGCAGTGCGAACGGCTTGAGCAAAATCATTTTTACCGGATGCGCCACCAGAGTTAATCAAACCAGCGCGACCAGCGTAGCAATTTAATACCTGATAACGAGTTAAGTCAATAGGGTGATCGCTAGTCAACTCAGAGTAAACTCGATCATCAGTTCTGCCGTATTTCTTGCCAGTAGCTTTCGCGATCGCACCGTAGCCATTGTTGCACTCTGGCAATTTTTGCTTAATAATATCAGCCTGGATGGTTACACCCAGGTGGTTGGCTTGACCCGTCAGGTCAGCTGACAGGTGGTAATCTTTATCTTGCTTGAAATGATCATTACGCAGGTAACACCAAAGAATAGTTGCCATACCCAGTTCATGGGCACGGGCAAAAGCGCGGCTAACTTCCTGAATTTGGCGAGTGGATTGTTCCGAACCAAAGTAAATAGTGGCTCCCACCGCAACTGCCCCTAAGTTCCAAGCTTGCTCAACACTGGCAAACATGATCTGATCACTCTGATTGGGGTAGGTGAGCAGTTCATTATGGTTAAGTTTGACAATGAAGGGGATGTGATGGGCATATTTACGAGAAACCATACCCAAAACTCCCAAGGTAGTAGCAACGGCATTGCAACCACCTTCTAAGGCAAGTTTAATAATATTTTCGGGATCGAAATAGGCAGGATTAGGGGCAAAGGAGGCAGCAGCAGAGTGTTCTATACCTTGGTCTACCGGCAAAATCGAGAGATAACCAGTCTTAGCAAGCCGTCCTGTCGAATACAGCTGCTGAAGGCTACGTAGAACCTGAGGGGGGCGATCGCTATTGCTAAAAATTCGCTCTACCCAGTCAGAACCTGGCAGATGTAATAGTTGTTTATCTACTTTTGCCTGGTAATTCAGGAGGTTTTCTGCTTCTTCTCCCAGCCAGGATTCGATTGATTGGGGTGATGATAACGTAGCAGTCATGTTACTTTTCCTCCATTTTCTTGCGAACAGGATAACTAACAAGCAAATATTGACAGTTTCTCACCTAGCAGGCTTCTCTGCAACGAGAGATTTTTGAGTCACCTTTGGCTTGAACTACCTTTGTGCAGTTGGTTTGTTGGTAAAGTGCAATTCTGGGTCTTGAGCTACCCAACCTAGAGGAGAATTGTAGCGAACTTCAAAATGCAAATGCGGTTGCTCAAGATCAGGAGCTCCTGTAGAACCAACTACTCCTAAAGCATCTCCTGGCTGAACTTGCTGACCCTCTCTCACGCTCAAGCTGTTGAGATGAGCATAGCGGGTTTGCCGTCCACCTGGGTGATTGATCACAACCAAATTGCCATATACATCTTGCTGACTAGCGAAGGCGACGGTTCCCACCTCAACTGATAGTACAGGTGTGCCAGCTTCTGCCAGTAAATCGATGCCGGGATGAAATATCCCTTGCTCACTACCACTATTGTGATACCAACCATAACTTAGTCCCGTGGGTGCCACTGATGGTAAAGGATAAGCGGCAAACCCTATATAGGTATCGGCAGCAGCATTTCCTTGGGCTGACCAATTAATACCTGGTAGAAACACTTGCTGAGGCTGGTTTTGACAGCCATTAAGTTCAAATAAAAGATCTGCCCGGACACCGTAAGCTTGGGCAACGTCTTTCCAACTAGAACCCGTAGGCACTCTAACCAGGATGCCATTAACAGGAGGAACAAGGATTTCCTTGCCGATAGAAACAGCCCCTCCTCTCAAATTAGGATTGAGACTGAGCAAGGTAGCTGGAATGAGGTTGTATTGATTAGCAATACTCTCTAAAGTTTCACCTGCTACAACCTTATGTTTGGTTAAGCGTTCAAGTATTGGTTGCGGACAGGAATTTTCAGCATTAGGATTGGCTTTTGCCCCTATAGCAGAGCCAGCTAACCAGAGAAACGCGACTAAAAAAGTAGTGAGCCAGCGGTTATTCATTAATCAATAGTCCTAGGTAAACGACTAAAGCACCCGTAAGATGCTAGGAATACTATCGACAGCCTCTAAAGCACTAATTTCAGCAAGGGCCTGACGAAAGTTACCTTCACGGACATGGTGAGTAACGACAACGATTTCTGATAAATCCCCCTGAAAGCCTGTCTGCACGACAGACTCAAGACTAACACTATGGTTGCCAAAACTGGTTCCCAGGTGACCAATGACACCAGGAGTATCTTTGGTTAGAAAACGCGCGTAGAAACGCGTAATCAGTTCCGACATGGGGGCAACATCACAGTAATGTTGATGGGCACAACTCAATAAGGGATGTAGCCCTTCTGACTTACTGCCTGTTTTAAGCACAGCGGCAATATTGAGAATATCTGCAACCACAGCACTGGCTGTAGGTCCAGAACCAGCACCTGGACCAAAAAACATTACCTGTCCTACGGGTTCTCCTTCCACTAGGATGGCGTTGTAGACACCATTGATACTAGCAAGAGGATGATGATTAGGTACTAGAGTCGGATGCACTCTCAACTGAAGCATTTCCCCAGTGGGATTCTCTGCTACGGTTTCCCCTCGCTTTGCCAAGGCTAGCAATTTAATCACGAACCCCAGTTTCTGGGCATAGGCAATATCAGTAGCACTGACTTGGCGAATTCCCTCACAGTGAATATCTTGCAGTTTAATGCGTCCGGCAAAGGCGATGGAAGCGAGAATGGCAATTTTATCGGCAGCATCTAAACCGTCTACATCTGCGGTAGGGTCAGCCTCAGCGTAACCTAGCCGTTGTGCATCAGCTAAAATGTCGGCAAATTCTCCTCCTTCACTTTGCATGCGAGTCAGAATATAGTTAGTTGTGCCGTTAACAATACCGGCAAGGCTGCTAATCCGATTAACAGCCAAGGACTGCTTGAGAGGAGCAATGACTGGGATGCCCCCCCCAACAGCTGCTTCCAACATGACATAGACCCCAGCATCTTGGGCAGCAGCAAAAATTTCATCCCCATAGCGGGCAATTACTGCCTTATTGGCGGTAACTATATGTTTACCGTGGGCAATTGCCTTGAGGATAAGAGTTCTAGCTGGTTCTAAGCCTCCAATTAACTCCACCACAATATCTACTGCTGGGTCAGTGACTATTGCCTCCAAATCTTGTGTAATTAGATCTGGTGAGATTAGGACATCTCTAGGTTTGTCAGGTGAGCGTACCCCTACACGGTAAATTTCTATTTCTTGCAGTAGTGGCTGACGCCCCAGGGAATCGAGCAAAAGTTGTGCCGTTCCTGTACCAACCGTCCCCAATCCTAATAAACCAATTTTCAAAGCCACAGCCATTGTCCTAAATTTTTAATTTTAGTTAAGTGAATTAGCCAGTTACTGTTAGAATTCAATGCCTAGGCTAACGCCGAAGTAGGCAAAATTGAAGAGTTAATAAGGTAATTGTGCTTTTGACTCAAAACTGAATCAATTGAGGCTAAACTAACCATTAGCATCTACAATGCGTGTACTGTAGAAGGCTAAAAGCTTTGTCTAACTAAGGTTTCAGAGTAAATTTCACCCCATTGAATGCGTCTACATCAAGCTGAAATTTTGGTTAGTATGGCTCTTAAGAGTTGCGAATATTGCCTTAAGCCCTTCATCTGTCTAACCACTTTTTCAAGGAGAATTAATCATTGTCTCGTCGTTACCTCTTTACTTCCGAATCAGTTACCGAAGGTCATCCCGATAAAATCTGCGATCAGATTTCTGATGCGATTTTAGATGCCCTACTAGCTCAAGATGATCAGAGCCGCGTTGCAGCAGAAGTCGTTGTTAACACTGGCTTGTTACTAATTACTGGCGAGGTTACTTCCCAAGCCCATGTCAATTACATTGATTTGGCACGCAAAAAAATTGCTGAAATCGGCTATACAGACTCCGACAACGGTTTCTCTGCCCACAGCTGCTCAGTCTTGGTTGCCTTAGATGAACAGTCTCCTGACATTGCTCAGGGTGTCACCACGGCGAGAGAAAGTAGGGAGGAGATGAGCGACGATGAATTGGATACCATCGGTGCTGGGGATCAAGGTCTGATGTTTGGCTTTGCTTGCAATGAGACTCCTGAACTTATGCCTTTGCCTATTAGCTTGGCTCATAGATTGGCTAGACAGCTAGCAGCAGTACGCAAAGATGGTATTTTACCTTACTTGCGTCCTGATGGTAAAACCCAAGTTACCATCGTCTATGAAGATGGACATCCTGTAGGAATTGATACGGTTCTGATCTCGACGCAACATACTTCAACAATCGGCGAGATTACTGATGAAACGGCTGTACAGGCAAAAATAAAAGAAGACCTCTGGGAAGCTGTTGTGCAACCAGTTTTTCAAGACATTGATATCAAGCCAGATTCACAAACTCACTTTCTAGTCAATCCCACAGGCAAATTTGTCATTGGTGGACCGCAAGGAGATGCTGGTCTAACTGGTCGCAAAATCATTATTGATACCTACGGTGGCTACTCACGCCACGGCGGCGGTGCTTTTTCTGGCAAAGATCCCACCAAAGTAGACCGTTCCGCTGCTTATGCCTGCCGTTACGTTGCGAAAAATATAGTAGCAGCTGGTTTGGCGGAAAAATGCGAAGTCCAGCTCAGTTACGCCATTGGGGTTGCTAAGCCTGTCAGCATTATGATAGACACCTTTGGCACGGGCAAACTTGAAGAAGAAAAGTTGCTTGAACTAGTCAAAGAGAATTTTGAGCTCCGTCCGGCTGGCATTATCCAAGCCTTTAATCTGCGCCGACTCCCAGCTGAACATAGTGGTCGCTTCTATCAAGATACCGCTGCTTACGGTCATTTTGGTCGCCCCAATTTAGACTTGCCTTGGGAACGGACTGATAAAGCAGAGTTGCTTAAGCAAGCAATTCAACCACCACTATCACTCTCAATGAGATAGCCGAATTTATTTAGGATACAAGCGGTAGAGACGTTTTAGTGCAACGTCTCTACATGATTTAGCCCGGTACTGAAAGTGGGGGTATTAGACACGGATTTGGGATAACTTGCCAAGTCGTATTAGTTACAAGTAACAGTTCATGAGGCGAGATAAAAAATAATTGGTCATTTTCGACCCATAAGGCGAATTCCACCATCTTGAGGGATGACAGCCAAGGGGAGCTTCTAAGCTATAGTCAAGTTCGCTACACTTGCGCCATCGTTTATTGTGTCGCCACCCTACACGCTCACCAAATTTTTCCAAGATTTCCTGGTTCTGTTCAACAGTTGTATCTATACTTCCACCTACACTTCGATAAATTTGTAACTGTATACTAAAGCCAAAGCGATTATTACTATAGGTGCGCCAGAGTCCGTCAATTACCTTCAATCCATGACAGGGAAATTTTTTGAGATCATCAGGTCTTAATTCCTCTAAGTCTGTTTGCCCAGCTATATCTTGAATTAATCTAATAGTTTCCTCATCAGCTTCAGACCAGTTACCTGCTGCTAGGTAGTTACGAAGTCCTTCATACCTGTAGAGATCGGAAACTAGCATGGAATTATCTTCTAACTGAGAAACCTTGTTAGTGAGAGCTGAAACCTGACTAAGCTGCATCTCAATTACATCCAAGCGGTTAATTAGTTGACCCAACTGCGTTTGAATTTCTGATAGTTGGTTACTGATTGGAGAATCATCCTCTTGATCAATGCTTGCCATGAGTAAATATTCCTGCTGTAGAGAAAATTATTTCCTTACTTTGAAAATAGTCAACGCTCTCGGCTGAGTAAGTACAAACACTCCTTGACTTAGTGTATCTTTATTAGAAGTGAGCAAAAGACCGTTAAACAGTGACCCATTTATGGGCTAGATACACCACAAGCCCTAGCCTAGACATAAATCAACTAAAATTTTGAAGGTATTGTCACTAAAAAGAGGAGTAAACTAATGAAAGTCGTCAGCTCAATTGGCAGTTTGAAAAATCGCCATAGAGATTGTCAAGTGGTACGCCGTCGTGGTCGCTTATATGTAATTTGCAAGAGTGACCCTCGCTTTAAAGTTCGTCAAGGTGGTGTCAGGAGTAAGAAGAAAGGTAAGCGCTAAATTCTCCTGCCCTTGTTTGTGCTGAACTTCCCAGCAGTTTGATTAGCTACAGGTTCTTAACTGTAACTGTTAGCGGAGCTTATCTATTAGTGTCTAAAGTCTGTGTAGGTTGTAGAAAAACCTCTTGAGAGCTGAGGGAGGTGCTTCTATCCTGAGGCAGGCACTTTCTTCTAGAGATTCTAGTTTGTCAAAGGGAAATCAGCGCAGTCAGAGCCGAAAAACTAGCCAAAGAAGCGACCAGGAATGCCTAGCCGAGGAGGTTGGGCATTCTGCACTATCCTGGCAAGTTAAGTGAAGAGGCCGGTCATTTTAGAACTTTCGTTACAAACCCGCAATTACACCCCAACTTTTTGAAAGGATTACTTATTGTGATCTACTTCACTTGCCTCACTAATTTACAAAACTCCTATGTCTTCTTCCAACCAGGCTGCTAATTCCTCTCTCTTTGCTCAAGGATCATTATCCCACCGTCCCCGGCGCCTGCGTCGCACAGAGGCAATGCGTCGGATGGTGCAAGAAACTCAACTAAGTGTTAATGACCTTATCTATCCCGTCTTTGTGACCGAAGGTGAGGGTCAAAAAGTTGAGGTAAGCTCTATGCCGGGATGCTATCGCTTCTCCCTCGATTTACTACTAAAAGAGGTAGCAGAATGCTATGAATTGGGAATTAATGCGATCGCACTTTTTCCCCTAATTCCAGAAGAAAAGAAAGATGCCACAGGTACGGAAAGCTACAACCCTGACGGTTTAGTGCAACGCACTGTTAAGGCAATTAAGCAGTCAGTACCTGACATTACAGTGATTACCGATGTTGCCCTAGACCCCTTCTCAACTGAAGGTCATGATGGCATAGTCAGTGAAGAGGGGGTTATCCTCAACGATGCTACCGTCGAAGTCTTAGTAAAAATGGCTCTCTCCCAAGCGGCCGCGGGTGTAGATATGGTTGCCCCTTCCGACATGATGGATGGTCGCATCGGTGCAATTCGTAAGGCTTTAGATGCAGAAGGATACACAGATGTAGGTATCCTTGCTTATTCTGCTAAATATGCCTCTGCCTATTACGGCCCCTTCCGGGATGCCTTAGACTCAGCACCCAAATTTGGTGATAAAAAGACTTACCAAATGGATCCGGCCAACGCCACTGAAGCCCTCAAAGAAATTGAAATGGATATTGCTGAAGGGGCAGATATGGTCATGGTTAAGCCGGCTTTACCCTATCTCGATATTATTCACCGAGTCCGCAACGCTACTAACTTGCCAGTGGCTGCCTACAATGTCAGTGGTGAATACGCCATGATTAAAGCTGCCGGTCAGAATGGCTGGATTGATGAGAAAAAGGTCATGCTGGAGACTCTCACCAGTATTAAACGTGCAGGAGCAGATGTCATTTTGACTTATTTTGCCAAAGAAGTAGCTCTGATCTTGCGCTAGAATTTTTCTCTTCCCTTGACAATTTACCCTGCACATGCCTTACCCTGTCTTGGGTGGGGCTATTAATTGAAGTGAAGTTATTAAAACAATTGTAAAAAAGTTGTAAAATTTCTAACCAGAGCTAGTATAGC